>CABZEY010000021.1 GCA_902524955.1 uncultured Pelagibacteraceae bacterium | reverse complement strand
AACCTGCTCATGCAATTAACGACTTTAAATATTTAGACAAAGAGGTAACGGGTGAATTTTGCAAAAAATTGTTTCAACGCTTAGATTTCCCAGGCTTTCCTAGTGGTCAAAAAAAACCTTTCAAGTTAAATACCGAACTTATTATTGAGGATATCAATAAAGTCGATGGAAAGAACTTAGATTTTGATGCTTTATTTACCCTTTATGTTTATTGGAAAGATCCAAGAATTGTATCTTTATTGAAAGATATGGGAATGTATGAAGATACCAACAAACCTGCTTGGCTATGTGATTATGACCCGAACTTAGTATGGGGAGAGAATAGAAAGATATTTGATCCCATTGTAGAGTTTTATAATCGAAAAGATAAACCTGATTTTATAAAAGGCCGGGCTGATTGGATTGAAATATTTAGTAATGGCACTGTGCAGAGTCGAATAAGAGACACAGCAAAATTTAAATCTAATTTTAGTTTTAAAAAATTTCCATTCGATAAACAAATTTTTAAATTTGAGCTTTATACTGAATTTCCTGTTTCAAGAACTGTATTTGAACCAAATAGATTGATGAAAAAATATGAAGATACCTTATTCAATATTGAAGGTGAAGACGGGATACATGTACCAGGGTGGAAAGTAACAAATGTAAAAAACTACCTTAGCCGATATACTGAAGGAGATTATGATTATGAAGGTTTCATATTAGAGATTACGGCTGAAAGATTATCATTTTATTATTTAATAAAAATATTTTTACCAATTATTTTTATTCTAGGTATTTCTTGGTCAGTTTTTTGGGTTCATCCAAGAGAGGTAGATGCAAAAGTTAATATAACAATTGTCGCTTTACTAGCATTAATTGCATATAATTTTATCATTGATGAGGAAATTCCTAAACTTGATTATTTAACGTTTTTAGATGCTTTTATTTTTGCTTCTTACATTTTCACAGGCGGCTCAACTATATTGAGTGTTTATGCACATCATCGATTTGTAAAGTATAACAACCCTATAAACAAAGTTGACTATTATTCAAAATTTTTAGGGCCCATAGGTTACTTTGTGATTTTAATATCAATTATATTTTATTTTTTATAATTTGATAATCGCAAAAAAAAATATATATTTTGATAAATGGATCTATCGACATCTGTCAAAGTGTGTTTCAAAAAATATGCTACCTTTGAAGGTAGAGCTCAACGATCTGAATTTTGGTATTTTTGCCTCTTCTGTTTACTTGTTGGTATCGTAACGCTGTATATCGACATTTCAGTACTTGGTTACTCGGTTGAAGAGGAGTACACTCCTTTAAACACTATAGCTTATCTTGCTGTTTTCATACCAAGTATTTCTGTAACGGCAAGAAGATTACATGATATTGGAAAATCTGGCTGGTGGATGCTTTTAGCTCTGACGGGTATTGGTATAATTTTATTAATTATTTGGTACGCGACTGAGGGTGAAAAAAAGAAAAATAGATTTGGCAATCCAATAAAAATCAAATAATTTCATTAACAATGGGACTATTAATTATTACCACTTTACCATCTATTCTTATTTTAATGTACTTTGTTAAAGGTGATAAATTCCCAGAACCTCAAGATAAAATTTTAAAAACTTTTTTTTGGGGATTAGCAATTTGCTTACCTGCATATATCGGAAATACATTATTATTTGAAGTTTATAGAGATCTTGGGATTTCTAATATTTTATCAAGCTCTTTTTTTGGTCCAGCAATTGTTGAAGAAGGTTTAAAATTTTTAGTATTTTTAAATATTGTTTATAAATTTAAAGATTTTGATGAGCCTATTGATGGCATTGTTTATGGAGTGTGTATCTCTTTAGGCTTTGCTATGTTGGAAAATATTTACTATGTATATTTAAGAGGTGGTCTTGGTGATCCTTATGCAGTTGCCTTAGTAAGATCTTTTACCGCAGTCCCAGCTCACGCTATTTTTGGAGCGGTGATGGGGATTAATTTTTCACGTTATAGGTTTAAAAAATCAAAAGATAAATCCTATCTAACATTAGCTTTGGTGATTCCTTATTTACTTCATGGACTTTATAATTTTCTAATACAAACTAATTATCAATATGGTTTATTATTAGTACTGTGTGGCGTTATTTATGTTTTAAAAAAATATAATGATGAAATTAAATCACAAAAGCGTAAAAGAAATTAATTATTTTATTTTCTTTGAATTTAAATAAGCGCCATAACCTATAATCGCACATGCAATGATGAAGATATAGCATCCTGTGGATGCAAAATTTACTGATTTATTAAACATGACTCTTTGTTTATCAGCAATAAAAACAAACGTTCCGATTGCACTTATAATTGCTGGAGCTAACTCAATTAATAAAATAATATTTTTTTCTTTAGCAAATTTTTGTTTATTTTTGAGTTGATATAGAGAAAAACCAAGTGGCAAAAGAAAGATCCACATATCTAATTTAAATCCATTAGCCGAACGTGCTCCAAATGTAACCCAAGGTAATAACATGGCAATTAATGCTAGGATGCAACCCGCATAAATTAACACTTCTTCGTTACTTAGCTTTTTGCCTTTATATTTGATTTCAAAAGACATTATAAACCTATACTTATAATGTATTGTTTTATCAATTATTTAGATACGGATAATCCACTGAAAAATATTGAATTTTTACAGATTAGAAATCTGTTTAAGCAATTGAAAAGATAGCTATTGGTGATAATTAACTAATTACAATGAGTCTATCAAATTTACCTTTAAACAAAGCAGTTCCTGTTTTACTTGTAATTGTTGGTATGGTGTTATTGGCAATTACATTAATTGTTTAAGCGGTTAAAAGATTAACACCCTCCGAAGAAAAATTTATCTCAATAGGTAAATTCCCATATTTTTCACCATCACATTGTACGTTTATTTTTTCTTTAGATGAGATTTTGATACTTTTTGAGATAATTTTAGTTACCTTTTTAGATCTACTCAAGTCTCCATAAAATATGATTAGAAAAATATAATATAAAAAACCAAGGCGACTTAGATCATTAAAAACATAACAAACAATACTATCATTAAAAATACTTGTAGATTTTGTGATTTTATAAGGCCCTGCGTAATGTTTTGAATTCGT
>CABZEY010000020.1 GCA_902524955.1 uncultured Pelagibacteraceae bacterium | reverse complement strand
CTGATAATTATTTTTTAGAAAACGTTAAAAGAAGAGCTATTGTTGATCAAAATCATAATCTTTTAGCATATAATATAAAAACTCATGACTTATTAATAAGAACCAAAAAAGTAAAAAATTTTAGAAACCTGAATTTAAAATTAAGGATAAATTTTTCTGATATCGATCTTAAAAAAATAAAAAATTTTAAAAATAAACCATCTCATATTATTAAAAAAAATTTGACACCATCGGAATACAACAAAGCTTTAAGATTAGGAGAACCTTCAATTGAACTAGTTAGAAATGAGGTTAGAATCTATCCAAATAAGAACTTATTTTCTCATATTATTGGAAATGTTGATGTAGATCAAAAGGGCATTTCAGGTATTGAAATGTTTTTAGATAAAGAAATATTAAACAAAAATAAAATTGATGAACCAATTGTATTATCTGTTGATCAAAATATTCAGTTTATAATTCGGGAAACTTTAATACAAGGTATGAACTTATTTGATGCCAAAGGTGCTTCTAGTATTTTGTTAGATGCTCAATCTGGCAAAGTTATATCTATGATATCCTTGCCAGATTATAATCCTAATAATCGTAAAGAGTTAATAAATAAAAGTAATTTATTTAATAAAAATACAAAGGGTCTTTATGAATTAGGATCGATTTTTAAGACTTTTGTAATTGCGAATGCATTAGAAAAAAACATTGTTACTCGTGATAAAATTTATAAAAACTTACCAAAAGAGGTAAAATGTGGAAAATTTCCAATAAAAGAATACAGATATTCAGCAAATAAAAAAAACTTATCTGTTAACGATATACTCGTTGAGTCTTCTAACATAGGTACTATTAGAATAATTCAAGATTCGGGATTAAATACATACAGAAATTTTTTAGAAAATTTAGAAATTTTTAAAAGTTCAACAATTGAACTTCCAGAGGTGTCATCTTCCACAAAAAAAAGGTGGGGAAAGTGCAATACTTTAACAGCTGGTTATGGTCATGGCATTAACACAACCCCAATTCAACTCACTAGAGCATTTGCTTCAATAATAAATGGGGGTAATCTTTTAGATATTTCTTTAT
This sequence comes from uncultured Pelagibacteraceae bacterium, assembly GCA_902524955.1. GTDB lineage: Bacteria > Pseudomonadota > Alphaproteobacteria > Pelagibacterales > Pelagibacteraceae > HIMB114. Next base: position 2,521 of record CABZEY010000020.1, on the reverse strand, counting down.
TAAAAAATAAAGACATAAAAATTAAATCACAAACCATATCAGTAAAAAACAGTGAAACCATGAGAAAGATTTTAAGAACAAATGTTGATAACAATTATAGTAGAGGAGGCAGTGGAAGAAAAGCTGACATTAAGGGTTATAATGTGATGGGCAAAACTGGTACGGCGCAAAAACCACATAAATTTACCAAAGGTTACTCTAAAGAAATTTTAAATATATTTACATCTGCATTTGAGATTAACAATAAATTTTATGTTTTAACAGTTACTATAGATGAGCCTAAAGGCTCTCAAAAATTATGGGGACACAATAGAAGAGAATCTGGCTGGAATGCAGGATATATTAATGGCCAAATTATAAAAAAAATTGGACCAATTTTGAACACATTAAATTTTAATGAATATGCAAAATTAAATTAATGAAAACCTCTAAAATTATAGAAAAAAACTTATGTAATGACTCAAGAAAACTAAAAAAAAACGAAATTTTTTTTGATTTTGTTTCAAATAAAAAAATAGATAACCCTTTTCTTAATGAAGTATTTAAAAAAAAACCTTATTTGATAGTTTCACAGAAAAAAATAAATTATAAAAATACCTATGTAGTAAAAAATATTAAAAAATTTTATTTTTATTTAATTAAAAAGAAATACAAAGATATTCCCAAAAACCTTTATGCAGTTACTGGTACAAACGGCAAAACCTCTGTAGCAGATTTTTTTTATCAAATTAACGTTTTAAATAAAATATCTTGTGCTAATATTGGTACTCTTGGTTACTATCATAAAAATTATATAAAAAAAAATAATTTAACTACTCCGGACAATCTTGATATTTTTAAATTTTTAAATTTAGTTAAGAAGCGAAAGATAAATAATGTAATTATTGAAGCATCTAGCCATGGTTTATACCAAGGAAGATTAACTGGCCTTAAATTTAGTGGCGTAGTTTTCACTAATTTTTCAAGAGACCATCTTGATTATCATAAATCAATGAAATCTTACTTAAACGCAAAATTAATTCTTTTTAGAAAAAATTTAAAAGTTCACTCGGATATAATTTGTGATGATAGTATTGCAAAATTAATTAGAAACAAAGTAAAAAAAAAATCACAATTAATCCTACAATCAAAAAATAATTCTTTTAAAATTTTAATGTCAAAGCCTTACGGGTCAAAAACAAAACTAAAAATTAATTGTAATAATAAAATTTATAATATCACTGTTAACTTAATTGGAGAATTTCAAATTAAAAATTTATTTCATGCAATAATGCTTTCAGTTTCCTCAGGAATAAGTATAAAAAAAATAATTAAAGTATTACCAAAAATAAAACCAATTGAAGGAAGATTAAATATTTTAAAAAATAAAAATAAGACCGTTTGCTTAGATTATGCACATACACCTGATGGCCTGCAGAAAGTAATTACTACATTAGAGAGCCATTTTAAAAAGAGTGTAAATATAGTTTTTGGCTGTGGTGGTAATAGAGATAAGGGAAAAAGAGGAAAAATGGGAAAAATTGTCAATAAATTATGTAAAAAGATCATAGTAACGGACGACAACCCCAGAGATGAAAACTCTAAAGATATAACAAAACAAATTTATAAATATATTGATAATGGATTGATAATAAATAACAGGAGACTAGCTATTAAAAAAGCAATTAAAAGTATTGGTGATAAAGAAGTATTATTAGTTGCAGGTAAAGGTCATGAAAATTATCAAATAATTAAAGGTAAAAGGTTTCACTTTTCTGATTATGAGGAAATCATTAAAAATTTATGAACAAATTAAATTATAATTTAAATATTATAAATACAAAATATTATATCGATAGCAGAGATGTAAAAGAAAACTCTGCTTTTGTTTGTTTAAAGGGAACTAATAATGATGGACATAAGTTTATCAATTATGTCCTTAAAAATTTTAAAAAAACAATAGTGATAGGTGAGAAAAACTCAAAATATACTAAAAATTTGAAAAATAATAGAAGAGTAATTTTGTGCACATCAACCAGAAAATTTATTAAAGATTTAGCCAAAATAAAAAGATTAGTTTTAAATGATCGTTTTTTTATAGGTATTACAGGTAGTTCTGGGAAAACAAGTCTTAAAGAAATTTTGTATTCTATATTAAAAAAATATGATTCTACTTATAAATCACAGAAATCTTTTAACAACGATATTGGATTACCATTTACTCTTATAAATCAAAATAAAGCATCAAAGTATAATATATATGAAGTTGGAATGAACAAGTTAGGAGAGATCAACACCTTATCTCAAATTTTGAAACCTAACTTAGGAGTTATAACAAATATTGGTGAAGCACACCTAGGTAAACTTGGTAGTATAAATAATATAGCAAAAGCTAAATCTGAAATAATCAAAAATATAACAAAAAATGGAACAATAATATTAAATAAAGATTGTAAATTTTATAAAAAATTAAATCGTATTTCAAAATTGAATAAACTTAAGACTTTGAGTTTTGGTCTCGATACTAGGGCTACAATTTCTT
>CABZEY010000019.1 GCA_902524955.1 uncultured Pelagibacteraceae bacterium | reverse complement strand
GGTGATTTAGGCTTTGCGGAAAGTTATATATCAAAAAAATGGGATACATCTAATCTTAACAACCTTCTAAAAATTTTGTTAAAAAATCAACAACTTAAAAAAGATAGTTGGAAACCAAATTTCTACAATAAAATTATAGAAAGTGTGAATTTTATTTTAAAAAAAAATACAATTAACCAAGCAAAAAAAAATATCAGTTATCATTACGATCTTGGTAACGACTTTTATAAAGAATGGTTAGATGAAAGCATGACCTATTCTTCAGCTTTATTCAAAAATAAAAATTTATCTTTGTACGATGCTCAAAAGCAAAAATATGACTCAATTATTGATAATTTAAATATCAACAATTCAAGTGATATATGCGAAATAGGATGCGGATGGGGTGGATTTATAAAACGTGCAAAACAGACAAATGAGGACATTAGCATAGATGGATACACAATTAGCAAAAATCAGTACGAACATACTAAATTGCATCATAAAAATATTTTTTTTGAAGACTATAGAAAAATTAACAAAAAATACAGCAACGTAGTCTCAATTGAAATGTTTGAGGCTGTTGGTAAAAAATATTGGGATATATATTTTCAAAAATTAAATTCTTTGTTAAAAATTAATGGAACAGCTTGTCTACAAATCATTACTATTAATGAAAACTCGTTTAGGAAATACCTGAATAATGTAGATTTTATACAAAAATATATTTTTCCAGGTGGGATGTTGCCCACAAAAAACATTTTACAAAAATTATTTAAACAAAATGGATTTAAACTATATCATAAAATTTCATTCGGTTATGACTATTCAAGAACATTGGTGGAATGGAAACAAAATTTCAATCAAACATGGCCAAAATTAAAAATGTTAAATTTTGATGAAAAATTTAAAAGACTTTGGAATTATTATCTTGATTATTGCGAAACAGGCTTTTCTTTAGACCATACAGATGTTACACAATTTTTTATCAAAAAAATAAATTAATGAACAAAACATCTGTAATAGATTTAATAGGTAACACACCTTTAATATATTTAAAAAAACCTTCTGAAATAAGTGGATGCAATATTTATGGTAAGGCAGAATTTTTAAACCCAGGTCAATCCGTAAAAGATAGAGCTGCACTATACATTATTAATGATGCATTAAAAAAAAATCTTTTAGAGACTGGAGGAACTATAGTTGAAGGTACTGCAGGAAATACAGGGATAGGGATAGCAATGGTAGCAAATTACTACAATATAAATACAACTATTGTTATTCCAAAGACGCAATCAGAGGAAAAAAAAAATACCTTAAGAAACCTTGGAGCTAAATTAATTGAAGTTGATGCAGTTCCATATGCTAATCCAAAAAATTATGTAAAATATTCTAAAGATGTCTCGTTAGAATTAGGAAAAAAATTAAAAAATAAAGTTTATTGGGCAAATCAATTCGATAATACAATAAATAAATTAGCGCACATAGAAACAACGGCTCAAGAAATTCTTAAGCAAACTGAAAATAAGGTCCATGGATTTATCTGTTCTGTAGGTACAGGGGGAACATTGGCTGGTGTTGCAGAAGGTCTTAAAGAAAAAAATAATAATATTATAACCGGATTATGTGATCCAATGGGCTCTGCATTATATAATTTTTTTAAAAAAAGTGAACTTTCTGCATCCGGTGAGTCTATAACTGAAGGTATAGGAACTACAAGAATTACTGAAAATTTTAAAGACGCAAAAGTAAACGAAGCTTTTCAAATTGATGATCAATATGCTCTTGATATTATTTTTGATCTATTAAAATTTGAAGGATTAAGTCTTGGTGCATCATCAGGAATAAATGTAGCAGGCGCAATTGAGCTTGGAAAAAAGATTGGTCCTGGAAAAAATATTGTGACTATTTTATGTGATATTGGAGCCAGATATGCTTCAAAAATTTACAATAAAGATTTCTTAAGAAGCAAAGGTTTAAGTTTTCCTAATTGGCTATAATGCTTTATTTTTAATTTTCTTCCTTAACAAATGATTTTTTTTTAACTTGTATTCATTTTTTATTGCTTCAGATTTAGAGGTAAATTTTTTTGAATAAATAATTTTCCAAGATCTACCTTTTGTATATTTTGCACCTTTGCTAGAATTATGTAATTTTAATCTTTGACTTAAATTTTTTGTATATCCAACATAAGTATGCTTGTGACCATCTAGACTTATTAACATATAAACAAAATACAAGTTATTAAAACCTTTTACTAATTTTACAAAAAAGATTTTTGGTTACATAAATCATAAAAAATGAATTTTTTATTTTTTTTTCTTAATATCACTAGTTAATGATGCATAAAAAAGTAAGAGTAAATAACCTAAGAAAGTCCATCCTAAAAAAAAATTTAACCACATAACAGCAGTTGAATTTTTAATATTTCTTATTTCAGTAATAAAAAAAGGTAAAAAATATATAAATAAAAAAATAATTACAAAAATTAAAAATACAAAATCCATGTCAAAACCTTGGCGCGCCCTGGAGGACTCGAACCTCCGACCCTCGGTTTAGAAAACCGATGCTCTATCCAGCTGAGCTAAGGGCGCCTAAAAAAGTATTATAAAATTTTATGAAAACTGTAAACAAATTGTTATTTTATAAAACGATATTTTATTAATGCCAATATACTTATTGGCGTTACTTTGGATAATATTAGCATTAAAATCGTCAATATTTTTGTAAATTCACTAAAAGAATTAAAATTAATATTATCACTTAGATACATTGTTGATGGTAATGTGTTAAAAGTTAATAAAATTGCAGTCAAAAAGCTATTTTCAAAATTTATATTTTCTAAAGTAAGCACGAATGAAAAAAATATAAATAATAATATATATAGTAAAAGTAATAAACTACTTGAATAAAAATCTTTAAATTCTATTTTTTCAGTTGATCTAAATATTGTTGAATTAATCACTGCAGAGGGGGTTAAAAGTTTTAATAATTCATAATATATTTTATTAAAAATAATTAAAATTCTTGAAATTTTAAAACCTGATGTCGAAGAAATAAGACAGCCACCAAAAAAAGTGGCTGTGATAAGTATAAAAGTTATATCTTCATGAGAGGTATTTGTAAAATTAATACCAGAATTGGATATGGCGGATGATAATTGGACAATCGTTTCTGACAAAGTCAAATCATTAGAAAAAATCAATAATATTAAAATAAAAAAGAAAAATGAAAATAAAAAATATTTATCTTCATCATAAGTGTATGTATTGTTTATTTTTAATATTCCTAAAACTAAAAAAATGTTTAATGAAGAGAATATTAGCAAAATAGATACTATTATCTGATCAAAATTATTTAAAATTAGACTTGATGATTTAAAGCCGCCAGTTGATATAATTGTTAAAGATAAGTTGAATTTATCTAACATTCTTAGATCTGTTAAATTAAGAAAGAAAATCGAAATTAAAAAAATTATAACATATGCATATACAGTATTATTAAAAACTTTTTCAAAATTTAATGAGAAGTAAACTGTATCCTTTTTTTTTGTTATAAATTTTAGAGGATATATATTTATAGCCCTATTTCCAAAAACTAATATGATGGTCATTATGAAAAAAATTGACCCAACAACCTGGGTCGAACTGCGCCACAGCAAAATAGGAGGGTCTAAAATACTTATTTTATTAGAAAAAATACTTGCACCAAAAGATGAAAATCCTGAAACTGTTTCAAAATATGAGTTTAAAAAATTTGAATATCCACCAAGCCAAAACGGTAATGACATAATAAGTGGTAAAATTATCCAACCGAGTATAGAAAATAAAATTAAGTT
>CABZEY010000018.1 GCA_902524955.1 uncultured Pelagibacteraceae bacterium | reverse complement strand
AAATAATCTAACAATACTAAATAAAAATAACTTTTTAAAAAAAGTTATAGATAGACCAGGTCATGACAAGAGATATGCTCTTAATACAGCTTTTTTTAAAAAAACAATTGGTTATAGAATGAAATATAACCTCACTATTGGTTTAAAAAATACAATAGAGTGGTATATCGAAAATAAAAAGTGGCTTAAAAGTACAAAAAAGTCATATAATTTTAAAAGGCTTGGACTACTTTGATTAAAAAAGCAATTATTCTTTGTGGTGGTACAGGATCAAGAATGTTTCCTGTGACTCAATCAGTAAATAAACAGCTTTTGCCTGTATTTGATAAACCAATGTTTTATTACCCATTATCATTAATGATGTTGTGTGGTGTAAAAGAATTTGTATTTATAATTAATAAAGGTCAAGAACGTAATTTTAGAAATACTATTGGAGAAGAAAATGATCTGGGTATTAAAATTAAATATGTAATTCAAAATTCTCCCAGAGGTCTACCTGATGCTTTTTTAATAACTAGAGAATTAATAAAAAATAAATCAATTGCAATGATACTGGGTGATAATTTTTTTTATGGCAATATGTTAACCCCATTAATAAAAGATTCGTTTAAAAAAAATAAAGGCTGTAATATTTATTTATACCCTAGTAATAAACCATCAGCCTATGGAGTAGTAGAGTTTGACAAAAAAAATAGGATAAAAAGAATTATAGAGAAACCAAAAAGAACATCATCAAATTTAATAATAACAGGCCTATATGTTTTTGATAAAAAAGTTTCAGATTATGCAAAAAGTTTAAAGCCTTCTAAAAGAGGTGAATTAGAGATAGTTGATCTAATAAGAATTTATAAAAATCAAAATAAATTAAATACTATTAAATTAGGAAGGGGATCTGCGTGGATGGATGTTGGAAACTTTAAAGATTTACAGAGTGCAAGCAACTTCATTCAAAATGTTGAGGACAGACAATCCTATAAAATTGGCTGCATCGAAGAAATAGCGCTAAACAATAAATGGATAAATAAAACTCAAATTAAAAATCGAATTAAATTTTGTGCTAATACAAATTATTCAAAATATTTAAAAAATTTAATATCAAAATAAATGTTTCCAAAAAAATTAAAAAAAAAAATTTTTAAAGATAAACGGGGATATTTGCTTGAAATCATACCATCAAAAATGCAAAAAAAGTATATTTATAGTATCCTTACTCAATCGAGGAAAAACGTCCTGAGGGGAATGCATTATAATAAAAAATTGGATGAAGAAAAGTTAGTTGTAATCCTTGATGGCAACATTTTAGATGTGACAGTTAATTTAAATAAAGGTAAGGATTTTGGTAAAATTTTTTATTTTAAACTTAATAAAAATGATATTTTATTCATTCCAAAAGGATATGCCCATGGATATCTTTGTTATGGTAAAAAAAATGTAATTCTTTATTTAATGAATAAAAAATTCTCAAAAAAGCTTAACTCAGGTTTTGTTTGGAATGACAAAAATTTTAATATTAAATGGAATACTAAAAAGCCTATTTTGTCAGATAAAGATAAAAATCTAAGGGAGTTTAAATTAATTTGAAAACGATATTAGTATCTGGTGGCGAGGGGCGATTTGCTAAAGCTCTCATTAAAGTAAATAAAAAATATAAAATTTATGCACCAAGCAAAAAAACTATGGATATATTAAGACAAAGTTCAATTGAAAACTACATTAAAAATAAAAAGATAGATTATTTTATACATGCAGCAGCCTTTTCGAATCCAATGGCTGAACACAAAAAAAAAATAAAAAAAAGTATAATGACTAATATTATTGGGTCAGCGAACGTAGCAGTTTGTTGCTATAAAAAAAATATCAAATTAATTTATATTTCAACTAATTTTGTTTACGAGGGTAAAAGAGGAAATTATTGTGAAAATGATAATTTACAGCCTGTTAATGAATATGGATGGTCAAAATTGGGTGGTGAATGCGCATCGCATATTTACAATAATTCCTTAATTTTAAGAGTTTGCATGAACGATGATCAATTTCCGCACAAATCAGCTTTCACTAATTATATAACAAGTTTTTTGAAGAAAACCGAAGCAGCAAAAATTACATTAAAATTGCTTAATAAATTTGGTGTAATTAATATTGGGGGGAAAAAACAAAGTGCATACAATTTTGCTAAAAACTTGAATGAGAAAATAAAAAAAAGTAAAATTAAAAAATCTGATCAAAAAGTTTTAGGCAAAAATACAAGTTTAAATTTAAGTAAACTAAATAAGATTATTAAAAATGAAAAAAATTGAATTTCTTAATCTAGGTAGTCATCCAATAACAAATAGTTATTTGAGTACAAAAAAACCTAAGAAGGAGTTCATGTATAATCTAAAATTAATTTATCATTCAAGTACTAAATTAATTTCTCTTGGAAAATTTGTTTCACCAAAAAAAATGTTTAATGACAAATATGCTCACAGAGCGTCAGCGTCTAAAACTATGAGATCAGCTTATGAAAAATTAGCTAAATCTCTAATAAAAACCTACAAACCTCAATCAATATTAGAAATTGGTTCTAATGATGGATGTTTTATAAAACATTTTAAGAAAATAAATAATATTGGAGTAGAGCCATGTAAAAATCTTGCTGATATTACATCAAGAATGAGGATTAAAACCTATCCTAATTTTTGGACAAAAAAACTTTCAAAAAAAATCATCAATCAAAATGGACTTTTCGATATCATATATTCTGCTAATACTATAAGCCATATACACAATTTAAAAGAAACATTTGATGCAATCGAAATTTCACTTAAGAAAAGTGGAATTTTTATTTTAGAGGATCCCTCATTGTTAGAAGCTTTAAAAAAGAATTCATATGACCAGTTTTATGATGAACATGCTTATGTATTTTCACTTACTGCTTTGAAAAATTTGACTAGAAAAACAGGACTTGAAATATTTAAAGTTGAAAAGTTAAATACACATGGAGGTTCAAATAGAGTTTTTTTTAAAAAAAAAATTAATCAAAAAGTACAAATTTCAAAGAAGTATATAAAATTTCTTTCGGATGAAAAAAAATTTGGAATTGAAAAATTAAGTACTTACAGAAAGTTTGCAAGAAACGTAAAAAAATCAAAAAATGCTTTAATAAGTATATTTAGAAAAATTAAAAATGATGGGAAAATTATAATTGGATATGGAGCAACTTATAAATCAAGCACAGTTCTAAACTATTGTGGTTTAAAAAATAATTTTATAGATTATTTCTTAGATACAACACCAACCAAATTTGGTAAATTTACCCCTGGTTCACATATACCTATTTACCAGTACAAGGGTATTCCAAATAACGTAAGGTATGCTTATCTAGGAGCTTGGAATTTCAAAGATGAAATATTTAAAAAAGAAAAAAAATATATAAGAAATGGTGGAAAATTTATTACGCATGTACCATATCCTAGAATTATATGAAAAATAAAAATAGTAAAATTACAAACTTAAGAGGTGAACTTTATAGAAACTATAAACCAGAAAATAGCACAAATGCCTTAAAAAAATGGTACAAAAAAATTATTAAAGAATCAAAAGTAAAAGTAAAAATAATTCCATTAAAAAAATGTAAAAAATGGAAATTCACAAAAAATGGTGTAATGAAACATGACTCAGGATCTTTTTATAAAGTTGAAGGTGTGAGAGTTCTTAAATCATTTAATAGAGAAACTGATAATACTTGGGATCAACCAATGTTTACTGAGCCAGGATTTGACGGAGGTATACTTGGTTTACTAAGAAAAAAAATTAAAAACACACCTCACTATTTGATTAATGCGAAATTTGAACCAGGAAACTATAATTTTATTCAATTAAGCCCAACTGTACAGGCAACGTTCAGCAATATCAGAAAAGCTCATGGTGGTAGAAATGTTAAGTATTTAAATTATTTCAAATCTCCAAAAAAATATAATTGTAAAATATTATTCAAACAATGGGTATCCGAAGAAGGTGGTAGACTTAGAAATAAGAGAAATCTTGGAATAGTCATTGACCATCAAAGTAGTAAAGATATTGAATTTGGAAATGATTATAAATGGGTTACACTGAAACAAATTAAGGAATTAATTCTTGAAAATGCAATGGTAAATCCTCACTTAAGAACTCTGGTATCATTCATTTAATGTTCTCAGTTTCTTTATGGTCATTGAGTAATCATCTACAAAATAAAGTTTTACCTAGTATAAAGGGCAATAAAAATATAAAAGTAATTTCTATTTTAACCAAAAAAAAGAATAAGGGAAAAATAGATATTAAAAATATAAAATATTTTTTTAATAAAAACGATTTTATAAAAAATAATCATAGCCAATTTGTTTATATTTCCTCAATAAATTCAGAGCATTACAAAAATTGCCTTGCTGCACTGAAAAATAGAAAAAATGTTATATGTGAAAAACCAATATGTACAAATAGTAAGCAATTTTCTAAACTTAAAAAAATTGCAAAAAAAAATAATGTTAAAATTTTTGAAATGATTCAATACGTTGAGCACCCTGTTTTCAATAAAATTTATAATATTATTAAAAGCAAGAAATTTGGCAAAATATTATTTGTTGAAAGTGCTTTTAAAGTTCCACTGTATAAAAACAAAGGTTTTAGATTTAACAAAAAAAAAGGCGGTGGTGCACTTTACGATTCTGGATTTTATCCAATTTCGTTAATGTATACATTGTTTAAGTCGCAAAATATAAAATTTAAAAATTCTAATGTTGTCTATGAAAAAGGTGTTGATATTTCTGGTAATCTTTTTTGTCATAATGATAAAGGAATTTACTTTGATTTATCATGGGGATTTAAATCTAATTATCAAAACTATATGAATATTTTATGTGAAAAAGCGTCCATATATGTGAATTTTATATTTTCAAAAAAAATATTGCAAAATGCAATAGTAGAAATTAATGGTCAGAAAAATAAAAAAATAATTAAAATTAGAAAAGCTAATCAAATAAATATGGCTTTTAATAAATACTTAACATCTACAGATAATTATCATAATAGAAAACTTGAAGAAAGTTCAAAGATACTTAAAATTTTAGAAAAAATTAATCAAAACTCGAGGAAGCAATAGATTTCAATACATATTCAGGCTTTATAAAATTTATAGCATCCAATCTAGATATATTAACTCTTTGATCTTCAGGTAATGATATAGGAAAAATATTATCGTTATAAGAACAATAATTTGTTGAGGTCCGACCAAAAAGTCCAAAAGATTTAATTCCAAGACATCCTGATAGATGCATAAAACCAGTATCATTACCTACATAAAATTTCGAGCTTGCAAGAAAGGGCAAGGTTGACTTAATATTCAAATCGCACAATGATAT
>CABZEY010000017.1 GCA_902524955.1 uncultured Pelagibacteraceae bacterium | reverse complement strand
TTTTTAATTGCTGAATTAAAATCGAGTGAATATTTTTGGTTTCGATTTGGAATGCATTTAAGCCTTCAACTTTTTGATTTTTTATGAAGAAATTATGATTTAAAATGATAAATAATAGGGATATTAATATTAGTAATATGCCAAAAAACGTGGACTTAAAATAAGTGTTTTTTAATATCAAGTTTTTTTTTTGAAACATTTAATAATTACTTTATTGACTACTATAGGTTGTTTTTTATAGTAAAAAAATCATAAAAAAAGCGCAATAATACTTGATTTCTCTCACTATTTTGATCGCTTGACTTAGGTCAGTTTTACTATATTACCCATTTTCCTAGCACTGAATAATTTTAATTATTTAGGTGTTTAGCTGCATTATTTGAATAAAACTGAAAAAAATCTCACTTTTCTTGGAGATTTTTCACAGTTTTGTTGAGCTCTTGAAAACGTAAAATACAGAAGAGAAGCGTGGACGGTTTTATTTATCAAAAAAAATTTGTCGTACACGCTTATAATAAACTTATACAAATAGTAATTTGTACGAGTGGTGTATTTAATACACAAAGCTTGTGTACGCCGTTATTAAACTTGAGAGTTTGATCATGGCTCAGAATGTACGCTGGCGGCACGCCTAACACATGCAAGTCGAGCGAGGTACTTGTACCTAGCGGCAGACGGGTGCGTAACATGTGGGAATCTGCCTTTTGGTTCGGAACAACATGGGGAAACCTGTGCTAATACCGGATAAGTCCTTACGGAGAAAGATTTATCGCCGAAAGATGAGCCCGCACTAGATTAGCTTGTTGGTAAGGTAAAAGCTTACCAAGGCAACGATCTATAGCTGATTTGAGAGGATGATCAGCCACACTGGGACTGAGACACGGCCCAGACTCCTACGGGAGGCAGCAGTGGGGAATCTTGCACAATGGAGGAAACTCTGATGCAGCGATGCCGCGTGAGTGAAGAAGGCCCTTGGGTTGTAAAGCTCTTTTGTCGGGAAAGATAATGACTGTACCCGAAGAATAAGGTCCGGCTAACTTCGTGCCAGCAGCCGCGGTAATACGAAGGGACCTAGCGTAATTCGGAATTACTGGGCGTAAAGCGCGCGTAGGCGGTTAAGTAAGTTAATTGTGAAAGCCCAAAGCTCAACTTTGGAATTGCAATTAAAACTACTTAGCTAGAGTTTATCAGAGGAAAGCGGAATACATAGTGTAGAGGTGAAATTCGTAGATATTATGTAGAACACCAGTTGCGAAGGCGGCTTTCTGGGATAATACTGACGCTGAGGTGCGAAAGTATGGGTAGCGAAGAGGATTAGATACCCTCGTAGTCCATACTGTAAACGATGATTGTTAGATGTTGGAAATTTATTTTCAGTATCACAGCTAACGCGTTAAACAATCCGCCTGGGGAGTACGACCGCAAGGTTAAAACTCAAATGAATTGACGGGGACCCGCACAAGCGGTGGAGCATGTGGTTTAATTCGAAGCTACGCGCAGAACCTTACCAACACTTGACATGTCTGTCGCGGATACCAGAGATGGAATCCTTCGGTTCGGCCGGACAGAACACAGGTGCTGCATGGCTGTCGTCAGCTCGTGTCGTGAGATGTTGGGTTAAGTCCCGCAACGAGCGCAACCCCTACTTCTAGTTGCCATCAGGTTAAGCTGGGCACTCTAGTAGGACTGCCTGTGATAAGCAGGAGGAAGGTTGGGATGACGTCAAGTCCTCATGGCCCTTACGTGTTGGGCTACACACGTGCTACAATGGCAGTGACAATGAGATGCTAAACGGCAACGTTAAGCTAAACTCAAAAACCTGCCTCAGTTCGGATTGCACTCTGCAACTCGAGTGCATGAAGCTGGAATCGCTAGTAATCGCTCATCAGCGCGGAGCGGTGAATACGTTCCCGGGTCTTGTACACACCGCCCGTCACACCATGGAAGTTGGTTTTACCTTAAGGCATGTCACTAACCTTCGGGAAGTGCGTGACCACGGTATGATCGGCGACTGGGGTGAAGTCGTAACAAGGTAGCCGTAGGGGAACCTGCGGCTGGATTACCTCCTTTCTAAGGATAACTTAAAACTTGCTTTTAAGTTCTCACTTAACAACGATAAGTTGACCGTCCTCGTTTCTCTTCTAACTCTGGTGTTTGTAAAGAGCTTAATAATCAGGGCCGGTAGCTCAGTTGGTTAGAGCACACCCTTGATAAGGGTGGGGTCGAAAGTTCAAGTCTTTCTCGGCCCACCATTTTCTGGGGGATTAGCTCAGCTGGGAGAGCGCCTGATTTGCATTCAGGAGGTCAGCGGTTCGATCCCGCTATCCTCCACCAAACCTAGAGACACTCTTTTAATATTGTTAATGCGAATAATCTTAATTTTTTTATCCTTTTTTTAGAAAATTAAATTTTCTAAAAAAAATAATTTTTTTCAAAAATTCAATGAACAGAAAAATTTTTTCTGTGCATATATCAAGCGTTTAAGAGCATTTAATGGATGCCTTGGCACTGAAAGTCGATGAAGGACGTGTTATACTGCGATAAGTTTCGGGGAGTTGTATGAAAACTTTGATCCGAAAATTTCCGAATGGGAAAACCCAACTCTTATGAGTTACTGTAAACCGAATACATAAGTTTATAGAGGCAACCCGGAGAACTGAAACATCTAAGTACCCGGAGGAAAAGAAATCAATTGAGATTCCGTTAGTAGTGGCGAGCGAACGCGGAAAAGGCCAGCGGCCTATTATGAATAACCAAAACAGTCTGGAAAGTCTGACCATAGAAGGTGATAGTCCTGTATGGGTAAAAACATATTAGGTCCACGAGTAAAGCGGGACACGTGAAATCTTGCTTGAAGATAGGGGGACCATCCTCTAAGCCTAAATACTCTTCAGTGACCGATAGTGAACAAGTACCGTGAGGGAAAGGTGAAAAGAACCCCTATTAGGGGAGTGAAATAGAATCTGAAATTGAATGCTTACAATCAGTCGGAGCTCCTTGTGAGTGACGACGTACCTTTTGTATAATGGGTCAGTGACTTAATTTATGTAGCAAGCTTAAGCCGTTAGGTGTAGGCCAAGCGAAAGCGAGTCTTAATAGGGCGTTAGTTACATGAATTAGAACCCGAAACCGATTGATCTAGATATGAGCAGGTTGAAGGTGAGGTAACACTTACTGGAGGACCGAACCCGTTGCCGTTGAAATGGCTTGGGATGACTTGTGTCTAGGGGTGAAAGGCCAACCAAAATCGGAGATAGCTGGTTTTCCGCGAAAACTATTTAGGTAGTGCGTTGAGTTATAGATTAAGAGGGGTAGAGCACTAAATAGGCTAGGGGGAAGAAATTCTTACCAACCCTAATAAAACTCCGAATACTCTTAATTGTTCCTCAGCAGACAGACTGCGAATGCTAACGTCCGTAGTCGAGAGGGAAACAACCCAGATCACCAACTAAGGTCCCGAAATCGTAATTAAGTGTGAAAGGATGTGAAGATTCCAAAACAGCCGGGAGGTTGGCTTAGAAGCAGCCATCCTTTAAAGATAGCGTAACAGCTCACCGGTCTAATTAAGAGACTTTGCGCCGAAGATGTAACGGGGCTAAAATTACGTACCGAAGTTGTGAATTTATAAAATTTTCGAATTTTATATCTGGTAGCGGAACGTTCTGTAAGCCGTTGAAGAAAGACCTGCGAGGGCTTTTGGAGGTATCAGAAGTGCGAATGCTGACATGAGTAGCGACAAACAGAGTGAAAGACTCTGTCGCCGAGAGTACAAGGGTTCCTGCGTAAAGCTAATCTTCGCAGGGTTAGTCGGCCCCTAAGACGAGGGCGAAAGCCGTAGTCGATGGGAATCAGGCAAATATTCCTGAACCAGGTGGTAGTGACGGATTCAGTAAATTGTAATTCCTTATTGGATTGGAGTTGCTGTGAATGAGTCCCAAGAAATAGCTCCACCATTAGACCGTACCCGAAACGGACACACGTGTACCGGTAGAGTATACCTAGGCGCTTGAGAGAATGATGTTGAAGGAACTCGGCAAATTGCTTCCGTAACTTCGGAATAAGGAAGACCCAGTTAAAGGCAACTTTTTTTGGGTGACACAAGCCAGGGAGAAGCGACTGTTTATCAAAAACACAGGTCTCTGCTAACACGTAAGTGGATGTATAGGGGCTGACGCCTGCCCGGTGCTGGAAGGTTAAGGCAAGATGTGCAAGCATTGAACCGAAGCCCCAGTGAACGGCGGCCGTAACTATAACGGTCCTAAGGTAGCGAAATTCCTTGTCGGGTAAGTTCCGACCTGCATGAATGGCGTAACGATTTCTCCACTGTCTCCAACATCAACTCAGCGAAATTGAATTCTCCGTGAAGATGCGGAGTTCCCGTGGTTAGACGGAAAGACCCCGTGCACCTTTACTACAACTTTACATTGGTATTAGAAATAACATATGTAGCATAGGAGGGAGACTTTGAAGTTCTAGCGCCAGCTAGAATGGAGTCATCAGTGAAATACCTCTTTTGTTATTTTTGATATCTAACTGCAAGCCGTTATCCGGATGCAAGACACTGTATGGTGGGTAGTTTGACTGGGGCGGTCGCCTCCCAAAGAGTAACGGAGGCGTGCGAAGGTAGGCTCAGATCGGTCAGAAATCGATCGTTGAGTGCAATGGCATAAGCCTGCCTGACTGCGAGACTGACAAGTCGAGCAGAGTCGAAAGACGGTCATAGTGATCCGGTGGTTCTGAATGGAAGGGCCATCGCTCAACGGATAAAAGGTACGCCGGGGATAACAGGCTGATACCCTCCAAGAGTTCATATCGACGAGGGTGTTTGGCACCTCGATGTCGACTCATCACATCCTGGGGCTGGAGCAGGTCCCAAGGGTTTGGCTGTTCGCCAATTAAAGTGGTACGTGAGTTGGGTTCAGAACGTCGTGAGACAGTTCGGTCCCTATCTGCCATGGGTGTAGAAGAATTGAGAGGAGTTGCCCCTAGTACGAGAGGACCGGGGTGAACGTACCACTGGTGGACCGGTTGTAGCGCCAGCTGCAGTGCCGGGTAGCTATGTACGGAAGAGATAACCGCTGAAAGCATCTAAGCGGGAAACTCGCCTCAAAACAAGTTCTTCCTTTAGGGTCGTGGTAGACTACCACGTTGATAGGCTGGATGTGGAAGCGCAGTAATGCGTGCAGCTGACCAGTACTAATAACCCAATTGGCTTGATTTATGCACTGAAAAAATTTTTAAATTAAAAAGTTATTTGAAGCAAATTCTATAATAAAATATTTTAATATAAATTTCTTATAAACAATGAACAATAAAATTTTTGAAACGGATAATTTTTTTAATCTAAAAAATAAAATTGTTTTTCCACCTATGACAAGGTGCTTATGTACAAAAAAAGGTTTTCCTACAAAAAAACTTCAAGATTATTATATTAACAGAGCAAAAAATAATTTTGGCCTAATCATTATTGAGTCTGCTGCAATAAATAATAATGATGCGCTAGGTTATAAAAATGGTTTGCAATTTCATAATCTACAACATGTAAAAAAATGGTCAAAATTTTTAAAAAAATTGAAAGCCTATAACTGCAAAGTAATTATTCAATTGTATCATGCAGGAAGACTTACTGTAAAAGAATTAACAAACAAAAATGTCGTAAGCCCATCAAGTATCAAACCTGAAAGTCAAGTTTCTTTCTGGAGGAGGTCTAATAGAAAAAAAGTAATACATTTTCAAACCAAATCTGAATTTAAAGAGCCAACAAAACTTAAAATTAAAGAGATTAGAAGATTAGAACAATCATTTATTAATTCTATAAAGCTAGCAATACAAGCAGGTTTTGACGGTGTTGAGTTACACGGTGCACATGGATATCTTTTGCATTCTTTTTTAGATGGCAGGATTAATAAAAGATTAGATATTTATAACTATAAGAATTTATTGTTTTTGAAAAATATTATAACTAAATCAAAAAAACATATGTCTAATAAAATATTTTCTATTAGATTGTCTTTGCATAGAGTAGATAATAGCTTCGTTAAGTATGAAAGTAGATTTTTTGATATAAAAAAAATTATAAAAAAATTGGACAGATTTGGAATAAATCTTTTTCATTCTTCCGAAATTAAAGCTGGTAATAAATTATTCGGAACAAAAAAATCACTTACTCAGATTATAAGAGAGAATACAAAAAAACCAATTATAGCATGTGGCTCTATTAGTAACCAAAATCAAATAAATCAGCTTACTAAACAGGGAGCAAATTTGTTCGCTTTTGGAAGGTCAGCATTTGCAAACAAAAATTTTGTACGAACACTAAAGTTTAAATTAGAATTTAAAAATAACTTTTCTTACAATAGATGGAAAATTTACAGTTAATTAAAGTTTTTTTATTAGTATAAAACCCTTACATTTTATATTTTTTTTATTCTTAACAATAATTTCAATTTCCTTAAGTTTTAAAACTTTACTTTTAACTTTGCAAACCCCTTTAATATTTATTTTTTCACCTAAAAAAATTGGTTTATTATACTCAAATTTTTGAGAGACTATAAAATGAGTATTGCCCATAAGTTTATAAACAGTTAGTGAGCAGATTGAGGATACTAGAAATCCGTGTGCAATAATATTTTTAAAACCTTTTTTTTTTGCAAAAGTTAAACTTGAATGAACTTTATGAAAATCTTTTGTTAATGATGAGAATTCTCTTATAATTTCTTCTGTTATTATTTTACTAAACTTAACTGTTCTGTATTTCAATTTTTTACTTTTTTCTTTAAAAATTTTTTAATTTTTTCTATTGAGTTGAGATTATAAATGTCTTTATCAGTGAATTGAATTTTAAAATTTTCTTCAATTTGCATTATAATGGTCATTTGCGCAATAGAATCCCAATTTTTACAGTTTTTAGTATTTAAATTTTTTAGATTTTTTACTTTTAATATTTTTTTAAGTATTTTGTCTAATTTATTTTCCATTGATTACCTTGATTTTTCTTTCTGAACATTTGTAAACATGTTTACTTGGATCAAAAATGAACTCAGCTAAGTTTTTTTTTTCTTGAACCAAATGAAAACCGAATTTTTTGTAAAGTCCTTTTACCTGTTCATTTTTTTGC
>CABZEY010000016.1 GCA_902524955.1 uncultured Pelagibacteraceae bacterium | reverse complement strand
GACAGTTACAATTCAAATCCCATATCCTTAAAAAATTCAATCTTTGAATTTCATAATTTTAAAACAAAGAAAAATAAAATATTAGTTTTAGGAGATATGTTGGAATTAGGAAAATTTTCAATCAAGAAGCACATTGAGGCAGGCAAATACTTAAAAATGTTCAAATTTGATAGAGTTTATCTTATTGGTCGAAGTTCAAAAAAAATCTACAGTCAAATTAAATCCACATTTTGGTGCAAATATTATGAAAATATTAATGTTTTTTCAAAACAATTTAAAAATGTTTTAATGGAAAATTCTATTATTATGTTTAAAGCTTCCAATGGAGTAGGTCTAAATAGGTTATTAAACAAAAAAATTTATAAATGTTAAATTATTTATTACAAGAGTTGTCGTCTCAAATATCTTTTCTAAACGTATTTTCGTACATAACTTTTAGAACAGGAATTGCAATTTTTACTTCACTGCTTTTAGTTTTATTTTTTGGCCAGACTTTTATAAACTATTTAAAGTCTTCAACATATTTTAATCAGCCAATTAGAGATGATGGTCCTGTATCTCATATTATAAAAAAGGCAGGGACTCCGACTTTTGGAGGAGTATTAATTATATTTGGAATTCTTGTTTCAACTTTATTATGGTCAGATGTTCAAAACATATTTGTTTTAATTTGCTTATTTTCACTGTTATCATTTGCATTAATAGGTTTTTTTGATGATTATCTTAAAATTAAGTTTAAAAATTCTAAAGGAATATCAGCATTTTCAAAGATCCTTTTTCAATTGATTTTTAGTTTAATGATTTTTTATATAATTTCTATTTCAATTCAAAATGAACAGAGATTTCTATTAAATATACCATATTATAAAAATTTAATATTTGATATTGGATATTTTTATTTTCCATTTGCCGCGATTGTAATAATAGGATCTTCTAATGCAGTCAATTTAACAGATGGTTTAGACGGGTTGGCGACAGTGCCTCTTATCCTGGTAACACTGACTTTCATATTAATAGTTTATCTATCTGGCAATGTTGTATTTGCTGAATACTTAAAAATTATAAATATCAGAAATATCTCAGAAGTGTGCATTGTTTTGGGAGCTACGGTGGGATCATGTCTTGGTTTTTTATGGTTTAATGCCCCGCCAGCTAAAATTTTTATGGGTGACACTGGTTCACTGGCTCTCGGGTCGTTACTGGGTACAGTAAGCTTAATATCTAAACATGAAGTTGTTTTACTTATTGCAGGTGGTGTTTTTGTTCTTGAAGCTTTATCTGTAATCATTCAGGTGTTTTCTTTCAAAGTTTTTGGAAAGAGAGTTTTTAGAATGGCTCCCTTGCACCATCATTTTGAAAAAAAGGGGTGGGAAGAATCAACTATTGTAATCAGGTTTTGGATTATATCTATAATTTTAGTATTGATTGCGTTATCTAGTTTAAAATTAAGGTAAATGTTTTTTCCGAAAAAGTTTAAAAATAAAAAAATCTTAATTTTTGGGTATGGAAAAACTGGTAAATCAGTTCAGAATTATTTTGTAAAAAATAAAATAAATCATACAATTTGGGACGATAATATAAAACTTAATATTAAAAACATTGATAAAAAATATTATTTAAAGAAATATGATTATATAATTTTAAGTCCTGGAGTTGACATTTATCACCATCATAATAAAGATTTTTTTAAAAAACATAGAAAAAATATAATTACAGATTTGGACATTTTTTTCTTATGCGAAAAAAAGTTTAAATACGTTATCGGTGTAACTGGTACAAATGGTAAATCAAGTTTTTGTAATTTATTATACAATTTAACAAAAAAAAATAATATAAAATCAAGTTTACTTGGAAATTTTGGAAACCCAGTTTTGGGTGAAAATACATCAAAAAATAAATACTACATTTTAGAACTATCATCTTATCAATTAGATTATTCCAAACATATAAAGTTAGACTCTGCGTGTATTTTAAATATTTCTGCTGATCACTTAGACAGACATGAAACAATAACAAAATATAAGAAAACAAAATTAAAAATATTTAATTTTTTAAAAAGTACAGGTGTTGGATTTTATCAAAAAAAAGCTTTTCCAAATTTAAAAAAAAGAAAAAACGTTCAATGTTTTGACAATCTAAATAAAAAATTAATTCAAAAAATATTAAAAAAAAATATCTCAATATCTGAGATTGATATTAAGAAAAATAAACTCCCCCACCGTTATGAGATGTTTCATAAAATTTTCTACCCACTGACTCTCTTTCAACAAAGACGATATTGCTTTATAATTTATACTTAATAAACTCTGTTTCTCCAAGTTATTAATAATTTTATATTTAATATTTTCTTCTAAGTAATTATTATTGTTAAACTGAACATGTTTAATTTTAAATAATGGGAAACTATTTTCTTGGTGAAACTCATAAGTTGTTAAAGAAAAAAATAAAAATAAAAAAAAAATAATTTTATTTTTACCTTTTAATACTCGCATCTTTTATCATCCAACTTACTAATTGTTTGAAATTCATACCGTACTTCATCGCTATTTCAGGCACTAAAGATAGCTTTGTCATACCTGGTTGAGTATTAGTTTCAAGAATATATATTAAGCCTTTATTATTTATCCTGAAATCTGATCTTGTTACACCTTTGCATTTTAAAACTTTATGTGCTTTGAGAGCAATTTTCATAATTTTAAGATGTAATTTTTTAGGAATTTTTGGGGGAATAACGTGAATTGTTTTTGCAGAAGATAAGTACTTGGCTTTATAATCATAAAATTTTCTTTTTGGAATTATCTCTACTGACCCAATAGCTTTATTACCAACTACAGCTGTTTGAATTTCTTTACCATCAATGTAGGGTTCCTGTATTAAAATTTTGAACTTACTTAATAATTTTTTAATTTTTTGAATGTTTGATTGCGAAATTTTTTCAAAAATTTCAACCCCTAAACTTGATCCTTCATTAACTGGTTTAATAATGAACTTAAATCTTGATATTTTTTTATCTAAATCAGATATTTTTTTAATTAATTTATAATTTGGAGTTTTAATATTATTTTTAAGAAATATTTTTTTAGATTTTAATTTATCCATTGCATTCTGAGAGGATTTAATACCAGAATGTGTATAAGGTATTTTTAATTTCTCTAAAACTTTTTGAATTTCCCCATCTTCTCCAAATTTTCCATGTAAACAATTAAAGACTACATCAGGACCAATTTTTTTAATATTATTCTCGATTTGCGAAATTGGATCAAGTTTATATGTTTGATAACCCATTTTTTTTATTGCATTAAAACAAGCTTGTCCAGATTGTATACTAATTAATCTCTCTCGAGATTTTCCACCCATTAATACAAGAATTTTTTTTTTATTTATCACCAATAATTTTTATCTCAGGTTCTAATATTATATTAAATTTATTATTAACTTCATCAATTGTATGATTAATGAGATCCTCTACATCTTGACCTGAGCTTCCACTGTTCTCAATAAAGTTACAATGCAATTTAGAAAATTTTACTTGACCAAATTGTACTTTGTCACATCCACTCTTTTTAATCAATTCCCAAGCTTTATAATTTGAATTTGGGTTCTTGAAGGTGCTACCACCTGTTTTTATTTTAGAGGGCTGAGCATTATTTTTATTCTTTTTGAACTCATTTATTTTTCTTTTTATTTTTTCTTTTGAACCTTTAGCTACCCTTAGTAATAAATTAGTAATAATTAAATCCTCAGGTAAATTAGTTTTTCGATATCCAAAATTTATATTTTTTGATTCTATGATTAATTTATTTGCATTTTTATCTACCGCGTGAACCTCTTTAACAATGTCTTTAAATTCATATCCAAAACAACCTGCATTCATAGCTACACCCCCACCCATTGTACCTGGGATACAGCTCAAAAACTCCATGTTTTCAATTCCTTTATCTAAAGCAAATTTCGAGACAAAACTCTTTAAAGTACCTGATCCGCAAATAATAGAATCTTCAATAATATCGATTTTTCTAAAATCCTTACCAAGTTTAATAATAGTATCTGAACAACCCTTGTCACGAAATAAAATGTTTGAACCAGAACCTATCGTAACAAAATTATCTTCTTGAATTTTCTTTAAATAATTTACTAATTCATTTTCAGTATCTGGTGTAAAAAATTTCTTTGCTTTCCCACCTACACCAAACCAGCTGTTACTCGATAAATTGTGATCTAGAAATAAATTATTCATTTATATTTTTAGCCTATTTGAAATATCTCTAATCCAGGTACTGATGCTCCCAGCTCCCATTGCTATAATTATTTCATTACTTAGTAAGTTCTTTTTAAGATAAACTTCTATTTGGTTTTTATTATTAATTTGAACAACTTCCGTTTTTGAATTAGAGATCACGTCTTTACAAAATTTTTGCAGACTAAATTTGTTATTTTTTTCTCCTGCCGAATATACAGGACATATTAAAACTTGATTTGCGTTATAAAAAGACTTTTTAAACTGGTTATACAAAGTTTTCATTCTTGAAAATCTATGTGGCTGAAAAATTGCTATAATTTTCTTATTTTTAAAATTGCTCCTACAAGCTTGAAGAACGGCTTTAATTTCTGTAGGATGATGAGCATAATCATCATATATTATGGTACCTTTGCTTCTATAAACAACGGTTAATCTTCTTTGAACACCTGAGAAACTGAGCAAAGATTTCTTGATTTTATTTATGCTTATATTTAATAGCAATCCGATAGCTACAGCTGCAACTACATTTAATATATTATGTATTCCCAAGAGCTTAATCTTAATATTCTTTATTTTAGTCTTTTTATTTGGTAAATTTACATAAACATCAAATTGCATACCCATTTTAATATTTCTGATGTTTTTACACTGTAAATTTGCTTGATCACAAAAACCATAAGTTAAAAAATTCTTTTTTTTTATTTTATTTGTAAGATATTTTAAGTTTTTATCATCAATACATACAACATTTTTACCAAGAAGGGGTGTTTTACTTAAAAAATTTTCGAAACTCATAATTAGATTTTTAAAATTCTTATAATAGTCCATGTGTTCGATATCGATGTTACTGACAATAGAATAAATACTTTTAAATTTTAAAAAACTTCCATCAGACTCGTCTGCCTCAACAACTGACCACTCACCCTTTCCAAGAGAAGCATTTGAATTTAAAGAATTAATAATTCCACCGTTTACTATTGTAGGGTAAAATTTATTACTCTGTAAAAGATGAGATATCAAAGATGTGATTGTTGTTTTGCCATGCGAGCCTGAAATTATTATATTTTTTTTTAAATTAATTAAATGTGCCAACATATCAGCTCTTTTAACAACAATAATTTTATTTTTTTTTGCTAATTGAAATTCTTTATTATTTTTTTGTATAGCAGAAGAAACTACAACTATATCAGCTTTTAGAATAGCTTTCGTACCATGGCCAAAAACTATTCTAATTTTTTTTTTTTTTAATTGATCCAAAATTTTACTATTTTTGGACAAGTCGCTACCCAAAACATTATAACCTAGATTTTTCATTATGAGCGCGATACCACTCATGCCAATACCGCCAATACCAATAAAATAGATAGTATTTTTTTTATTTATCTGCAAATCCATCTTCGTCTAAAATATGTTTAATAAAAATATCAATTGCATTTTTTTTATTTAATTTAATCAAGTTATTTTGCTTATTTGTTAATATTGCATCTGAATTATAAATATCCTGTAATATATTATTCATTTTATATTCAAAATCCTCGCTATTTTCATCTAATAACCAACAACAATTTTTGTCATAATAATATTTAGCATTAAAATATTGATGATTATCCATAGAACTGGGCAAAGGTATAGCTACAAAGGGTTTATTCAATATAGATAATTCAGCAATTGTGGATGAGCCTGATCTACAAATTACAACATCGGACTTAACGATATAATCATGAATATTTTTTTTAAATTCAAATAATGATATTTTAAATTGAATATTGTTTTTGTAAAAATCATTAATTTTCGCTAACTGCTCCTTAATAACCTGCTGTTTTATTGACAGTTGAATTTTACTTGGATCTAAAGCTTTAAAGCATCTTGGTAGTTTTTCTCCAAAAACTTTTGCACCTTGGCTGCCCCCTAATATTAAAATATTTAATACTTTATCTTTTTGTTTTATTGAATTACTAGTTTTAGATGTTTCCAAAAATTCATTTCTTACCAATTGACCAACATGAAAAAATTTTTTTTCATATTTTTTCGGTAATTTTTTAATTTCGGGGTAACCTGATAGTAGCTTATTACAATATGGTAAAAATAATCTATTTACTCTACCTAAAACAGAATTAGTTTCATACAGTATAAAATTTTTTCTCAATATCAATGCTGCTAGTAAAACTGGTACTGATACATAACCACCAGACCCTACAATAATTGTTGGCTTGAAAGAAACTAAAAAAAAAATGCATTTTAAAGAAGAAATAAAAATATATAATAAAGTTTTTATAATATGTATTATCCCTCTTTTCCTATAGGGACTGTCTGATCTAATAATTTCTATGTTATTAGTGCTTAAAAAATTTTTCGCTCTCTCATCGGTAATAATTTTAATATCTTCAATTCTTTTCAATTCTTTTATCCTTCTGTATAAGCTCAACATAGGAAAAATATGCCCGCCGGTACCTCCCGTAGATAGTAATATCTTTGTCATAATGATCTATTTTTTGTTAGTGCTAAAATTATTCCCATGATAAATGAGCTTGTTAATATAGAAGACCCTCCGTAACTTAAAAAAGAAAAAGTCATACCTGTTGATGGCAACAAATTAATTGTAACGCCAACATTAATAAAAATTTGTAATAAAACTAAAGTGGATAGAGTAATCAGAGTATATTTCTTAAAGTTTGAAATTTCAGTCTGACAAATAGCAAAAACTCTCATAAATAATGAAAATATAATAATTAAAATAATAATTATTGCTATGATTCCATATTCCTCACTTATAGATGCTAAAACATAATCTGTATGAGCCTCAGGAATTTTTTCTTTAAGTATACCCTCTCCTATTCCTTGACCAAAAAATCCACCATGTTTAATTGCATCAATAGACTTTTCCGATTGATAAGAAATATTATTTGAACTTAACCAATTTTCAAACCTCAAAAATATGTAAGAAAAATTATCTTTAAAAAAAAATAATATGGAAATCATTATACCGATAACTACACTTGAGATTAAAATTATATTAATTAAGTTAATTCCAGATAAAAAAACTATCGTAAACCAAACTAACAATATAATTATGGCTTGGGTATAATCTGGTTGTAAAAGTAGTATTAAGACTGTGCAAAAAACGACTGACCCCGATAACAAAAACTTCGTTATGAATTTTTTTTCACTAGAAAATATTGCTGCTAAAAATAAAATTAAAGATGGCTTTAAAAATTCAATTGGCTGAAAATTAAACAATATTAAATCAATCCACCTTTTTGAACCTTTAACTTCTACCCCAATTATTAATGTGAGAAGTAAAAGAAAAAAAGCAAATATAAAAAATATTTTAGCAAACTCCTTATAAAAACTTTCATTAAAAATTGAAAAAAATAAAATAATAAAAAAACTTAACGTAATAAAA
>CABZEY010000015.1 GCA_902524955.1 uncultured Pelagibacteraceae bacterium | reverse complement strand
TTAAGAAATAAAGGAAGGATTGTGATTAAATGATTGGAGAAAAAATTGCTATCTTGGATCTTGGTAGTTATAAATTAAAATTATTAATTATTTCATTAGACGATAACAATTATATTCAAGTTCATGCAAAATGTTCAGCTTTTTCTAATGGTTTAAAAAAAGGAAACGTAGCAGATATT
Source organism: uncultured Pelagibacteraceae bacterium (assembly GCA_902524955.1). Lineage (GTDB taxonomy): Bacteria > Pseudomonadota > Alphaproteobacteria > Pelagibacterales > Pelagibacteraceae > HIMB114. Next base: position 9,537 of record CABZEY010000015.1, on the reverse strand, counting down.
GAAAAATTGAGTTCCAGTATTAAACATTGTGTAGCATCTGTAGAAAAAGAAATTAATTTTGATGTAAAAGATATTTATGTTGGTATTAATTCAATAGATTTTAATTTCCTTACTTTTTGTCTGTCAAGAGATATAGGCTCTTATGAAATAGAAGAAAAAAAGGATTTACAAAATCTTATAGATTTAGCATCTAGTATTTTTTATCAAAATTTTAATGATGGCAAAATTATACATTTTTTAAATTCTGGCTTTTATTTAGATAAGAATAACTATGTAGAAAATCCAATAGGATTAAGATCCAAAACACTTAATGTAAATTTTAGTTTCCTAGGTCTAGAAAAAAATATCATTTCTAATTATAATAAAGTTTTTAAAAAGTCAGGATTAAATGTTAAGAAGTATATTTATTCACCATTTGCAAGTAGTATCTTATCTTCTGACCAACAAGTTTTAGAAAAAGGATTTATAAATTTAGATTTTGGGTACGATAAAACATCCATTACCCTATTTGAGAATTCTAAACTTATTTTTTCTAAATCGATTCCAATTGGATCATTTCATATAAATAATGATTTAATGAAATCAATAGATTTAGATAAAAATTTATCTGAGAGAATTAAATGCAATTACGACAAAATATTAAATGGGACCGTTGATAATTCAATAAAGTCTGAGTTAGAAAAACGAAAAATATCATTGGATATTATAAAAAAAATTGTTGATGCAAGAATTGATGAAACTCTCGATTATATTTATAAAAATATATCATTTTGCAGAGCATTTAATACATCTGCTAGAAAAATAATAATAACTGGAGGGGGTGCAGATTTACAACTATTTCAAAAAAAGATTAAAGAAAAACTAAAAACTACAGTCGATTTTGCTAAACAATCTTTTCCAATTAAAAATACAGAATTTAATATATTTTCTGATTATATGGTTTGTTTGGGCATAGCTAAGTTAATCTTTTTTCCTAATAAAGATGAGATAAAAAGTTTCATTCAAGAAAAGAAAGGTTTTTTTAATAAGTTTTATTCTCTTTTTTTAAAATAAAAATTAATGAAATATTTTTTGAGTAGATTAACAATAGATATTTTGAGATTTATTATATGTGTTTAAAAATCAAAATACTTTATCTAAAGCTATTGAGTTTGAGGGCATTGGGTTGCATTCAGGTGAGAAAGTTAAAATCGTATTAACACCAGCTGCACTAGATTCAGGTATTAAATTCCAGATTAATAAAAGTTTAATTTCCGCAATTTGGAAAAATGCAATTGTAAGTCAATTATGCACAAGAATAAAATTCAAGAATGATTCAATTTCAACAATTGAACATCTTATGGCAGCCATAAGTGGTCTTGGAATAACAAATTTATTGATTAAAATAAATTCGAATGAAGTACCAATTTTAGATGGAAGCTCTAAAGAATTTGTGGAGAAAATTAAATATGCTGGAATTAAAGAACAAAAAAAACCTCAAAAAATTATTAAAATTTTAAAAAAAGTTGAATATAAAGAAAAAGAAAAATTTATAAGTATTACACCATCAGAAAAAAATAGTTTAAGCATTGATTATACAATAGATTATAAAGATCAATTTATAAAAAAACAAAGCTTGAAGTATGTACATAGTAAAACTAATTTTTTAAAAATTTATATGTCAAGAACTTTTTGTCTACACAATGATCTTGAAAGAATTTTTTCTATGGGTTTGGCCAAAGGTGGATCTTTAGAAAATGCAATTGTTGTTTCTGGAAATAAGGTTCTTAATCAAAGTGGATTAAGATATTCTGATGAATTTGTAAGACATAAAATTTTAGACTGTATTGGCGATTTATATTTAGCTGGATGCCAGATTTGGGGCAATTTAGTTACTTACCAAGGTGGACATGAATTAAATTTAAGATTATTGAGAGAAATTCTAGGTAATAAAAAAAACTTTAAGATAATACATCAAGATAAATTTTGATTATGTATAGACTCAAATATTTAATTATAGCTATAATTTGTTTAAGTGTAATAACTTGTACGAATAATAAAGATCAGAGTTTAGTCACCAAGCCTGAAAAAATACCTGAACTTAAAGTTTTATTTAGCAATGCTTTAAAATATTATAATGAAGGGCAGTATCGAAGTGCATTAAAGTTATTTAAAAAAGTTGAAACACGATATTCATTCTCTGATTTAGCACCTAGATCAACACTCATGATTACATATATTTATTATCAAAATGCAGATTATTTTAATACATTAAAATTTGCTAGAAAATTTCAAACTTTATATCCTAAAAATAAAAATATCGCTTATATAGACTTTTTAATTGCAATGACATTTTATGAGCAAGTTCAGATTGTGGCTAGAGATCAAACTTATACCAAGGCTGCTTTGAAGGAATTTAGAGAAATTATAAAAAAATATCCAAAATCAAAATACGCAAAAGAATCTGAATTAAAAATAGATTTAATTAATGAACAACTAGCAGGAAAGCATATGTATCTAGCGAGATTTTATATGAAAAAATCTAAATGGATATCAGCTTTAAAAAGATTAAATATTATATTAGAAAAATATCCTGAAACCATTTATACAGTAGAAGCATTACATAGGCTTGTTGAAATTTATTATAAATTAGGCAATGTTTCTCTTGCGAAAAAATATGCTGCAACTCTCGGTTATAACTTCAATGATAGCAACTGGTATAAAAAAACTTATAAAATTGTTGCAGATCAGAATTATCAGGAAGATACAAAAGCTACGAAAAGAAAATTAAGAGATAAGATCAAAAATATTTTTAAACTTTCTAAATGATTAAAAATTTAAAAGAATATAAGAAAAAAAAAAAAATATTTTTAGATTTAAACAAAAATTATTATGATTTAAATAAACCAGTTGTTGATGATGCTTCATATGATACTCTTAAAAAAGATCTAATTAATTTTGAAGAGAATAATAGTAATATCATCAGTGGTAATAAAATAAAAAATATAGTTGGTTATAAACCTTCAGATAAATTTTCTAAAGTTAAACACGATGAAAATATGTTATCTCTTGATAATGCATTTACCGATCAGGATATTTTTGATTTTTATAAAAAACTTAATAATTTTTTAAATTTAAATTCAGATACAAGAATTGAATTATTAGCTGAACCAAAAATTGATGGTATTTCAGCAAGTTTGAAATATGTAAATGGTAAATATATCCAGGGTATCTCACGTGGTGATGGAAATTATGGAGAAGAGATTTCTGAAAACTTGGCAACAATTAAAGATATTCCGAAAGTATTGAGCAAACCTCATAGTGGAGAGCTCATTGTTAGAGGAGAAGTATATATCGCTAAATCTGATTTCAAAAGTTTGTCAGATAAATTCGCCAATCCTAGAAATGCTGCATCCGGCTCGTTAAGACAAAAAAATTCAAAAAATACATCTAAAATCCCACTAAAGTTTTTTGCTTATGGAACAATATTTAAGAACCATGATATTGTAGAAAAGCAATCTGATTTTTTAAAGAAATTAAAAGATTTTGGTTTTAAAATTAATCCACTCAGTAAAATTATAAATAATGAAAACGAACTAGATTTGAATTATAAAAACATTGAGACAAAGAGAGCAAGTCTAGATTATGATATTGATGGAATTGTATACAAAGTAAATGATTTTAAATTACAACAAAGATTAGGAAATTTAACTAACTCTCCTCGTTGGGCTATCGCCCATAAATTTTCAGCGGAAAAGGGAATATCTAAAATTAAAAAGATAGAAATTCAAGTTGGTAGGACAGGAGCATTAACTCCGGTAGCTAAGATTGATCCAGTTAATATTGGTGGTGTATTGGTATCTAATGCAACTTTGCACAATGAAGAAGAAATCTTGAGAAAAGATATTAGAGTAAATGATACTGTTATAGTTCAAAGAGCTGGCGATGTTATACCCCAGGTAGTAAGGGTTGATTTAACCAAAAGACAGAAGACTAGTAAAAAATTTATTTTCCCTCAAAAGTGTCCATGTGGTTTCGCTACCGTAAAAGAATTTAATGAGACTACAAAAAAATACGATGCAGTAAGAAGATGTCCTGACAAAGGATATGACTGTAACTTGATTACAAAAGAAAAATTAAAACATTATGTTTCAAAAGATGCCATGAATATAGAAGGCCTTGGAAAAAAGGTTATTGAGAATTTCTGGAACTTAAATTTATTAAAATTACCACAGGATATATACAAATTAGATTTTAATAAAATTTCAAAATTAGAGGGGTGGGGTAAATTATCAGCCGACAATTTAAAGAAATCTATTGAGAAAACAAAAAAAATCAATTTAGATAGGTTTATTTTTTCCTTGGGCATAAGACATATAGGCCAGGAAAATGCAAAAATTCTAGCAAGATTTTTTAAATCTGTAAATAATTTTAAAAAATTAACAAATTGCAAAGACCAAACATATACAGATTTAATACAGCTTGATGGGATTGGGGATACGCAGGTTAAATCTCTTAAAAATTTTTTTATAAATAAAACCAATAAAAAAGTCTTTGAACAATTAATTTCTAAATTGACTATCGTAGATCATATCTTTTCAAAAAAAGGCAAGTTTATAAATCAAACATTTATGTTTACTGGCGGTATGTCAAAAATGAGCAGATCAGAAGCAAAAAAAATTGTAGAAAATGAAGGAGGTAAAGTTTTAGGCTCACCATCTAAAAAATTGAATTATTTAATTTCAGGAGACTCAAAGCCTACAATAAAGAAGATTAATCAAGCAAAAGAAATTGGTGTTAAAGTTTTGAGTGAAAAGGATTGGTATAGACTAATCGATTTTTAAACAGCAATACCTCAAAAATTTTCTTTCATTATCATTCAAAAATTTATGGATTTTTTCATACAAGTTATCATGATAGTTATTAATCCATTTTTTTTCTTTTTTATTTAACATTGATTTAATAATCATTGAATTTTCAAAAGGAACCAATGTTAAATCTTCAAACTTTCTATAATGATTTAAATAAATAAGATTTTCTAATCTGATACCAAAATCATTTTTTTTATAAAATCCAGGTTCATTGGAAGTAACTTGATTAGGATAAAGCTTTTTATCACTAAATTTTGATAAAGATGGATAATTTTCATGAACATTTGATATATAACCAACACCATGACCAGTCCCATGATTGTAATTATAGCCAAGTTCAAATAATTTTTTTCTTGCTAACCGATCTATAACTTTTCCAGTAGTCTTACTGTTAACTTTTGCCGTTGAAACTGCGATATGACTTTTAAGAACAAGTGTATATATTTTTTTACGAAAAAAAGATTGTTGACCAAGTGAAATAGTCCTGGTCATGTCTGTTGTACCAAACATATAGTGAGACCCTGAGTCAAATAGTAATAAATGATTTTTTTTGAGATAAGTTATTTTATAATCTTTTGGATTATAGTGAATAATTGAAGCATTTTTCTCTGTAGCAGCAATTGTTTCAAAACTAGGACCTAAATAAAATTTGTTTTGCCTTTTAAAAAATTCAATCTTATTTTGACAATCAATTTCACAGATTTTCTTTAAGTTGTTATTTTTTAGCCAAAATAAAAATTTAATATAAGCTATTCCATCAAAAATATGAGCTATTTTAATATTGGATATTTCAGTGGAGTTTTTAATGGACTTATAATAATCAATGGGGTCTTCGATAAATCTGATATTTATTTTTTTTTTTATAAATTTATTAACATAATAAAGATTAGTATAGTTTTTATCTGCATAAACTTTCTTATATTTTGACAAATAAAACTCAAGATCGTTTTTATCTTTAAAAATAATATGCTTTATCTTTGAAGTTATTTTGTGGTCTGTAAAAATATAAAATTTATTTTTTTCTAATATTGCTACGCAATTTAAATTTTTATTATATTTATTTTTAAGTGTCCTTATATTCCCTAACCAGCCAATATTTTCAGGAGACGTAATAAAAAAAGATTCATTTTTTTTTAAATTTATTTTTAAATTAACTTTTTTAATTTTTTTTTGTATTTCGTCTCCACAAAAATTTTTTGAAAGGTTTGAAATAGTCTCATTACGTTTTTTATTTTTTAACAATGTAAAAAAGAATAAGTTTACAAGTTTATGAGTTTCTAAAAAATTATAAGAAAAGGTGCTTGGATCAATTAATAATTTTTTTTTATTTTTTGAAAATTTACTTAAATCTTTTTTTAGTTCAAATATATCTTTTATAATAAATTTTTTTGATTGTATTTTAGCTTGCTGATGGTACCTGCCATCGACATATAAAAACTGTTTTTTTTGGTAGATTAATGCATAACCTAATGAACCTGTAAACTTTGTAACCTTGAGTAGAAAGTTTTCACTTTGACTTGTAATTTCATTTAAAAATTGGTTATTTTTAGAAATTAAACATGCATCAATTTTATGTCTTTTTAAAAATTTTTTTATATTTGCAAGACTAGTCATTAACTGCTTTTGTTACAAACTTATCTATAACTTTTTTTTCACCTTGCTCATTAAAATTTATTAATAATTTGTTACCATCAATATGTATAATTTTACCTGTTCCAAATCCTTCATGTATAACAGTTTCTCCCACAGTATATTTTGTTAAATTTTCAGATAATGTAATTGTTTTAATACTAGTTTCGTCACTATTTTTGATATTATTTTTTAATCTATTCCAACCGGGACTATTTTTTTTGCTTTCAACACTATAGTCTTGATCGAATATAAAATCGTCCTCTGAAGTTTCATCAATAGATATTTCAGTATACTCACTATCAATTTCATCTATGAATCGAGATTGTATCGAAGAATAAAAATCATAATTATCATTTTGACGACCATAAAATTTCCTTTGATTAGCAAAAGAAATATAAAGTTCTTGTTTGGCTCTAGTAATTGCAACGTAAGCAAGTCTTCTTTCTTCTTCGATACCATCGGCACCTTTTTCATCTATGGATTTTTGATGAGGAAATAAGCCTTCCTCCCAACCTGGTAAAAATACAGCGTCAAACTCTAGGCCTTTAGCGGAATGTATTGTCATTATATTAATTTTTTCTCCATCCCACTTTTCATCAATAGCAGTTTGCAATGAAATGTTTTCTAAAAATTCGTTAAGAGAAGTGTAACTTTTCATTGAAGCTTTTAATTCTTTTAAATTTTCTAATTTGGCATCGGCTTCTGGTGTTTTTTCATTTTTGAGCATGGAAGTATAACCCGACTCATCAAGCACAGTTTCAAGTAAGGTAATGTGGTCGAATGATTCAGAGTTTTTTTTCCACGAAATCATATTTGTTATAAATGTTTTTAAATTTTTTACAGTTTTTGGTTTCAATATATTTTCTTTCAAAATTTCCTGTGAAGCGTCAAGAAGACTTAATCCCTTTTGTCTTGCGTACTGATGTATTTTTTTTAATGAGCTGTTACCAATCGATCTTTTGGGTGTATTAATTATCCTTTCAAACGAAATATCATCATTTGATTGATTTATTAGCCTTAAATAACCTAATGCATCTTTTATTTCAGCTCTCTCATAAAATTTTAAACCACCAATTATTCTATAAGGTAGGCCAATTTTAATAAATCTTTCTTCTAGCTCTCTAGTTTGAAATGCTGCACGAACTAATATGGAAACAGAGTTTAATTTATATTTACTTGTTAAATATTGTTCTATAACATCCGAAATACCATTTGCTTCACTAACACCATCAAAGTACGATTTAATTTTTACTTTGTTGCCATCTCCAAGATCAGACCATATTTCTTTCGTTAGTCGATCTTTATTATTAGAGATAAGAGATGTAGCGCTACTTAAAATATTTTTTGTTGAACGATAATTTTGCTCTAATTTGACGGTAATCGTATTTTTAAAATTTGTTTTAAATTCTAAAATATTTTTTACTTCTGCACCACGCCAACTATAAATTGATTGATCATCATCTCCAACTACACATATGTTTTCTCTATCAGATGTTAAAAGTTTTAACCAAAGATTTTGAACAAAATTTGTATCTTGAAATTCGTCTACAAGTATATATTTAAAATTTTTCTGATATATTTTTTTGATATCTTCAAACTTTTTAAGTATTGTGACTACATGTAGAATTAAATCTCCAAAGTCTACACAATTCATAATCTGCAATCTTTTTTGGTAAACTTTATAAATTTTTAGTGCATTACTGAGATTAAAGTCTTTATTGTTTAATCTTATGTCTTCAGGAAGCAAAGATTTATTTTTCCATTGGTCAATATAGTACGCAATTTGTTTTGGCGGATTTTTTTTTATATCAATATTTTCAGATTCTAATATATTTTTAATAAGTTTGATTTGATCTAGCGTATCTATGATTGTAAAATTTGGTTTCAATCCGACAGCCTCTGCATTTCTTCTTAACATTTTATTACATATCGAATGAAATGTGCCCAACCAAGGAAAAGCTACAGATTTAGAATTTACTAATTTTACTACTCTTTCCCTCATTTCATTTGCTGCTTTATTTGTAAATGTTACACATAAAATTTGTTGTCCAAAACATTTTTTCTCTTGAATTAAATGTGCAATTCTAGTTGTTAGAACTTTTGTTTTACCAGAGCCTGCACCTGCTAGCACTTGCAATGGACCTTCTGTAATAGTTACTGCCAATTTTTGTTGATTATTCAGTGAATTTAAATAACTACTCATCTTGTAAATTAATTAGCATAGCAAAATTAAATGGAAAAAAAAAAATTAAAAAGGTTGTTAATATCAGTTTTAATATTAACATTCTCCCTTATTTTCTTCGTATGTGCGCCTTTTTTTATAAATTTTGACGAAGAACGAAAGGTAAAAATTGAAAGGCTGTTTTCAGATGCAATAAAATACCAAGTTAGCATTAAAGGAACAGTAAAATATAAACTAAAACCTTTGCCAACCTTGGAACTTTCTGAAGTTCATGTTTCTAAGAAAAATGAAAATAGCATTCTAAACAAAGTTTTTTTAAGTATATCTATTTTTGATTTATTAAGAAGCAAATACTACTACAAAAAAATACTATTTGACGGAGGTGAGTTAATTGTAGATTTAGACGATTTGGGAAATGTCTTTAAAAATGATGCTTTCAAGAAGCAAAAAATCATTTTTAAAAATTTAAGTTTAAAGTTTTTTCGAAATAAAGAATCATTCAATTTTGATCAAATAAACAGTAAAATTTTATATGATGAGAATAAAATAAAAGAAATTGATGCAAGTGTATTTATTGGAGAAGCGCCATTTAAAATTAATTTTAAAGATGACCAGTTGAATTTATTATCAAAAAACATTGGATTAAATGCAAATTTTAAAAATTTATTTAGTAGTGAAAAGGAATTGAAATTTACATTTAACCGTCAATCTATTTTTCCTGGTATAAATGACATATTTGCATCTTTAAAATTTCAAATTAATGATGATGGTTTACTTATAAAATCCGAAAAATTTCAAACAAATTTGTTTGATGGCAATATAATTGTCAAAAAAAATAATAGAACAAATAATGCAATTGTTATCAATGGATCT
>CABZEY010000014.1 GCA_902524955.1 uncultured Pelagibacteraceae bacterium | reverse complement strand
GGTGGAATGACTTTAGGATTATTAGTCTCCCCATTTATTCCAGTTAAATTACTAGTCCCTTTAATGTCTATCTTTGTTTTTTTTTCTAATTTATCTAGAATGTATTTTTACCGAGACCATATTTTTTGGAAAAAAGGAATGTATTTTGCATTGCTAGGTTTACCATTTATCATTTTGGGAACTAATTTTTATGCCTCTGTTTCCCCACAGGTTTTGTATTTTTGTTTAGGTTTTGGTTTAGGCTTTATAGTGATTTTGAGAAGAGTATTCGCAAAAATTAATTTAACTATTGGCTGGTTTGGACTTAGTATTATGGCAATATTTTATGGAACGATTAGTGGAGTAATACTTGGTCCTGGAAGTGTTTTGTTAACCGCTTTAGCTGCTAATGGATTAATGGGACCGCAAATTGTCGGCACAGATTCCTTTATAACATTAATTAATTGTGCAGTTAGATTAATATCTTTTCGACAACTTGGATTATTAAGTAATGAAGCAATATTCTTTGGATCCTTAATTGGATCTGTTGCTATCTTTGGATCTTATGTTGCAAGGAAAATAGCGGATAAATTAGGAGTTAAATTGCATACAGTTATTATCGAAGTATGCGTCGTTTTAGGCGGATCAGTAATGATTTACAGAGCATTCACTTTTTAAAAAACTCTAAAAAAATTTTCATAGATTAATTTTAAACTAGATAGAAAAATAACAGCATACACAATGTTATAAAATGTTTTTTGAGATACATTTTTAACAATCCAAAATCCAAAAAATATTCCAACTGGAATAAAAGGAGCGAGCATTAAGGATAATTTTAAATTTTCAAAATTTATAAAATTTAAAGGAATATAAAAAATTAATTTAAAAATATTTAAGAAAAAAAAGTAGGTAATTCTTGTCCCCACATATTTTGTTTTCTCAAGCCTTAAAGGAACCAAATATACACTTATTGGTGTACCACCAGAGTGAGCACAAAACCCAGCAAATCCTGACGCAATAGACCAAAAACTTCCTTTGATGGTCGACGTATTTTGTTTAATAATTTCTTTATTAATATTTATGTAATAATTAAGTGTAAAAAAAAGTCCGATAAATCCAATTATTAATTTTAGATGTTTCTCTTCAAAAAATGAAAATGTATAATATCCAATGATCGTTCCTATCAAGCCAGCTGGAATCATGAATTTTAGATTTTCTTTACTAAAACTTTTTCGATATTTATAAAATGCTATCCAATCCATAATTATAAGTAGAGGTAAACAAACTGCTAAAACCTGCGGTAGAGGCATGACAAGTAACATTAATGGTATTGCAATTAATGCTAAAGAGCCAATTGCAGCTCCTTTAGCTATACCAAAAAGTATAATTGCAGGTGCAGCACATAAAAAAAAAGTAAGAGTAAAATCCATTCAATAAAATTAAAAATAAATCAAGCTAATGTGACTAGGCTTTTTTGATATCTATTGGTTTACCTTCAAGCCAAGTCGTTTCTTCTCCTTGGTAGTGCTCTTTTTTCCATATAGGTGTTTTCTTCTTTATCTCTTCGATAATGAACCTTGAAAATTCATAAACTTGAGCTCTGTGTTTACATGCAACCGCTATGATTACAGAAATACCTCCAAGTGGCACATATCCTTTTGCATGTTCCACAAAGGCTGCAGGGTGCTCTAATTTTAACTTATTGATTGCATCCTCATAAATTTCTTTAAAACTTTTTTTAACCAATGCATCATGCGCATCATATGTAATGCCTGTAACAGTTTTATCATTATTGTGATCTCTCACGGTGCCTAAAAAATATAATGATGCACCACATTTTTGTGACTCGATAAATTTTTGAGCTTTTTCTATTGTGATCTTTTCTTTGCTATTATCTATGACTTCGCAATGAAACATTAGCCCCCTCCAATAGGTGGGATAATTGAGATTGTTTGATTTTTATCTAATTTAAAATCATCATCCACAATTTCGTTTGCTTGAGAGCTAAATGCTGATTTTTTTACCATTTCTAGAAAATTTTTATTTTCTGGAAAATTTTTGTTTACAAATCCTTCAACTTCTTTTCTTAAATCTTTAATTTTGATATCGGACTCAAAGTTAAAATCCAAATAATCTTGCTCAGAAAATTCTCTGCATACTCCAAATAATTCAAGTTTAATTTTCATAATCAATATACTTTACTTTCTCACCCTTTTTAATGAAATTAGATTTTTGATCAAGTAGTAGCCAGCAATTTGCTTTAACTAAACTATTCAATTTAAAAGACTCCTGATCTGGAATAATCTTTATTCCAGATCTTGTAATTTGCCCCCTTCTTAACTCAGTCAAATTTGGGTTTTTTTTATAATTGTGAGAAATTTTACGGCTTTTTATTTTTATTTTTAAATTTTGCATGGAAAGAATAAGTGGAACAACTAAAAAATGGAAACCAACAATAGAAGAGACAGGATTTCCAGGAAGACCAAAATAATAATTATTTTTTTTAGTGGCGAATAAACTAGGTCTACCAGGCTGCATACCAATTCTATGAAATAAAATTTTGTATTTTTTTTGCCTCAAAAATTTTGGGAAATAATCCTTATGACCAGCAGATACACCGCCAGTCGATAGGATAATTGTATTATTTAAATTTTTTATTTTAGAAAACATTTTATTTATTGAATTTTTATTATCTTTTACAACACCAAGATATTTGAAATTAAAATTATATACTTCTTTATAACTATTGATATATTCAGGCATCGAGTTAATAACTTTGTCATTAAATACAATTTGATCTGAAATTTCATCTCCTGAACAAAATAAAATTATATCAGGAGTTTCATAAACTTGGATATTTTTGTTACCAGAAGATTTAATTAACAATTTCTTTGCTGGTGTTATTTTTTGATTTTTTTTGATTAACAAATCCCCCTTTTTAAAATCTGATCCTCTTAATCTAACATTATTAAATTTTTTAATTTTTTTTGGTATTTCAATTAGTCCATCTATTACCTCGACTTGTTCATAAGGTAACATGCAATCATAGGGTGGAATAATTTTTCCACCCGTACTCACGCGGTAACAAGTATTTTTTACATACTTAATCTTTTTAGTTTGACCAACCGCTAATTCACCGTTTAGTTTAAAATGACTGTTTTTTTTTGTATTAGAGGATTTAAATACGAAACCATCTAATAAACTATTATTAAATGATGGATTATCTTTTTTGGCATAAATATTTTCAGAAATTGTTTCATTATTCACATTTTTAATGAATTCTTTTTTTTTATTTACTTTTGATACTTTAAGTACTTTGTGAAGAGCTTCTTTATACGAAGTCATGTTTATTTTAGATGAGATAAGAATTCAGGAACACCATTTGGATTAATCCAAAGACCGCTTTTGCCACCTTGTTTTACTAAAAGTCTAATATCTTGAATAAGTAAATCAGGATTAACAATTTTACTTAAATCATAGATAGTTATTAAAGCAGCGTTGACACCCATGATCGCTTCCATTTCAACACCAGTTTTTGCATTTGCTGAAACCAAACAGTAAACATCCAATGCATAATTCTTTTCATCAAGGACAATTTTTGTTGAAGCGTGATCGATTGGTAATGGGTGACACAGTGGAATTAAATCACTGGTTCTTTTAACACCTAAAACTGCAGCAACTTCGGCAAGTGTAATTGGATTTCCCTTTGGCATTTTTTGACTTTTAATTAGGTTAAAAACTTCACTTCCAACAATGATCGATCCAGTTGCAAGAGCTCTTCTTAATGTGGTTTCTTTATCGGACACATCAATCATATTAAATGATTTGTCTTGGAATAATTCTTTAGTCCAATCTTTTAAATCTTCTTTTGTAACAATTTTTAATTTCACTTTATCTTTTGCACCTATAGTATTTTCCAAGTGCTGCAGTTGAATTTATGGAAACGGATTTATTTAGATATTGAGGATTATCATCAAGGTATTTAACAAAAACTCTTATCCATTGTCCCGCAGAGAAATTTTTTGGTGCACACATGCCGTTTAATCTTGCTTGTTTCAAAGAAGATGCATTTTTACCTGACTTAATATTATTCATCACTTGTACCACAACTGAACTATCAAACATTCCCTTAAAATACCAAGAGCACACTATTGCTTTTGTAGTATTAATTTGACTCAGGCTTTGACCATTATCCTGTTTAATCCATAATTTACAAAATCGATGCATCTTAGCAGAACTTTTTGTTGATGTTTTTGCTGAAGAGATATTTGGACATAATAAAAAAGCAAAAATTATTACAAGTATTTTTTTCAAATTATTATCCTCCGATAGAAGCTAAATGAGGTGTAATACCAGTATTACCAAGTTCTAAATAGTGAGACTCTTTTTTAAATCTTAATTGAGTAAGAATTAAATTTAACAACTCTTCTTTTTGACTAGCATTTTGTAAATATTTTCTGAGATCAGTGCCAGTATTACCAAATAAACAAAGTCTTAGTTCACCTTTTGCAGTTATTCTTAATCTATTACATGTTTTACAAAAATCTTTGGAGTAAGGAGCAATAACTCCAAATGTTCCATTAGATTTTTGATTTATATAATTTAATGCTGGACCATCATCTCTTACTCTATCTATATTTGACCAACCGTTTAACTCTAAATATTCTTTAAAAACTTTTGCACTTTGGTGATATTTTTTAAAATACTTTAAATTATCACCTGTTTGCATTAATTCGATATACCTAAAATTAATTTTATTCTGATTAATAAAATCTGCCCAACTATCAAATTCATCTTTTGTATCATTAATGTCTTTTAGTAAAACTGCGTTCACTTTGATATTTTTGAAGCCCTTATCCTGTAAAATTTTAATACCTTTAAGTATTTCAGGAAGTCTGTCATGACCAGTAATTTCCTTAAATTTTTCTCTGTCTAAAGTGTCAATACTTATATTAATTCCATCAACGCCTGTATCTATTAAAGCTCCAGCTAATTGATCAAGTTTGTAACCGTTGGTCGTCACAACAAGTTTTTTAATACCATCTTTTGATTTAATTAATTTCATTACATCAAAAAAATCTTTTCTTACTGTGGGTTCGCCACCCGTGACTCTTATTTTTGATACACCTAAATCTGATAAGGCATTCACAAGATTTTCAATTTCGTTAATATTTAAAAAACCTGGATGATTATTTGGTTTGAAATACCCGTTTGGTAAACAATAACCGCACTTAAAATTACAAACATCTGTAATTGATAATCTTATATATGGAAAGGTACGCCCAAACGTATCTTTAAGTTTTTCCCCCATAGGTTTAAGGTATCTTTTTTTACTTAAATAACAAAGTATTTTTCCTTTAATTAGTTATACAATTGAAAGTTGAATCTTTAAAAAAATTAGTTTCACATTCTAAAATCTGGAGTATTATTTAAAACATAGCATAGGGGGAAAATTATGCCAAAAAAAATAAAAAAAATAAATTCTAGTAGAAGAAATTTTCTAGCTGGCTCAGCTACAGTTGCGGGAGCGGCTGCAGCAGCAACAGTTTTGCCAATTTCAATTGCTAGTGCCAACCATACTGATAAAGGTGCAAGAGGATTGCCATCTTGGACAGGTTGGAAAAAAAGGAGTGCATTAATAATTCACTCTGACAAAGGAATGGAAACTCACCGTGCCGCAATTGGTAATAGTGTAATCACTCCTTTAAGACATGTGTACATTAGAAATAATATGCCCACGATGAGCGATGCTCAAATTGGTAATAGAAATAAGTGGAAGCTAAAAGTTGAGGGA
The DNA here is from genome assembly GCA_902524955.1 of uncultured Pelagibacteraceae bacterium. Taxonomy (GTDB): domain Bacteria; phylum Pseudomonadota; class Alphaproteobacteria; order Pelagibacterales; family Pelagibacteraceae; genus HIMB114. The sequence goes on along the minus strand of CABZEY010000014.1, from coordinate 6,997 downwards.
GTAAAAAATCCAAAAACTTATACTCTTGCACAATTAAAACAACTAGCTCAAAAAACTGAAGCAACTATTCTTCAATGTTCTGGTAACGGAAGAGGGTTTTTTGGTCATAAACCAAGGGGCTCTCAATGGGAAACAGGTGCTGCTGCTTGCTTAATTTGGACAGGGTGTCCAGTATCCGCAATTATTAAAGATTGTGGCGGATTAGCAAGTGGTGCTAAATTTTTAACTGCTACAGGTGCAGATATGCCTAAGCAATTAAATCCAAAAAAAGCTCTTGTTGAAAGGTCAATTCCAATCAAAGCTCAAAAAGATGCTTTCGTTGCATGGGAAGTGAATGGAGTAAATATTCCAAATTCTCACGGTGGTCCACTAAGAATGGTAACACCTGGCTATTTTGGCATTAACAACGTTAAGCATGTTGGAAAACTTGCTTTCACCGCTAAAGAATCAAGTGTGAAATACATGAAATCTAGTTACAGAATTTCACCAATTGGAAAGAAAGGATCGCAATATCCTTCTTGTTGGGAAATGCCTGTTAAGTCATGGATAGTATCTCCATTAAAGAGTGCAAAATCTGGTAACGTAGTAGTTTCTGGAGTTGCAATGGGAGGAACTAAAAAGGTATCTAATATTAAAGTTTCAGTTGATGGAGGAAAGTCTTGGAAAAAAGCTAAATTTACAGGCCCTGACATGGGAAAATTTGCTTGGAGAAGATTTGTGTTCGAAACTAAACTTAAACCAGGTAACTATAAGATCGTCAGTAAAGCATCTGCTGGAGGAAAATCTCAACCAAAATTGAGAATGGAAAACAGAAGAGGTTATGCGCATAACGGTTGGTTAGATCATGGCGTTGATATTAAAGTTTCGTAATATCTCGATTATAACTTTATTCATCGTTTCAATAACATCATCCCAATCTTGGGGTGATGTTATGAAACAAGGTATGGAAATTTTTAATGAAAAAGCTGGCTGCGCAGCCTGCCATGTCCTAAAGCATGCTGGGTCCAAAGGTAACATTGGTCCCAATCTAGATTACTCTAAAGATTCACAAAATGTCGCATATGTTAAAGACATGGTTCAAAATGGTTTGGGTGTAATGCCTGCATTTGGCAATGACGGAATATTAACACCAGAGGAAGTTGATATCGTTTCAAAATATGTTGCAAAAGTTGCAGGAAAGTAGATATATAAACTTATGTTAGAAAATCTGAATATGGGTGGATACGCAATATTTGTTTGGTCAGCTTATGCAATCGCGTTGGGTTTAACATTTTTTTTATACAAACGTTCAGTGAAACAATTAAAGCATGCAGAAAAGCAAGTAAAGGTGCTTGGCATAGTTACTGAAAAAGTTAAAGTTAAAAATTTAGAAGTTTCTTCGGAAAAACAATCAGTTTAATTTTATTTTTTCTTTTTACCAATTCTATTTGATTTGATCACATTATTTTTATTTGAGAATGGGCTTAAGCTTTTTTTCTCAAGTTTTGATAGACCATCTTTATTGTGAAGAAAATTCCTTTCCTCCTCAGTAAGTTTTAATGCAGATCTATTTTTCATAGTTGTAATTTAACAAATACAAGCGCTAAAAAAAAATTAAATATTTAACAACAATCCCCAGATTGAGCACAACTTTTAGTTGATAAAAATTTTAAAAAACATTCTTAGGGCAACAAACAAAACTAAAGCTGAAGTCGTTAACGCAAGAATTTTTGTTGGTAAAATTTTTATATTTAAAAAATTTCCTATTTGTCCGCCAATCAATACAGCTATCAGCAGAGGCCAATAATTTATTATCTCTACTAGAACTTGATTTTTTGTTAATTGCCCAATAATTCCTGATAAAGAATTGATCAAAATAAAAACTGATGCCGTAGTAATAATAACTTTTGTTTTTGCAGCACGTAGTAAAAATAAAATTGGACTTAAAAATATTCCTCCACCGATTCCTACAACGCCAGACACAAAACCAAGAATTCCCCCGATAAGTAATGACAATGGCAAAGGTATTTTTCTGTGATTTTCTTCATTATCATCGAAGGTTTTAAAATTAATTAACAAAAATAAACCAGCTAATAATAAAATTATAAATAATAAAATCTCAAACAGTTCTTTTTCAATAGGCAAAGCACCTCCAATAAAGGCCATTGGTATTGATCCAACTAAATAAGGTGCTAAAAACTTTAAATCTAGATTTCCTGCTCTTGTGTAGTTGATACAATTTCCAGTAACTACGATTATATTGCAACTTAAAGCAATCACTGGAAAAATAGTGTATGGTATACCCCAGAGCAAAAGTAATGCCAAATAAGTTGAACCACCGCCAAACCCGACACTTGAATAAATGGCAGATGTTGCAAAAAATAAAATTATTAAGTTTAACATTTAAGTTTTTTTAATTCAGATATATGCGAAGGTGTGATTTCGCAGCATCCACCGATAATTTTTGAACCTAAATCAATTAATTGTTGTGAAATATCCAAAAACTTTTCTGTTGTAATATCTGTATCTTTTCCCAAAACTTCATTAGGATTAGTTGCATCTGGTTTCCAGCCAAATGGAATTTCTTTAAAAGCGTTAATTTTAAATCCGAATGGAATATCAATATCTTTTAAATCTTTTTTCATAGAAAGTGTATCTTCAACAGAAACACAAGAACCTGTGACTGCTAAGGGTTTATATTTTTTTAAAGCCTTTAAAACATCAATAAAATATTCACCAGATGGTAATTTTCCATCTTTTTTATAATGTAAACCGACTATAAATTCTTTGTTTAAATGTTTAATAGAATTAATACCTATTTCAGCTTCTTCTAAGCTACACATTACATCAAGATAAAAAAAGTCAGTTCCTTCATTTATTAAATCAGCTTGTTTTTTGAAATTTTCAAATATTTTGTTTTTATCAGGACCTAAATCACTCATGTAAGTGAAATTTTGTGGTGGTAGACTTGCACCTATTAAAATTTTTTTACCCGATTTATCTACTGCTTTTTTTGCTAAATTTACTGCTGTTTGGTTTAAATATTCAAACTTATCTACTATTTTTGTATCTTCACACCGTCTTAATCTTGCGCCAAAAGTATTTGTTAAAATTACTTCTGCACCTGCATTTATAAAATCTATATGTGTATCAATTACTGTTTGATGATATTCTTCTTTAAGCAAAGCTGTTGCTGACCATAAATTAGAAATAGGTTTGATACCTCTAGCCAATAACTCTTGGCCCATTCCTCCATCAAATACTCTAAATTGTTTAAAAAATTCTTTAATATCCATTATTGAAATTCTAATTTTTTGTACTAAATACTTTAAACTAATTTAATGATAAAAGTAATTGAATATAATAATTTAGGCGGGGCAGACCACGGCTGGTTAAAAGCTAAACATCACTTTAGTTTTGCAAGCTATCAAGACCCAAATCGTGTACGATTTGGTCCAATGAGAGTTGTGAATGATGATATTGTAGCTCCAAAAAAAGGTTTTGACCCACATCCTCATGATAATATGGAAATTATTACTTATGTTAGAAAAGGAGCAATAACTCATAAAGACGATATGGGTAACGAGGGCAGAACAGAAGCAGGCGATGTCCAAGTAATGTCTGCTGGAACAGGAGTTGTCCACTCAGAATATAACTTGGAAGATGAAGACACAAACTTATATCAAATTTGGATGTTTCCAAATAAAAAAAATGTAAAACCAAGGTGGGATGCTAAACAATTTCCAAAAGAGCCAGTCGAGGGAAAACTTAAACCATTGGTTACTGGTTTTGAAAATAAAAGTGACGACACATTAAAAATTTATCAAGATGCTACAATATATGCTGGAAGAGTAAACAAAGGTAAGAGCGTTAAACAATCAATAGATAGAGATCAAGCTTATGTACTGTGTTCGCAAGGTAAAATCAAAATTAACAATACTGAAATTAGAAAAGGGGATGGTGCAGAAATTACAGATCTCAAAGATGTAAACATAACCTCTTTAGAGGATAGTGAAATTTTATTTATTGATCTTCCAAGATAGTTTTTTCATAGTATAAAGTCTCTATGCCAATTGATAGCACAAAAGAATTTAAACCAATTAATATTTCGGTTTTAACTGTTTCCGATACAAGAACAGAAGCAACAGATAAATCTGGTCAAATTTTAGCAAAAAAAATTAAAGAAAAGGGACACGGTTTAGCTCATAAACAAATTGTAAAAGATGAAAAAGAAGAGATTAAAAAAATATTATTAAATTGGTGTAATGATAAAAATGTAGATGTAATTTTGGCTACGGGTGGGACAGGATTAACTGGTAGAGATACAACACCTGAAGCATTGGATGAAATCAAAGATAAAGATATTCCAGGATTTGGAGAACTATTTCGATTAATAAGTTACAAAAAAATAGGCGCTTCAACTATTCAATCAAGAGCAATGGCGGTTTTAGTCAAAGGTACTTATGTATTCGCTTTACCCAGTTCATCTGGAGCAGTAACTGATGCTTGGGAAGATATTTTAAAATTTCAGTTAGATTCAAGATTTAGACCTTGTAATTTTATTGAATTAATTCCAAGACTTAATGAAAAATAGAGCTAATTAGGATTTGCACTTTTTGCAAATACCATAAAATTCTAAGTTATATTTCTGATATTCTTTACCAGCATCATCCTTAAAATTAGATAGAAATTTTGAAAGTTTTGTATTTATAATTTCAGTAACTTTCTCACATTTCTGGCAGATTGAAAAAGCTGTTCTAGATGAGGTTTTGCATTTAGAATTTTGGCAATCTAAATAAGCATTTTTGCTTTCAATTCTGTGAATTTTTCCTTTTTTAATTAACTTATCTAAAGCTCGATAAACTTGAGGTGGCGCTTTTAAACCATTTTTTTTAACATCAGATAAGATTGTATAAGCTTTAATTGGTCCGTTTGATTTTTTCACTACCTCTAAAACCACCTTTTCATTTTTGCTTAATTTTTGTGATTTTATTTTCATATTTAATAATTTTTAATTTTATTTGATTTTCTAAAATTTATCAAAGACAACAAAAATAGAATTAACGCAGCTGTTATTATTGATGGACCTGATGGTGAATTAAATTCTAGTGATGCAAATAAACCAATTGATACGGACATTATTCCTCCCACAATAGATAAAACTACCATTTTACTCGGGTTATCAGATAAGTTTCTTGCCATAGCAGCTGGCATGATCAGCATGCCAGTGATTAATAATAAACCTACCATTTTTATAGCTATAGCAATCATGGCTGCCATTAAAATTGTAAAAATGATACTTGCTCTATCTGGTTTCATACCTTCAGCTTCAGCAAGATCATAATTAACAGTTGCTGCAAAAAGAGATTTCCATATAAATTTTAAAATAATTAGTATTAATGCACCACCAATCCAAATAATTAATATATCTACTTTATTTACGGCAAGGATATCTCCAAAAAGCAATCCCATAACATCAAATCGTATATTCGATAAAAAACCAATAACGACTAATCCAATTGCTAGTGATGAGTGAGCCAATAATCCTAAAAGAGCGTCCCCTGGAAGACGTGTTTTTTTTTGAAGTGATAAAAGCATTACAGCAATAATTGATGAGATAACAAATACAGCGAGTGGAATATTTAATTCAAATGTTAATGCCATTGTAACCCCCAGTAAAGCAGAATGAGCTAAAGTATCTCCAAAAAAAGAAAGTCTTCTCCAAATCGTAAAACAACCCATCGGACCTGTAATCAGAGAAACTCCAAGACCTGCAATTAACGCTCTTATAAAAAAATCATCTAACATAATTAATTATTTTTTTTTATTGTTCCATCGGTTGAGTGACTATGGTCATGATTATGCTCATAAATTGAAAGCATCGTAGAAGCTCGATCCCCAAACAACTCCCGATATTGATTACTGTTTGCTACTTTCTTTGGAGTTCCAGAACAACATATGTGTCCATTGAGGCATACAACATAATCAGTAGCTGACATCACTACATGTAAATCATGAGATATAAGTAAAATACCGCAATTTGTTTTTTCAGATATAGATCTAATAAGCTCGTAAAGTGAAATTTCACCTTTAAAGTCTACTCCTTGCACTGGTTCATCAAGAACCAAAAGCTCAGGTTTTTTTGCTATTGCTCTTGCAATCAGCACTCTTTGGAACTCACCTCCTGATAATTCATTTAAATTTTTATTTTTTAAATGATCTACTCCAGTAAAATTTAATGCTTCATTAACCTCTTCAGAATTTATCTTTGAAGTCAATTGCATAAAATCATTAACTCTGATTGGCAATGTCCAGTCAATCATTACCTTTTGAGGAACATAACCAATTTGACTGGTATATCTTTGAACATTGCCTTCAAAGGCTTTATTTATACCCAAAGCCATTTTTGCAGTCGTGGTTTTTCCTGATCCATTTGGCCCAATAAGTGTTACAATTTCTCCTTGCTTCACCTCTAATGAAATATGTTTTACAAGTATTTTTTTATTTTTTTCAACACTTGCGTTTTCTAATTTGATTAAAGTTTTTTTATTATTTGTTTCCATATAGCAGTTGACTTCATAAAAGTGTTATATTATAACAAGTTATATTATAACAACAATATGAGATATTAATCATGAAAAATTTAATAAATAAATTCCTTTTTTCAACTTTTTTCTTTCTATTCCTAGGCTTTTCACATGCCAAAGCTGAATTGCAAGTTGTAACATCTATAAAACCAATACATTCTTTAGCAAGTTTATTAATGGATGGAATTGGCACTCCAAAACTTATAGTTGATGGTAGTAATTCTCCACATAATTTCACCCTGAAACCTTCACATGCCAAAATGCTCCAAAATGCTGACTTGGTATTTTGGGTTGGCGAAGACATTGAAACATTCTTGGAAAAACCGCTTGGTACAGTCGCTAAAAAAGCGAAAAAAATTGAATTGATGGAAATCAGTCAGATAAAAAAATTAAAATTTAGAGAAAAAAATATATTCGAAGGTCATCACGAT
>CABZEY010000013.1 GCA_902524955.1 uncultured Pelagibacteraceae bacterium | reverse complement strand
AAAGATTGAAATTCTTCTTTTGCAAAATTTAATTTTTTAAATTTTTTTAAATTCTTTATTTGTAAATCATATATTTTTTTCAAATATAAAACGTCTTTTCTCAAATAATTAATTTGAGATTTAGTAATTGGTCTTTTCAACCAGTTTGAATTTTGATGACTTTTATCTATTTTTTTTTTAAAAAATTTTTTTACAATATTTGCGTATGAAATATTTTTTTCAAGCCCCAGAAACCCTGCAGCAATTTGAGTATCAAAAAAGGGCTCTATATTAATTTTGTGATTAATAAAAATCTCAATATCTTGACTACCCCCGTGTAAAACTTTGAGTAATTTTTTTGATTTAAAAAGATCTCTTAATATTTCTATTTGATTGGGATTTTCAAAAATATCAAAAATAAAAAATTTTTTTCCATCAGAAATAGTGATAATAGATAATTTTGAAAAATAAGTTTTTTTTCTTTCAAACTCAGTATCTACACACACTAAATTTTTTTTAGCAAAATATCTTTTAAAAAAATCTATTTTTTTTTGACTATTTATGATCATAATATTGTGTTGTTTTTTAGTTCTAATATATATATTAGCAATTATCTCAAATGATAACTTTTAGAACTCATACATGTGGAGAATTAAATAAATCTCACAAAGGCCAAACCGTATCCTTATCCGGATGGGTGCATAAAAAAAGAGACCACGGTAATTTGCTTTTTTTAGATTTGCGAGATAATTATGGAATTAGCCAATGTGTAATAGAAAAAGGACATAAAAACTTTGATAAATTAGAAAAAATTTCTCTTGAGACAGTAATTAAAGTAGATGGAGAAGTTTTAGAAAGATCTGATGACACTATTAATCAAGAATTGAAAACTGGTGAAATTGAAATATCTATAAACGATTTTATGATATTGGGTAATACTAAGGAACTTCCACTACCCGTTTTTTTGGAGGAAGATTACTCTGAAGATATAAGATTGAAATATAGATTTTTAGATTTAAGAAGAAAAAGAATACATGAAAATATTATTTTAAGATCTAATGTGATTTCTTTTATTAGAGAGGAGATGAAAAAATTTGGTTTTTTAGAATTCCAAACCCCAATATTAACATCATCTAGCCCAGAAGGTGCTAGGGATTTTCTTGTTCCAAGTAGATTAAATCCTGGAAAGTTTTATGCTTTACCACAAGCGCCACAACAATTTAAACAATTAATTATGGTTGCTGGATTCGATAAGTATTTTCAAATTGCACCATGTTTTAGAGATGAAGATGCTCGGGCAGATAGAAGCCCAGGTGAATTTTATCAACTTGATGTTGAAATGTCTTTTGTAAATCAAGATCAAATTTTTGATACTATTGAAAAATTATTTGTAAAAGTATTTGAAAAATTTTCGAATCGCAAAATTGTCAGTAAAAAATTTCCACGAATACCTTATGAAGAATCATTATTAAAATATGGTTCTGATAAGCCAGATTTGAGAAACCCTTTAGTTATAACAGACGTGAGTAACATTTTTGAAAGAAAAGATGTAAATTTCGAAATTTTTAAAAAATTAGTTTTAAAAGGAAATATTGTGAGAGCAATTGTTACAAAAAAAACTATTGATAAACCTAGAAGTTTTTTTGACGGTATAGATAAATGGGCAAGAAGCGAGGGTGCGTCAGGACTGGCCTACTTCTCTTTTGAGGAAAATAAAGGTAATATCGAAGGCAAAGGTACTATAGGAAAATTATTTTCTCAAGAAGCTATAAAGGAATTAATGATAGCCACAAATGCAGAAAATGGCGATAGTATATTTTTTGCTTGTGGATCTAAAAATGAAGTTGAAAAAATCTTATCACTAGCAAGGTCAAAAATAGCTAAAGAATTAAACCTTATTAAGGAGGACGAATTTTCATTTTGTTGGATTGTTGATTATCCGATGTACGAGGTAGATGAAAAAACAAAAAAAATTGTTTTTAGCCACAATCCTTTTTCAATGCCTCAAGGTGATATCCAAAATTTAGATTTCGATAACCCCTTAAAAATAAAGGCGTATCAATATGATATAGTTTGTAATGGTGTAGAACTTTCCTCTGGAGCAATTAGAAATCATATACCTGAATTAATGTATAAATTATTTTCAATTGCTGGTTATACAAAAAAAGATGTAGATAATGAATTTTCTGGTATGATAAATGCTTTAAGTTACGGAGCCCCACCACATGGAGGTATTGCGCCTGGCATTGATAGAATAATTATGCTGTTGGCAAATGAAAAAAATATTAGAGAAGTTACAATGTTTCCAATGAACCAAAACGCACAAGATTTAATGATGAATGCTCCATCAGAGGTTAAAAGCGATCAATTAAAAGATTTAAATATTAAAGTTACAAAAAAGAATTAAGCTTTTTTACTTTTAATATTGAGTCTAACATTTGTTAGATCAACGAGTTTTTCTTTATATTGATTTCTCACAAATCCTTTGCTTGTAACATTTTTCAATACATCCAAAAATTTTGCTTCTTCTGGACTTGAAATTTCAGCTGTATCAACCTTTTTAATTGAAGGAGTATGAGCCAGATCCTCACGTCCAAGATATGATATTGCAAGTTCTCTAAATATGTAATCTAAAATTGACGTAGCACTTAAAATACGATCATTTCCATTAACCTTGCCTGATGGTTCAAATTTTGTATCAATAAAAGCGTCAACATACTCCTCTAAAGGAACGCCATATTGTAAACCTAAAGAAATAGCTATTGCGAAATTGTTCATCATTGATTTTACCAACTCTCCCTCCTTGTTTGTATCAATAAATATTTCTCCAATTTTACCGTCTTCATATTCTCCTATATGTAGATATACTTTGTTTTCTCCAATATTTGCCTTTTGGATATAAGCTTTACGTCTGTCAGGCATTCTTCTACGAAAATTAAAATTTTTATCATTTGAACTACTTTTGTCTTGATTGGTCACATTTGTGACCTCACCTACGCTATTTTGAATTAGTTCTTTAAAATCTTCTTTTTGTTTATTTAAAGGTTTATTTTTAACTTCAGTTAAAGACTTTGTCTTTCTTTTATTAAATTTGACATCAATAATTTCAAATTTTCCGTCATCACGCTTATCTAATTCTTTAAGGGTTTCGTTACTAATCTCATTTAGCTTATGGCTAATTTTAAAAAGACAGGTATAAAAACTTTCAGCTACAAATTTACTCATAATTTTCTTTAAGAATCGATAAAATATTAATTAGTTTTCTAAGTGAGTATTTGCTATAAGTCTATTTAAAAAAAAAAACAACTTTCAATTGTGTTAATGAAATTTTTAAAGATCATTTTTTCATGGTGGAATAATCAAACATTTGGAACTTTAATCCATACTATAGTTTTTGGAAATGTGGTTGGCGAAGATCAATTTGGTAATAAGTATTATCAGAATAAAGATGACTCCAAAAGATGGGTTATTTATAATGGAACAGTAGACGCATCAACTATACCTCCAGAGTGGCATTCGTGGCTACATAAAATTATCAAAACAACCCCTGATCAAATAAAATTTCACGATTTTAACTGGCAAAAAAAACACAAAAAAAATCTTACTGGAACCAAAGAAGCTTATAAACCCGATCACAAAAAAACCTTACCGTATAATAAATGGCAGCCAAAATAATAGTTTTTATTTTTTTTATTTTTTTTAGTTTTAAGTCTACTTCTAACGAATTAATTGAGATTTTAGATAAAGAGAGCAATTTTGCAGAATTAAAAATTGTTGATAAAATTACATCAAAGCTCACAGTAGAAAAATTAAAAATTAAAAAAATTAATAGAGTAAAGGATTTTGAAATTTTTATAGATAAGTGTGTATTGGACAAAAGAAAAGGTTTTTTAGAAACTTCAGCATTAATTCAAATTAAAGATAAAAAAGATAAGTCCAAAGATAGTGTTTTTTTATTTAATAATTGGATGTTTGTTTCTAACTCAACGATAAATGAAATTGAGCACCCAAATTATGATATTTGGTTAAATAGGTGTATTTAATTATTCAAAATATCAGATTTCTCTAACCAATTGACATCATAGTTAAAAGTTACAAAATCTTTATGTTTGAGTATCTCTTGATGTAGATTGATCGTTGTATCTATCCCCGAAATAACAAACTCATCTAGTGCTCTTAAAGATCTTGAAATAGCAGAACTTCTATTTCTTCCATGGGTAATAAGTTTAGCAATCATACTATCATAAAAAGGTTGTACTGAACAACCCTGATAGATTGCAGAGTCTACTCTTGTACCAGGACCAGATGGAATATGGCAGGAAGAAATTTTTCCAGCACTTGGTTGAAAATTTTTCATAAAATTTTCAGCATTAATTCTGCATTCTATTGCGTGCCCATTAAAAGTTATACTCGATTGTTCTAAATCTAAAATATCTGAAGAGGCTATTTCAATTTGTCTTTTTACAAGGTCTACTCCTGAAACTGCTTCAGATACTGGATGTTCGACTTGTAATCTTGTATTCATTTCTAAAAAGTAAAATTCACCATTTTCATATATAAACTCTAAAGTTCCAGCACCTGTGTATCCAAGTTTTGATATGCTATTTACTGAGGTTTCTAAAAGTTTTTTTCTTTCGCTTTGTGACAAAACAGGACTTGGGCTTTCCTCTACTAATTTTTGATATCTTCTTTGCACAGTACAATCTCTTTCACCAAGATGTATTACTTTTTTACCATCTGATATTATCTGAACCTCTATATGTCTTGGGTTTTGAAAAAATTTTTCAATAAAAACTTCATCATTGTTAAAAAAATTTTTAGCTTCATTCTTAGCATCAATAATATTTTTTTCTAAGTCTTCACTTTTAAAAACAATTTTCATTCCTTTGCCACCTCCACCACCAGCAGCCTTTATCAATACAGGATATCCAATTTTTTCTGCAATTTTTTTTGCTTGATTGATATCTTTAATACCCTGATCAGATCCTATGATAGTAGGAAGGCCTAAAATTTTTGCTATCTTTTTAGCTTCAATTTTATCTCCCATTTTTTTTATTAAATCTGAAGATGGTCCAATAAAATTAATTTTGTGATCTTCTAAAATTTTAACGAACTCATAATTTTCTGACAAAAATCCATAACCAGGATGAATTGAGTCTGCGCCAGTCAACTCATATGCTGATAATAAACTTGGTATATTAAGATAGCTGTCCGAAGCTTTAGCGGGCCCAATACAAACACTTTCATCGGCAAGTTGAACATGCATTGCATCTTTATCAGCAGATGAGTAAACAGCTACGCTTTTAATATTAAGCTCTTTGCAAGCTCTGATTATTCTTACTGCAATTTCACCACGATTTGCGATGAGTATTTTTTTAATCATTTAATTTTGATTAATTCTTGATCAAATTCTACGGACTCTCCATCTTTAACAAGGATTTCCTCAATTTCACCATCTTGTGTTGAAGGTATGTGATTCATTGTTTTCATTGCTTCAATAATCAAGACAGTATCTCCTTTTTTAACTTTTGCTCCAACCTTTACAAATGGTTTTGCATCAGGTTTTGGCGCCAAGTATGCTGTACCAACCATTGGACTTTTAACTCCTGTAAACTTTTTTGTAGGCTTATTTGCTAAAGATGCAGATGAATTGTTTTGCCCAATTACATTTGGAGTCACTATGGAACTTTTCCCAACTTTAATACTTGTTTTACCATCAGAATAACTTAGCTCTGTTAATTTTAATTCATCCAAAATTTTAACCAGCTCTTCGATTTTGTTTTTTTTAATTTCCATCTAAAATATTCTTTATACCTTTCAAGGCTAGTTTATAGCTGTTAGTGCCCAAACCACAAATTACACCGTCAACCACATTACTAATCAGAGACTTATGCCTGAACTCTTCTCGTTTGTAAATATTTGATATATGAACTTCAATTTTGGGAATGCTTAAGCTTCTTAGAGCATCATGTATCGCAACAGATGTGTGTGTAAAAGCCGCGGCATTAATAATAATGCCATTACTTTTTTCAGAATCTTGAATTTTATTTACAATTTCACCCTCAATATTTGATTGAAAAAATAAAGTTTTCAAATCTAATTCTTTTGCATAATCTTCAATTTCTTTATTAATACTTTCTAATGTTAAATTTCCGTAAATATTAGGTTCTCTTTTACCCAAAAGGTTAATATTCGGACCATTTATAATTTCTATTTTTTTTGACATTTTATTAATTGAAAAATATTAAGTCTTATTAATGTATATTGTTTTAAATGGCAAAAAGTTTGAAGTTCTAAAAAAAGTTACAATTGCTCAACTTTTAAAGAAAATTGATATTAAGTCTTCAAAAGTCGCTGTTGAAGTAAATAAAGTTGTTATTCCAAAAGAAAAATATAAGTATTTTAAATTTAATAATAAAGATAGAGTTGAAATTGTAACATTTATAGGTGGCGGTTAATGAAAGACATATTTAAAGTCGGCAAGTATAAATTCAAATCTAGACTTATCGTTGGTACTGGAAAATATAAAAATTTTAACGAAACAGCAAAAGCTATAGACGCTTCTGGAGCGGATATGGTTACTGTTGCTGTTAGAAGAGTAAATATAACTAATAAAAAAGAACCGCTACTTATGGATTATATAAATCCAAAAAAAATTAGGTATTTACCAAATACCGCCGGGTGTTTTAATAGTGAGGATGCATTAAGAGTTTTAAGACTTGCTAGAGACAGCGGTGGATGGAACTTAGTAAAACTTGAGGTTTTAGGAGATAAAGAAACATTATATCCAAACATGAAAGAAACTTTAAAGTGTACAGAAATTCTTGTTCGTGAAAAATTTGAAGTTATGGTTTATTGTTCAGATGACCCAATAGCTTGTAAACAACTTGAAGAGCTTGGGGCAGTTGCTGTGATGCCATTAGGGTCATTGATTGGATCAGGTCGTGGAATACCAAATAAAAATAATATTAGGCTTATAAAAAATCGTTCAAGTGTTCCAGTAATTGTTGATGCTGGCATAGGATGTGCATCTGATGCAAGTATAGCAATGGAATTAGGATGCGACGGTGTTTTAGTAAACACAGCAATAGCCAAAGCTCAAAAACCAATTTTAATGGCTGAAGCCATAAAATTATCTGTTCAAGCTGGTAGAAAATCCTATTTGTCCGGGGTAATGCAAAAATCGAATTTAGCTAAAAATTCTACTACTCATCGTAGAAAAATTAAATAAAAAATTTACTTTTTTGGTACTTTTTTTCGCTTAAAATTTTTTCGTACTTTTTTCTTAGAGGTTGGTTTTACTCTTGTATTTTTTTTTACATCTTCAATAACAACCGAGATTTCTGAATATGTATCAAGAATTTTATTTTTATTATTCAAAAAATTTACCTTAAACTCATTTGAAAGTAAATTTTCGTTTTTAGAAAATGTAGATTTAAATTTAAATTTTTTTTCAAAAAAATTAATTTCTTCTTTCATATTTTCTTTCATAAATAAAATAGTTTTCGGAGAAATCTCAATTGCAACTTTCTTGACTTTTGGTATATCAAAAATTTTTTCTTCAACTTTTCTTAAAATTTTTTCACAAAATGAATCCTTGGAAAGGACGGTTTCCCATTTAATATTACTTTCCCTCAATCTTTGCCTTGTCATTTCAAGTAATCCAAAATGGCTTATTCTTCCAACTTGAGTTCTCGCTTTATCTGATCTTAAAGAATCTTTCATTTTTCTTTCAACTAACCTTCGATTAGAAAAATTTTCCATATCAATAAAATCTATAACAATTAATCCTGCAAGATCTCTGAGTTTAGCTTGTCTAGCTATCTCTTCTGCAGCTTCGATATTAGTGGCGAGAGCAGTTTTTTCTATGTTCCTTTCTTTTGTAGCTTTGCCAGAGTTTACATCAATGGCAACTAAAGCTTCTGTAGGATTTATTATAAGATACCCACCAGATTTGAGTATTATTTTTGAGTCGAATATTTTATTTAAATATTTTTCAATACCTGACGAGTGAAAAAGAGGTATTTTATTTTTATATCTTTTAATTTTTTTTAAATAGTCACCAGCTATTGTTTCAGCGTAATTTAGTGCTTTGTCATAAGATTCTTTCCCATCAATAATAATTTCTTGAATATCATTAGTTAAAAAGTCTCTAATAGCTCTATAAATTAAATCTCCTTCTTCATGTATTAAACTAGGCGCATTTGAATTTAATGTTTTATGTTTAATTTTTTCCCACATACCCAGTAAAACTTCCAAATCATTTTTGATATCATTTTGAGTTTTTTTGGCACCAGCGGTTCTAACTATAAGGCCCATGGTATCAGGTATGCTTAAATTATTTATAATTTCTCTAATATGGCGCCTGTCTTGTGAATTAAATATTTTTCTTGAAATTCCGCCTCCCTTGGCAGTATTTGGCATAAGAACAATATATTTTCCTGCTAGTGAGATATAAGTTGTTAACGCAGCACCTTTTTTGCCACGCTCTTCTTTAACTATTTGTATTAAAATAACCTGTCCAGGTTTTATTACTTCTTGAATTCTATACCTTTTTTTTCTTTTACCTCTAATTTTTTCAATTTTTTTATCTAAATTGTTTCCATTATTTTCACTATCCTGAGTATTTTCGATATTTCCCTCATCAGAGTCTGAATTGTTAGTTGTTTCATGATTTTCTTGATTTTCATCATCGTCAATATTTTCCGTAACTTTATTTAATTCTTCTCTAATTTGCTCCTCTTCTTGCTTTAAAGCATCTTTATCCGATTTTGGTAATTGATAATATTCAGATTGAATATCATTAAATGCTAAAAAACCATGACGTTCATTTCCAAAATCTACAAAAGCAGCTTGTAAAGACGGCTCTACTCGACTTACTTTGCCAAGGTAAATATTACCTTTTAGTTGTTTTTTGTTGATGTTTTCAAATTCATATCCATCAACATTGCCATTATTTGTGATTGCAACCCTAGTTTGTTTAGCTTGTGAAGCGTCAATAAGAATTTTCTTTTCCATAATAAATCTCTCTTAATATTGTAATTTGTTAATTTTTTCTTAAAATTGAAATAAAACTTTACCATAGACATAATTGCCATATTTATATTATTTAAAGTATATTTAAAGAGATTTTATGATCAAAAGCTTTAACAGATTATTTAGCTTAATATTAATAGTGTCCTTTTTTGCATTATTTTTAGTTTTTTCTCTTTTTTGGTATTTTTCCAGTGATTTGCCAGATTTTGAATTTTTAAAAACTTATAAACCGCCAGTATCTACCAAAGTATATGATATAAGAGGCGATGTAATAGCTGATTTTTCAAGAGAGAGAAGATCTTTTGTAAAAATTGACCAGGTTCCAAATAAAGTAATAAACGCCTTTTTATCTGCTGAAGATAAAAATTTTTATAAACATCCTGGAATTGATGCAATTGGTATTACACGTGCTGTTTTTAAGAATATAGAAAATATTATAAGTGGAGATAGGCTTGAAGGGGCGTCTACAATTACTCAGCAAGTTGCAAAAAATTTCTTACTAACAGCAGATGTCTCATTAGCCAGGAAAGTAAGAGAAGCAATTCTTGCTTTTAGAATAGAAAAATCATTATCGAAAAAGAGAATATTAGAACTTTATTTAAATGAAATTTATCTTGGAGAAAGATCTTATGGAATTGCATCTGCGAGCATGACCTATTTTGATAAATCTATAATGGATATTAATTATTCAGAAGCAGCTTTATTGGCAGCTTTGCCAAAAGCACCGAGCAAGTATAACCCTTATAGAAACTATCAATCTGTTGAAAAAAGAAAGAATTGGGTTTTGAAAAGAATGTTTGAGAACGGATTTATATCGAAAGATCAACTGAAAAAATCACTAAATTATAATATTGTACTCAAAAAAAGAAATTTAAATATCGATATGTCACCTGCTTTTTTTGTAGAAGAAATAAGAAAAAATTTAATCGAAAAATATGGAGAAAAGAAAATTTACAAACAAGGTTTTTATATAAAAACATCATTAGATAAAAAAATTCAAAAAGTAGCAACGTCTGCATTAAATAAAAATCTTATAAAGTATTCTAAAAGACATGGTTGGGTTGGACCGATTTATAAAAAATATAGTGAAGAAAAATTTTTAGAACTTATTAAAAAAAGTGAACATAAAACAAATAAGTTTTCATTAGCGTTAATATTATCATTTGAAAACAATAAAGCAAAAATTTTGACTGAAAACAAACAAAATGGATTTATAACTTTTTCTAACACAAAGTGGGCAAAAAAAAGAATAACTCAAGATTTACATAAAGGTTATCCAAAAAATATTACAGATATATTTGAAGAGGGAGATGTAGTTTACGTAAAAAAAATAAATAAAACTGATTTATGGTCACTTGAACAAATTCCACGTGTAAATGGGGCTGTTGTTGTTATGAATCCTTGGAGCGGTAGAGTTTTAGCATTGTCAGGTGGTTTTGATTTTACAATTAACCAATTTAATAGAGCCACGCAAGCAGAAAGACAACCTGGCTCAGCATTTAAACCATTTGTCTATGCTACCGCTTTAGAAAGTAATTATAAACCAAATTCAATCGTGCTAGATGCACCTTTTGTTATTTATCAAAATCAAAATAAATTTAAATGGAAACCAAAAAATTATACTGGTCGATTTTATGGGAAGCAACTTTTTAGATATGGTATTGAAAAATCTAATAATCTAATGACAGTTCGAATAGCTAACGATGTTGGTTTGAATAAGATAAATAAAAAGGCTAAAGAATTAGATATATACAAAAATACTGCAAACATTTTATCTTCCTCTCTAGGTTCTGGAGAAACAACATTGCTCAAAATTACTTCAGCTTATGGAGCTTTTGTTAATGGAGGAAAAAAACTTGAACCAACGCTAATTGATCTAATTCAAGATAGAAATGGAAAATCGATTTATAAAAATGAAAAATTATTTTGCCTTGGATGTAGAGACGAATTTAACGTAAGCAATCCACCAGCAATTGAAAATAGATATAATAGAGTTTTTAACGAAGATGTTTCTTATCAAATGGTTAATATACTTAAAGGAGTTATCAAAAGAGGAACTGGAAAAAAATTAAAAAAATTAAAACTTGAATTAGCTGGAAAAACAGGAACTACAAATGAAAATTTAGATGCATGGTTTATAGGTTTTACACCTGAATTATTAGTGGGTGTTTATGTGGGATTTGATGAACCATCTACTTTAGGTAAAAAAGAAACTGGATCCAAGGCTGCATTACCTGTATTCGCAGATATAATGGAAGAATTGAAACCAAATAATTTTATTCCATTTTTTAAATCAACAGAAACTGTCAAATTTGCCAAAATTAATAAAAAAACTGGGTTAAAGTCTTTTAGTAACAAAAATACAATTAATGAAAGCTTTAAAATAAACACAATTATAGATAGTTATAATTCTGATCAAATAATGAAAGAATATTAATGATAGAAGAAAAAAATATACTTGAAAAGTTATTCAATGCTTTAAAGAATATTGGGAGTTATCTTTGACCAAAACTCTTTCAAAGATAAATTAAGAGAACTAGAAAATTTAATAGCTAAAGAAAATTTTTGGGATGATAATCAAAAAGCACAAGGTATTTTAAAGGAGAAAAATTTTTTTGAAAAAACTATAAATGAGCATTATAAACTAAACAATGTTTGCAATGACTTAAATGATTTTGCGAATTCTTTAGAAAAAGAGTATGATGAGGAACTCTATATTGAATTAAAAAGTAGCTTAAAATCACTCAAAAAAAATATTAAATCACTTGAAGCAAATTGCTACTTATCTAACGAAAGTGATAAGTTTGATTGTTTTCTAGAGGTTCACGCAGGTGCTGGCGGTACTGAAAGTCAGGATTGGGCAGATATGATCAGAAGAATGTATTTAAAATGGTCTGAAAAAAGTGGTCGATCTTATATTTTGATAAGCGAGAGCAAAGGAGAGGAGGCAGGTATTAAATCATCAACTATCAAAATATCAGGTGCAAATTCATTTGGTTATCTTAAGCATGAAAGTGGAGTGCATAGATTAGTAAGAATATCACCATTTGATTCAAATCAAAGAAGACACACTAGTTTTGCAAGTGTGTGGGTTTATCCTGTAGTTGACGACAAAATTGAAATCGAAATTAAAGATAAAGACTTAAGGATAGATACTTATCGATCTAGCGGAGCCGGCGGACAACATGTAAATACAACAGATAGCGCCGTTAGAATAACACATTTACCAACTAAGATTGTAGTACAATGTCAAAATGAAAGATCACAGCATAAAAACAAAGATACAGCACTAAAAATGTTAAAATCAAGATTATATGAATTAGAGTTAAGTAAGAGAAAAGAGAGTAATAAGTCAAAAGAGGACAGCAAAACAGATATAGGCTGGGGTCATCAAATACGATCTTATGTTTTACAACCTTACCAACTGGTTAAAGATAACAGAACCAACATAGAAAATACAGATCCACAAAATGTTTTAAATGGTGAAATTAACGAATTTCTGGAATCAGCTTTAGTTAAATTAAATTAATGAAAATTTTTTTAAAAATAACATCCTTACTAACTTTTATTATTTTTATTATCATTGCACTTTTATCTTACGGGATTTCAACAAATAAATTTAATAGTAAAATTATCTCTAAATTTGAACAAAAAGTACCTAATTCAAAAATTAATTTTAAAGACGCTAGCATTTCTTTAGATCTGTTTTCACTGGCTATAAAGGTAAGTATTAATGAACCAAAAGTGAAAATTAATAATCAGTCAATACTTTTAAATTCATTCATTATTTTTACTGATTTAAAATCATCAATTAATAAAAAGTATTTATTAAAAAAAATTAAAATAAATTTTGCTAAAAACGATGTTTCAATATTAAAAGAAATTTCACTAATTAAAAATTTTCATATAATTAGAGATTTAAAATTTATAGATGGTAAAGCAAGTGGTAATTTAATTATAGATGAATTGCAAAATGATCAATATAAAACAGTTTTCGCAGGTGAATTGAGTGATGTTGTTATTAATATCAATGAAGATTTACCATTTGTTAAAAAAATAAACGGTAAAATAAATTACTCTAGAACAAAGGTGTTGTTTTCAGAACTATCTGGTAACTTCGGAGAGTTTGATTTAATTTCTAGAGAGGTTTCTTATTTATTTGATAAAAGATTATTGAAAGGTACTATTAATTTAAAAGGTCGATTGAACCCGTCTATTAATTTAAAAAAAATTATACCGAAAAGGATACCAATTGATTTTG
>CABZEY010000012.1 GCA_902524955.1 uncultured Pelagibacteraceae bacterium | reverse complement strand
TTATTGGCAATAGAACAATAAGTAAAAAATTAAAAACAGAATTAGTAAAATTTTCTTCTCGGTTTTTTGTACTTAATTTTGTATAAATTGGAATAAATGCAGCATTAAATGTTCCTTCAGCAAATAATCTTCTAAAAGTATTTGGTAACCGAAAAGCAACAAAAAACGCATCAGCTAATGAAGAAGTCCCTATAAAAATTGCTATGAGTATGTCTCTAAAATAGCCAAGGACTCTGCTAAGAAGGGTTAATGATCCAAAAGACCCTACAGCTTTAAGAATATTCATATATTATGTTTACACCTCATACCTTCTACATTATTACTCTTCCACTACAATATTTCGACAAAACTTTGTATGAGTAAAAAAAAAGAAACTATTGAAAAATATACTGATAAAGAAGCTTTAGATTTTCATATACAGGGTAAGCCTGGAAAGATTGAAATAATATCATCAAAACAACTCTCAACTCAAAGAGACCTTTCACTGGCTTATTCCCCTGGTGTTGCAGTCCCGGTAGTTGAGATTTCAAAAAACCCTCAAACTGCTTATGACTATACAAGTAAAGGTAATTTAGTTGCAGTTATTAGTAATGGTTCAGCAATTCTGGGCTTGGGTAATCTTGGTGCATTAGCATCAAAACCGGTTATGGAAGGTAAGTCAGTTTTATTTAAAAGATTCGCAGATATAGATTCGATTGATATCGAGGTAGACTCTAAAGATACAGAAGAAATTATTAAAACGATAAAAAATATTGCATGTTCATTTGGTGGAATTAATTTAGAAGATATTGGAGCCCCAGAGTGTTTTATAATTGAACAAAAATTAAAAGAATTAGTAGATATTCCAATTTTTCATGATGACCAACATGGTACAGCAATAATAACGACGGCTGGACTAATAAATGCACTGGACATATCGGGTAAGTCAATAAAAGATGTAAAGATTGTTGTTAATGGAGCTGGCGCTTCTGCAATAGCATGCACTGAATTATTTAAAAACTCAGGTGTACCTCACGATAATGTAATTATGTGTGATAGAAAAGGTGTAATATATCGTGGTAGACCTGGAGAACTAAGTCAGTGGAAATCTAAACATGCAGTTGATACAAAAAAAAGAACCCTTGAGGAGGCTATTAAAAATGCTGATGTAGTTTTAGGTTTATCCGCAGCTGGTGCCTTTACTCAAGATATGATCAAATCAATGGCAAAAAATCCAATTATATTTGCTTGCGCCAACCCAGAACCAGAAATAAGACCAGAAAAAGTTCTCGAAATAAGGGATGATGCAATTATTGCTACAGGTAGATCAGACTATCCAAATCAAGTTAATAACCTTATTGGCTTTCCGTATATTTTTAGAGGTGCGCTTGATGTTCAAGCAAAAACAATTAATGAGGAAATGAAAGTTGCAGCCGCACAAGCAATTGCAAAGCTTGCAAGAGAAGATGTTCCTGACGAAGTTGTTGCAGCTTATGGGGGAGATAGACCACATTATGGAAAAGATTACATTATACCCTCAACTTTCGACCCAAGGTTAATAACTACAATACCAACGTCTGTGGCAAAAGCAGCCATGGAAAGTGGAGTTGCACAAAAACCAATAAAAGATTTTGATCGATATATTAATGAGTTAGAAGCTCGGCTAGATCCCTCTGTCGGAATTATGCAAGGTATTAATTCAAAAATAAAAAAATCAAAAAAAAGAATAGTCTTTGCAGAAGGTGAGGATGAAGAGAGTCTTAAAGCTGCAGTTGCTTTTAAGAATTATGGTTTAGGTGAGCCTATTTTAATAGCAAACGAGGAAAAATTAAAAACTTCATTAAAAAAAATAGGGTTAGATGAGAATTTCAAAATTCAAATTACAAATTCGACTGATAAAGGTAAATCTGAAAAATATAAAAATTATTTATACAAAAAGCTTCAACGAAAAGGAACTTTAGAGAAAGAATGTGATAAAATGGTTAAGTCAGACCGAGTAACATGGGGATCATGCATGGTCGCGTGTGGAGATGCGGATGGTATGGTTGCAGGCAATACTCGTCACTTTTCGGCTACTGTTGACAAACTTGCACAATCTGTTGGTACTAGAGAAAATGAAATCCTTTTTGGCCTATGCCTTTATGTTGCAAAAGGAAAAACAATATTCATAGCTGATACAAATGTAATTGAATATCCAACATCAGAGGAACTAGTTGAGATAGCTATCTCAAGCGCAAGAATAGCAGAGATGTTAGGCTTTGATCCTAAGGTTGCTTTATTATCCCATTCTACATTTGGTCAACCAGAAACTGATAGAACTAAAAGAGTAAGACAGGCTATCGATATGCTTCAAAAGAAAAAAGTTAAATTTTTATTCGATGGTGAAATGCAGCCAGACGTTGCTTTAAACCCAAAATTTAAATCAGCTTATCCTTTTTCCAAAATTGTAGGTAATGCAAATGTATTAGTAATGCCTTCAATTCATGCGGCTGCTGTATCAACAAAAATGTTAAAAGAATTAGGTGGTGGAAAAGTTATTGGACCGTTACTTATAGGACTAGCCCAGCCGGTAGAAGTCGCACCTCTAAGATCATCTAGTTCTGAAATATTAAATCTTGCTTCAATCGCAGCTTATTCTTCCGAGGTAATTAAATATTAATTAGTAATCCTTTGATTGTTAGAAAGATCGTCCTTAAGAAAAATACTTGGGATTACATCTGATACTCCTTGTACGGATTTTGCTTCATTAATAACAATTTTTCTCTCTTGCTCGTTTCGTGCAATTCCAAAGATATATAAATTTTTATTAATAGTAGTAAAATTAAAATTATTTGACTTAATATTATTGTTTGCAACAATAGCTACTTTGAATTGTGACGTTATAAGCAAATCTTTAGCTTTATCTTTCCATGAGGATTGGTCATCAACTTTAATAATATTTTCTACAGATCTCACTCCATCAGTTTCCCAAGCAATTTTTGTCATTTGTATTTTTTCTTGTATTGTGTCAACGTTGCCCTTCAACAAAACTCGTCCATCTATTGATTTAGGGCTAATTTTTAACAAGTATTTCTGATCAACTTGAGATATTTTATATAAAAATTTCTTCTCAATAACACTGTCATCAACTATCCTGCCTAAAGATCTTGGGTCATCTGCAATTTCAACACCCGTTTTTACAATACCAACAGTAGAAACTCCAACAATTGGAACACAAGAGTATAATGGTAAAAACAATAATGAAATTAATAAAAATCTAATCATTAAAATTAATTACTTTCTGATAAATTATCTTTTTGCTTATTTCTAGCTTTTTAGAAAGATATTCAGCGATATTTTTAGAACTCATTCTTCCAATGAGTAAACCAATTTCTTTATCAACATTAATATCACTCTCTATATCAATTAAATTGTCGACAACTATAGTCATTTCTCCTTTGAGATTATTTTGAATATATTTTTTTATATTAGCCATAGTGTCTCTAATATAAGTTTCATGAACTTTCGTCATCTCACGAGCAATTAAAAAGTTAGATTTTGGAAAAAATTTTGCAAGATAGTCTGAGTTTTTTTCTAAATCTCGAGCTGGCATAAAAAATACTAAAGTTGCTTTTATTAATTTAATTTTTGATAAAAAATTCTCAATTTCATTACGTTTTTTTGGAAAAAAACCACAGAAGTAAAAATTGTCTGCAAAACCTGAAACTGAAACTGCAGATAAAATTGCTGAAGCACCAGGGACAGGTATTACTTTAATACCTTGATCGTGACATTTCGATATTAAGTTTTTTCCTGGATCGCTTAATGTAGGAGTACCTGCGTCTGAAACTAATGAAATAATTTTCTTACATTTTAAATCATCTATAATTCTTTGTGTTTTAATTTTTTCATTATTCACATGAAAAGATATTAATTTTTTTTTTATATTATAAAAATTTAGTAATTTAGATGTTACTCTAGTATCTTCACATAAAATATAGTCAGACTGGGATAATATTTTGAGAGATCTATTTGATATGTCTTGAATATTGCCAATTGGTGTAGAAATTACATATAATGAATGTTCTAATTTTGGAAAATGATAATTCATAAATTTAACAAATATTGTATTTATGTATAACTGTTCGGAAAAAAATGAAAAAAATTATAATTTTAATTTTAATTATTTTATCTTTAAATAGTAAAGTTTATGCAAAATCAGAACTTAAATTAGGTGCATTATTGCCATTAAGTGGCAAACATGCACTTTTAGGGAATAATATTTATCAAAGCATTTTGATAACAATATTTGAACTTGAGAACTTAAGAATAAAGGTAATTCCTTTAGACACACAAAGTACAAAATCAGGAACAAAGTTAGCTTTTCAAAAAGGGTTAAGTGAACAAGTAGACATTTTTATAGGTCCAATATTCTTTGAAACATTGTCAGAAATAAAAAGTCTAGATGGTTTTAAGGACAAAATTTTTTTCTCCTATAGTAATAGTGAAAATAATACTTTACCCAATGTAATCAACTTTGGTATCAATCTAAGTTCTCAAATTAATACTCTTAGTAAAGTTTTTAATCAAAATGAAAGATATATCTTTTTTGGAGATAGCAGTATTTTTACAAAAAAAGTTTCAGAAAAATTTAAAAAATTAAAGTCAAAAAGAGCTCGAACGGTAATTTATAAAAATTTCAAAGATATTGATCTAAAAACAAAACAAATAACTAATTTTAAATACAGAAATAAAAAACATCTTAGAGAAATTAAAAGATTAGAGAAGATACAAAAAGAGAAGGAAATTAAAAAAACAGAAGATGCTACACTACATGCTAAATACATCGAAAATATGAAAAAACATGATACTCTTGATAAGGTAAAATTTAAAAAAGTTTTTTTATCCTGTTATAATGAAGAATTAATAGCTTCTTTATCATATTTTGATTTTTATGATGCAAATTATAAAGATGTTCAATTTTTAACTTTAAATTTATGGTTTGAAAAAAAATATTTAAATGAACCGTCGTTAGAAAATTTAATTTTCCCATCGATAAACTATAAAGCTTATAAAGAATTAAATGAAAAATATCAAAAAAATTTTAATAGAGATATTTATCACTTAGAAGTTCTTACATTTGATATGATACCTTTAATTTCAGCAACTTGGTTTAGTTCAAAAGAACGAAAATTGAAAGCTTCAAATTTTAATGGTTCATATAAAGGTAAGACCGGAAACTTTACAATAAAAGATAACAGAGCTAATCGAAATTTAATTCTTTATAAAATTAAAGGCAAAAAATTTAAGAAAATTTAAAAAATTTTTTTATTTGAATAAACGCTTTGTAGCGATGTGATATTTTATTTTTTTTAATTTTTGATATTTGTGCAAAAGTTTTAAAGTAACCCTTCGGAACAAAAATGGGGTCATAACCAAAACCTCTTTTTCCTCTTGCAGGAAAAGATAGGCTACCTTCTATCTTTCCCTGATATTCAAAACTACTTCCGTCAGGGAAAGCAACCGATATTGCACATATAAATCTAGCTTTTGAGTTCAGCTTATTTTTCTTTTTTAACAAATTATAAATTTTTTTTATTGCAATATTAAAATTTTTTGATGGACCAGCCCATCTTGCTGATAAAACTCCAGGTCTTTTGTTTAAAGCGTCAACTTCTAAACCCGAGTCATCTGATATGCTTATAAGACCAGTTTTTTTTGCTGCAAAAGATGACTTAATTTTAGCATTCGCTTTAAAAGTTCTTCCATTTTCAACAGGTTCTTTTAAGTTAAAATCCTTTGGTTTATGATATTTAATTTTTTTAGGTAAAATTTCTTTTAATTCTACGAATTTTCCAGGATTATTAGTTGCAATTAAAATTTTTTTTGCTTTTTTAAGAGAATAAAGTTTATGCACCTAATATTTCTTTTTGTTTTTTAATTAAAAGTTGAATTGACTGTTTTGAAAATTCTAACATATTATTAAGTTGTTTTTCAGAACATGTAGTCTTTTCCCCAGTCATTTGCAGCTCTATAATTTCGTTTTTTTCATTCATAACAAAATTAGCATCTACATCTGCGTTACTGTCTTCTTGATAATCAAGATCAACAAGAACATCGCCTGTTACAACACCGCAACTTATTGCTGCCACGTGATTTTTAATTGGATTTGTTTTTATTATTTTTTTATCTTTTAAAATATCTATACATTGTTTTAAAGCCACAAATCCACCTGTGATGGAAGCAGTTCGTGTTCCTCCGTCGGCTTCAATCACATCACAATCTATAGTGATCAAGTTTTCACCAAGTAGGTTTAAGTCAATGCTCGCTCTTAATGACCTACCAATTAATCTTTGAATTTCCGATGTTCTTCCTCCAATTTTACCTGCTGAAGCCTCTCTTCTCATTCTTTCATTAGTTGATCTCGGTAACATACCGTACTCTGCAGTCACCCACCCGTTTCCACTTCCTTTCAGCCACCTTGGAATCTTGGCATCATAAGATGCTGTACAAATTACTTGCGTATTTCCAAATTTGATTAAGCAGGAACCATCTGCGTTTTTTAGATAATTTGGTATTATTTCAACTGGTCTTAATTCTGTGTTTTTACGATTATTTCTCATAAAGTCTTGGAATTTATTAATCTATCACTATATAGCTTGCAAACATATTATTTTATGAGTGAAAATAAAGAAGAGTTTAAAGGTGAAGATTTAAGTAAATCTGAGAGCACAACTCAAAAAGCTGACCAAACCAAAGAAAAAAAGTCCATAGAGATCGATAAAGATAACGTAAGCTTAGATGCTAAATTAAAAGAATTGAATGACAAATATTTAAGATTATTAGCTGAAAATCAAAACTTAAGAAAAAATCATGATCAAGAGAAAGAAGATATATTAAAATATGGATCTTTTACCTTTGCTCAACAAATTTTAAGTTTAACTGATAATTTAGATCGAGCATTTCAAATATTTAAAGATGACGAAAAGTTTAAAAAAGATGAGTTTAAAAATATTCTAAATGGTATTGAGATGATTGAAAAAGAGCTATTAGGAACTCTTGAAAAAAATTCTATTAAATACATTGATTGCATAAATAAACCTTTTGATCCAAACCTTCATCAGGCTATTGGTGAAAAGAATAGTGAAAAAGAACCAGGAACTATAATAGAAGAAATGCAAAAAGGTTACCTAATGCATGACAGACTCTTGAGACCATCAATGGTTTATGTGTCAAAAAAATCAAAAAAATAGAGCTTTTTAGGCATAAATTTTTTAGATTAACTATCTTGCAATTGGAAAAAGTATACCCATATCAAACTCATTAGAGAAAAGGAGACTATAAAATAATGTCTAAAATTATAGGAATTGATTTAGGAACTACAAATTCATGTGTTGCCATTATGGATGGTAAAGAGTCGAAAGTTATTGAAAATACAGAAGGGGCTAGAACAACACCATCCGTTGTAGCTTTTACAGAAACAGAAAAGCTTGTTGGAGCTTCAGCGAAAAGACAAGCAGTAACTAATCCAGAAAATACTTTTTATGCCGTAAAAAGATTAATTGGAAGAAAGTTTGATGGTGCTGCTGTAAAGAAAGATATAGATGGATTACCTTATAAAGTAATCGCTGCAGAAAATGGAGACGCTTGGGTTGAGTCTAAAGGTGAAAAATACTCACCAAGTCAAATTTCGGCGTTTGTTTTACAGAAAATGAAAGAAACTGCAGAAAAATATTTAGGTAGTGAAGTTAAAAAAGCGGTTATTACAGTTCCAGCATATTTTAATGACTCACAGAGACAAGCTACGAGAGATGCAGGAAAAATTGCTGGATTAGAAGTTGAAAGAATTATAAATGAGCCAACTGCTGCTGCATTAGCTTATGGATTAGACAAGAAAAAAGCAAAAACGGTTGCCGTATATGATTTAGGAGGAGGCACATTTGATGTCTCCATTCTTGAATTAGGAGACGGCGTATTTGAAGTTAAATCAACAAATGGTGATACGACTCTTGGCGGAGAAGATTTTGATGCTACTGTTGTGGATTACCTTGCAAGTGAATTTAAAAAAGATAATGCTATTGATCTTAAAGAAGACAAGCTTGCATTACAAAGATTAAGAGAAGCGGCTGAGAAAGCAAAAATTGAGTTATCCTCTTCAACACAAACAGAGGTAAATCTTCCATTTATAACTGCAGACAAATCTGGACCAAAACATCTTAACATAAAATTAACAAGAGCTAAACTTGAGTCACTTTGCGCCGATTTAATCGAAAAAACAATTGAGCCATGTAAAACAGCATTAAAAGATGCTGGTTTATCCGCTGGTGAAATTGGTGAAGTTATACTTGTTGGAGGTATGACTAGGATGCCGAAAGTAATAGAGACTGTAAAAAACTTTTTTGGCAAAGACCCAAGTAAAAGTGTTAACCCTGATGAAGTTGTTGCAATGGGTGCAGCAATTCAAGCTGGTGTATTGCAAGGTGATGTAAAAGATGTTTTATTATTAGATGTTACGCCTCTTTCGCTTGGTATCGAAACTCTAGGAGGTGTGGTAACAAAATTAATTACAAAGAATACGACAATTCCAACAAAAAAAAGTCAGGTATTTTCTACAGCTGAAGATAATCAGCCCGCTGTATCTATAAGGGTATTCCAAGGTGAAAGAGAAATGGCAAGTGATAATAAATTGCTTGGAACATTTGATCTAACTGGCATTCCACCAGCACCAAGAGGTGTTCCTCAAATTGAAGTAACTTTTGATATAGATGCAAACGGAATAGTTAGTGTTTCAGCTAAAGATAAAGGAACAGGTAAAGAGCAAAAAATCCAAATTCAAGCTTCTGGTGGTCTTTCAGATGATGAAATCGAAAAAATGGTTAAAGATGCTGAAGCCAATAAGGAAGCAGATAAGAAAAAAAGAGAAGAAGTGGATACTAAAAACTCAGCTGATGCTCTAGTAGCCTCTACAGAAAAAAGTTTGAAAGAACATGGTAGTAAAATCAGTGAAGCTGACAAAAAAACTATCGAAACAGATATTCAAAATTTAAAAGATGCCATCAAAGCTGATAAGGTTGAGGATATCAAAACAAAAACTCAAACTCTTGTTCAATCATCCATGAAACTTGGTGAAGCAATTTACAAAGAACAGCAAGCAAAAGCTGGTGGTGCCAAAGGACAAGGAACAGATGGAAAAGCAGAATCAGGATCCGAAAAGAAAGAAGATGTTGTTGATGCTGAGTACGAAGAAGTTAAAGACGATAAAGATAAAAAATAACGCTCAAAACTTTGGGTGGATAGGATTTGAAGCATGTCTAAAGCGGATTATTATGAAACGTTAGGCGTAAACCGTAATGCTTCGAAAGACGAAATCAAAAGTGCTTATAGAAAACTAGCTATGAAATATCACCCGGATCGAAATCCCGGGGATAAATCCGCAGAGACTAGATTCAAGGACGCAACTGAAGCTTATCAAATTTTATCTGATCCGAACAAAAAAAATAGTTATGATCAGTTTGGACATTCAGCTTTTGAAAACATGGGTGGTGGTCAAGGTGGTTTTAGTGACTTCGGAGGTTTTGACTCGGGCTCTTTCTCAGATATTTTTGATGATTTTTTTGGTGACTTCATGGGATCAGGAAGAGGGAGAACAGGTGCTAGAAGACGTTCAAGGGGTCAACGTGGTTCTGATTTAAAAATTAATTTAGAAATTTCTTTAGAAGAATCTTATAGTGGAAAAAAAACTACATTTAATATCAATTCTTCTGAAAAATGTGGAACATGCTCAGGCAGTGGAGCAAAGCCAGGATCAAATCCTAAAACATGTGGTACATGCGGTGGTGACGGACGAGTAAGGTCTCAGCAAGGTTTTTTTACTGTTCAACAAACATGCCCTGATTGTAAAGGTGAAGGGGAAGTTATTGGAAGTCCTTGCAAAGAATGTAGTGGATTTGGAACCAGAAAAAAAAAGAAAACTTTATCAATACAGATACCTAAAGGTGTTGATGATGGAACAAGAATTAGGTTAGCGGGAAAAGGTGAGGCAGGATCTAAAGGTGGAACTGATGGTGATTTATATGTTTATATTCAAGTAAAAAAACACGAACTGTTTCAAAGAGAAGAGGAAAATCTTTATTACGAGCTACCAATATCTTTAGCAGACGCATCCCTTGGTACGTCAATTGAAGTTCCAAATATTGATGGATCTAAATCAAAAGTAAAAATTCCTGCTGGAACGCAATCTGGTAAGCAATTAAGGTTAAGAGATAAGGGTATGCCAATGTTAAGAAGTGGCGGATATGGAGATTTATATCTTCAAGTAAAGATCGAAACGCCTGTTTCATTAAATAAAGAACAAAAAGAATTACTTGAAAAATTTAGAGATTTAGAAGACTCTAAAAATAACCCTGAAAACCAAAGTTTTATAAAGAAAGCTAAAAAGTTTTGGGAAAGTATAAATTAATGAAAAAAATCAATGTTACTGTTACAGGCGGTTTAGGTCGAATGGGACAGTTATTAATCAAGCACACACAAAAAGATAAAAATTTAAAACTTTTTTCGGTCACAGAATATAAAGAATTGAAAAAAGGTAAGATTAAGTATCAAAAAAATAATGATAAAGCTTTTAAAGGAACAAATGTCATAATTGACTTTACCAGACCAAATTGCACTTTAGATGTTTTAAAACTCGCAGTTAAATTTAAGAAAAAAATTATTATAGGTACAACAGGCTTTCAAAAAAAACACTGGGATGCAATTAAAAAAGCATCAAAAAAAATTGCAATTTTACAATCTGGAAATATGAGTCTTGGGATTAATTTAATGCAATTCGTTTCACAAATTTTATCTAAAGGTTTCATAAATGATTATCAAATGGAAATACATGATGCGCATCACAAAAAAAAAATAGATTATCCTTCAGGTACAGCACTTATGCTTGGTCATGCAGTGGCTAGTGGAAAGTCGAAATTGTTTAAAAAAATAAAAGGAAAGATTTTCTTAAACAAAAAAGGAAAGGCAATACCAAATAAGCTCAATTTTTACATTGTGAGAAAAGGTAAAATACCTGGAACACACTCAGTTATTTTTGAGAACAAACAAGAAAAATTAAAAATCGAACATACTGCCCATTCTCGAAATCTATTTGCTGAGGGCGCAATAGGCGCAGTAAAATGGTTAGCTAATAAAAAACCTGGTCTTTACAATATGCATCATGTTTTAGGTATCAAGTAATATCTGTGAGAATTGCAGATAATAAAAAAAAAGCAAAAATTATTCTTAAAGAACTTAACAAACTTTATCCCAAAACTCCCTCTCCGTTAACACACACTAATAATTTTACCCTATTAATATCAGTACTGTTATCAGCTCAATGTACAGATCTAAATGTAAACAATGTTACTGACGACATTTATCCAAAATATTATAAACCTGAACATTTTGTAAAATTAGGTCAAAAGAAAATTGAAAAACTTATTAAAAGAATTGGTTTATTTAGAATGAAATCAAAAAGTGTTTATAAATTATCAAAAATTTTATTAGAAAAATATAAAGGTAAAGTTCCTCGCACTTTTGATGAACTTGAAGCTTTACCCGGTGTTGGTCACAAAACAGCTAGTGTAGTCATGTCACAAGGATTTGGGTATCCAGCTTTTCCAGTAGATACCCATATTCATAGGCTAGCTCAAAGGTGGGGATTAACAGACGGAAAAAACGTTGTTCAAACCGAAAAAGACTTAAAAAAACTATTTCCAAAAAAACATTGGAATAAACTTCATTTACAAATCATATTTTATGGTCGTGAATATTGTAAAGCAAGAGATTGCTTTGGGCTAAAATGTAAAATATGTAAAGCTTGTAACCCAAAAAGAAAAAGAGCGATAGTAACTAAGAAAGCTTAGAAATGAAAGTTTTAGGTATAGGTAATGCAATTGTCGATGTTCTATGCAAAGTAGATGATCAATTTATTCTAGATCATAGTCTTTCAAAAGGAACCATGAAATTAGTAGATGAAAAAGAATTTAAAAAACTTTTAACTAATTTAAAAATCGAAGATACCGTATCAGGAGGTTCAGTTGCAAATTCTATAGTTGGGATGTCACAATTGGGTGACGAAGTATCATTTATAGGTAAAGTAAATGATGATGAACTCGGACAAAAATATATTGATGGCCTTAAACGGGAAAATGTAAAATATTTTTATCAAACCAAAAAAGAAAAGGTGCCTACTGGAACATGCTTAATTCTAATCACACCAGATTCCGA
Organism: uncultured Pelagibacteraceae bacterium; assembly: GCA_902524955.1. GTDB lineage: Bacteria > Pseudomonadota > Alphaproteobacteria > Pelagibacterales > Pelagibacteraceae > HIMB114. The sequence goes on along the minus strand of CABZEY010000012.1, from coordinate 4,129 downwards.
GAGAACGATGTGTACTTTTTTAGGAGTTGCGGGCCAGATTGATGATAACGATATTGATACAAATGCAATTCAAAATGCTGAAATTACTTTCTTAGAAGGATATTTATGGGATGAAGGTGGCCCAACTAAAGCTTTTGAAAAAGCTCTATCAGCTGCTAAAAAATCAGCGATGTCTCTTTCGGATCCGTTTTGTGTCGATCGACATAAGGATAGTTTTTTAAATTTAGTAAAAAATAAATTAGATATCATTTTTGCAAATGAAAAAGAGGCTATGTCTTTAATTGATGCTAAAAATTTTGATGAGGTTATTGAATTTGGAAAATCACTTGATAAACTTTTTATTGTAACTCGTTCTGATAAAGGTTCTATTGCAATAAAAGGAAGTGATATATTTGAAGCTCAAGCTAAATCAAATTTAAAAATTGTAGATCTTACAGGTGCTGGGGATTTATTTGCTGCTGGTTTTTTACATGGATTAACCAATAATAAAAATCCATTTGAAAGTTTGAATCTGGGGACCGAAATGGCCTCAAAAATTATACAAAAAATTGGTGCTCGTTTAGATTAGATTGACAAACCAATAGGTTTGGTAAGATATATTCATGAAAAATATTATAACTTTCTCATTATTGATTTTAATTATTTCTACTTCAAATTCTTTTTCAAAAATTGAGATTAAAAAAGTAAAAAAACATAATATTGAATTGATCAAATTTCAAAGTCCAGATAATAAATTTCCAGGCAAAGATGATATTGTTGCGCAAATTCATTTTCCAAAAAATTTTAGTGGTAAGTTGCCTGTAATTATTCACCAACATGGTAGTAATCGTGATGGTTTAAAATTTAAAAGGTGGGGTGGAAAAACAGACGAGTGGGGCAAGCGTATCTCTAAAGAAGCGGTCAAAAGAGGTTATGCCGTTGTGTTAATAGATGCGTTTTATAAAAGAGGTATAACACCTCAAAATAAAGGAAAATTTCCTAACGCGGTTCGTATAGCTATTAATTTAAAAAATGTATTACAAAAAGATGAACGTTTTGATAAAAATAAATTTTACTTTACAGGTTTTAGTTATGGTGCATCTCAAACACTGAAACTTCAAGATAAAAGGTTGTCAGGTTTAAAAGATAACTTTAAAGCTGTTGTAGCCGGGGAACCGGGATGTAATACAGTTAGTAATCCAACAAAGTCTTCAATTTCAACGCTGATTATTAAAGGAGCTGAGAGTCACTATTACCCCGCAGCATGTGAATATTATATTAATATGATTAAGAAAGTTGGAAATAAAGTTGATTATGTTCTAATACCGAAAGTGAATCATTTTTTTAGCTTCAATGGAACCATTGGAACTGGAAAAGCGGTTAATGGTTGCACTAATAACATTGCAATAAGGTACCCAGATCGAACTTGGAAATTCGCAGACGGTACATCAGCTTCACGCAGAGATGTCATAAAAAAATGTTTTACAAATGAATCTGGCGTTGGAAAGACAAGAGAAAAATTAGACTATGCCATTAAGCTTGCATTAGATTTTATCGATAAAAATAATAAATAAGCCTTTTTGTTAATATTATTATTGGCGAACAAAGAGAAACAACAAAAGACCAAAATAACAAACTAGAACTTACCCACGTCGGAAAATACTCTTTAGGTAATAAATTTCCGACTAATATACTTTCAGAAAAATCTATACTCGGAAATAATAATAAACCCAAAATTATTCCAAAAATAATTGCTTTAAATACATCATGATGGCTAATTTTTTTATTATAAAAACCATAAAAAATTGGAAATGCAGCAGCACAACATAATAAATCAGCTAATAAAAACAAGTACAAAACGCTCATCCCTTTTGATGATATATAAAAAGCAGAACCCGCTAAAATTATACCACCTATAATATAAAAAAAATTAATATTTTTCTTTTTGATAAATTTATTTAAGTGGATAACAAAAAGACTCGAAATACTCACAATCAAAGTATCAAGACTACTTAATACTAATGTTAAGGATAAAGTTAAAATCAATAAGTTTAGTAACAAGTAATCTTTATTAACCAAAAGTGAAAAAATAATTGTACTTGGATCTTTTATTTTTCCATTAAGAGAAGCATAAATACCAACTAATCCTAAAAGTAAAATTGTAATAAAAACAATACAAAAGGCTGCAATAAAACCTTTTTTTAAAATCTCGATATTCTTTGAGGCGTAAACTCTTTGCCAAATCCCTTGGTCAAATAAATTAGTTGCAAAAACAGCAATAAAAAAAGTGAGACCTGCAGCAAAACCTCCGAAGCCAATGCTTAAATTTGAAGATTTACTAGTAATTAAATTTGGAGATAAAAAATCAATTTTTTGATTTAGAATAATAAAAATAATTAATAAAAAAATTATTATAATCCAGAACTGAAATTTGTCTGTAATTATAGATATTTTTAATCCACCTTTTAAGGAATAAATTAATGTAGAGATAATAGTCAAAGCTGCTGTTAACCATAAGGGAATACCCAGAATTAAATTAACAACTTTTGAAATGGCAGTTACTTCAGCACAAAAATAAACATAAAGATAAAGTATCGTAAGAATTAAGATTAGTTTTAAAACTTTTTGATCATATCTTTTTTCAATAACTTCGGTTAAGCTTTTAGCGTTTGGTAAAATTTTTCTGATTTTCTCACCAATTTTAGAAAAATATAAAAATACAAAACTCTGCCCTGCCGCATAACCAATTACAGCACCTACTCCGCCCCATGTCGATGCTTCTGCTGGACCAATTAAAATCCATATTCCAAAACACGAAGCTGTTAAACTAAAAGTTAAACTAAAAACATTTACATTTCGATCACTAACCAAAAAGGCTGATTGAGAAATTTTCCCTCTGGATAAGAAGTAACCAAAGGACATAAATCCTAAACAAACTAAAAAAAGTGAAATTATTAAAATTATATTCATATGTTTTCTTCCTCCGCCAGCATTATCTGGATCAGGTTTAAAGGGTACATCTCAGGCTTAACCGCCCCTGAAAACTAATAGGATACTATCTTTTTTTTCTTTTAAAGCTACCTTTTCCTTTCCTAGGCTTAATGACTCTTTTTTTATACTTAGGAGATCTCAAATCCTCTGCAATAGGATTTCTTTTTTTCATATGGTATTTGATTTTATAAATGAATTCGCAGCTGAGAAAATTTCTTTTTTCCTATCAGGTTTCATTTTCTCAAGAATTCTTACCATCATTGATAAGCGCGGATTTTTGAGAAAAAATTTTTTATTTTTATCAATAAATCTCCAGTACAATCCGTCCATAATTAAACACCATGCCCCTTTTTTAAAATCCATCATTTTCAAAAAATAAGCAGAGCCGCAAATATATGGTTTAGTCGCAAAAATTCCACCATCACTAAATAAACCCATGCCATATACATTGGGGGACATAACCCAATCAGATGAATCCATAAACATTTCCATAAACCACTCAAAAACTTGTTTTGGTGATATTTCACATAAGTTCATGATATTTGATAAGATCATTAATCTTTCTATATGATGTGACCAAGCGTAATTTTTAGCATTTTTAATAGCATGATCTAAGGGGTCTAAACCAGTGGTGCCATCGTACCAATTTTTTTTCATTTTATTTTTATGATTAAAAAAATTAGATTTTTGCATCTTTTCATCATAATTTTGATAAATACCACGCATAAATTCTCTCCAACCAATTAGTTGTCTTACATATCCCTCATATGAATTTATGGTTACTTTTTTCTCATATTTTTTTAATTGCTCTAAAATTTCAGAAGGTGTCAGAAAACCATTGTTAATAAATGGACTCAACGCGCTATGGAATAAAATATTATCTCTCTGATCAACAGCATCTTCATAATCACCAAATAATTTTAACTTGTTCTTTAAAAAATTACTCAAAACGTTATTTGCATCTTTTCTAGTTGTTCCAATCCAAAAATTTTTTGCATCACCAGGATGCTTACTAAATTCTTTATCGATAATTTTTTTTAAAAAAGTAGTGTGCTTAGTTTCTTCAAAAACAGGCTGCTTTGGTAAATTAACATTTTTCGGGAGTTTTTTTCTATTTTCATTATCAAAACTCCATTTTCCTCCCTTTGGAGATTTATCT
>CABZEY010000011.1 GCA_902524955.1 uncultured Pelagibacteraceae bacterium | reverse complement strand
TGCTGCAAACAGAGTTGGTATCGATATAAGAAAACTAAATTTTGCAGAGTCTAATCTTGAAAAACCTAAATATCTCGCACAACTAATTGTTATGCCAGATCTGCTTGTCCCAGGGATAAGAGCAAGAACTTGTGCAAGTCCAATATAAAAAGCGTTTTTATTAGAGATATTTTTATCAAACTTTTTTTTAACTGGAGTTTTGTCGCTCAAATATAAAATAATTGAAAAAAAGATTGTTGCATATGCAACAACTTTAATGTCCTGCAAAAATAAATTTATATTAAAAAATTTTACCAAAAATCCAAAAAAAATTACAGGTATAGTTGCAATAACTATATTAAGAATTAATGGCATATTATTTAAAATATTAAAAAGTTCTTTTTTAAAATATATTATTACCGCGATTAATGATCCAGCGTGTGTTGCTATATTGAATAAAAGATTTTGATTTTTGTCTTTCAGCATTACGAGTTCTTCAAATATAACCAACAAGCCACTAGAAGATATGGGTAACCATTCAGTAACACCCTGGATTATTGATAAACAGATTGCGCTTAAAAAAATTGAGGTTGTCATGAAGTAAGATCAGTTAATAGTATTTTAAACTAAAGGCTATAATAAGTTAGTTTAAAGAATCGTTGTTTTTATATAAAATTTTAAAAAGTGAAAAAAAATTGACAAAAAGTGTCATATTTTTGAACTTTTGTTGGTTTTGCTTATATTAAAAGTAAACAAAAGTTTACCAAAAATGCTATACTTAGGATAAATATTGTATATTAAGTCCGTTCTATGTCAAAAATGTTAAAATTTGTAGATTTAAAAAGGGAAACACCTGAAAAGTTTGGTTCTGAAAGCCGTAAAGAGAATTTCTTAGAAATATATAAAGAATTTATTGATACAAAAGCAAAAGAACAGGCAAGTAGATGTTCCCAATGTGGAACCCCTTTTTGCCAGGTACATTGTCCACTCCAAAACAATATACCTGACTGGTTAAAACTTACCGCAGAAGGCAGACTGAAAGATGCTTATGAAGTTTCAGCAGCAACGAACTCTTTGCCAGAAGTGTGTGGAAGCATATGTCCTCAAGATCGTTTATGTGAAGGAAATTGTGTAATCGAACAGTCGGGACATGGTACAGTCACAATCGGGGCAGTCGAAAAATTTATTACTAATACTGCATGGGATAATGGATGGATAAAACCTATTGTTCCTTTATCTGAGTTAAAACAATCTGTTGGCATTATTGGATCTGGTCCAGCTGGAATAGCTGCAGCGATGGAACTAAGAAAAGAAGGTTATCAAGTCACCGTCTATGACAGATATGATAGAGCGGGGGGATTATTAATTTATGGTATCCCAAATTTTAAACTAGATAAATCAACAGTTTTAAGAAGAATAAAGCTTTTAGAAGATAGTAAAATAAAAATTGTTAAAAATTTTGAAGTTGGAAAAGACTCTAGTTTTAAAGAATTGAAAGAAAAACATGATGCAATTCTTATTGCCACCGGTGTTTATAAGGCTAGACAGGTAAATACACCTGGATCCAATTTAAATAATATTTTTCCTGCTATGAAATTTTTGACAGCCTCTAACAAAAAAGGGCTGGGTGATAAAGTTGAAGAGTTTGATAATGGAGTATTGAATGCTGAAGGCAAAGATGTAATTGTAATAGGTGGTGGCGATACTGCAATGGACTGTGTCAGAACGGCAGTTAGACAAAAAGCGAAATCTGTATCTTGTTTGTATAGAAGGGATAAAGCAAACATGCCTGGGTCAGCAAGAGAAGTTACAAACGCAGAGGAAGAGGGAGTAAAATTTATTTGGTTATCTAGTCCAAAACTTTTTGAAGGAAAGGAAAAAGTTGAAAAAGTAATAATAAATAAAATGAGACTTGGGGAACCAGACTCCTCTGGTAGACAGTCACCAAAAATAATTGAAGGTTCAGAAGAAGTTTTAAATGCAGATCTTGTTATAGAAGCACTTGGGTTTGAACCTGAGGAGATACCAAAGTTATTTAATGAGCCTGATTTACAAGTTACAAAATGGGGAACTATTAAAGCAGATCTTAAAACTCTTAAAACAAATATAAAAGGTGTTTTCGCTGCTGGTGATATTGTTCGTGGTGCATCTTTGGTTGTGTGGGCCATACGTGATGGAAGAGATGCCGCAAAAGGGATTAGTCAATATCTAAACCAAATTTCAAAAAACAAAGTAAGAGCAGCCTAGAAATGATTAACGGATATTTAAATAATAGAAAGAAACTGCAGCAAGCCAATGTTAGGATAGAAGATCATGATGCTTGTGGAGTAGGCTTTGTTGCTTCAATGACTGGGAAACAAAAAAGAGAAGTTGTCAAAAATGGAATCGAAGCTTTAAAGGCAGTTTGGCATAGAGGCGCTGTTGATGCAGATGGAAAAACTGGAGATGGAGCAGGAATACATATTGAATTTAGTCGAGATTTTTTTATTGAACAAATCAATGTTACGGGACATGAAGTAAGAGATGATCAAGAGATATGTCTAGGAATGGTTTTTTTGCCTCGTACAAATTATTCCGCGCAAGAAAGATGTAGAACTCTTCTGGAGCAAGAATTATTAAATAATGACTTTTATATTTTTGGATGGAGACAGGTACCTGTTAATCCTAAGGTTTTAGGGCAAAAAGCTAACGATACTCGACCTGAAATCGAGCAGATTATATTTGCTTGCGAAAAAAAATATGATTTTCAAGAACTAGAAAGAAAACTTTTCATAATAAGAAAAAAGATTGAAAATCAAGCTGCAAAGGAACAGTTAAATGATTTTTATATTTCATCACTAAGTTCAAAATCAGTGGTCTACAAAGGTATGTTTTTAGCTGAAAATATTGCTGACTTCTACCCAGATCTAATGGATGAAAGATTTACATCTAGATTTGCAATTTTTCACCAAAGATTCTCTACAAACACTTTCCCATCATGGGAATTGGCTCAACCTTTTAGAGTTTTAGCACACAACGGTGAAATCAATACTTTGAGAGGAAATGTAAATTGGATGAAGACCCATGAAGCTGGGATGGAGAGTGATTTGTTTGATAATATTGATGACATCAAACCAATTATTAAAGCGAACAATTCAGACACCGCTTCTCTAGATGCAGCATTTGAACTATTAGTAAGAGGTGGAAGGGGGCTCCCAATTGCAAAAATGATGTTAATTCCTGAAGCATGGTCTAAAAAAAGCAAAATCATCTCTAAAGCTCACCGTGATATGTATAATTATTTAAATTCAGTAATAGAGCCTTGGGATGGTCCTGCAGCAGTAGCAGCCTTTGATGGTCGTTGGATTATTGCTGCATCAGATAGAAATGGATTAAGACCATTAAGATATACAATCACAAAAGATAAAATGTTATTTGCTGGATCTGAAACAGGAATGGTTCATGTTTCTGAAGATAATATTCAATACAGAGGACGAGTGGGACCAGGACAAATGATTTCTTTAGATCTAGATAAAGGAAAATATTTTAATGATAAAAAAACAAAAGATCATTTAGCATCTAATCCAATCTACAAAGAATTTGCATCTAATCACATTGAATTAACTAAAAGTTTTAAGAGTCTTAAAGAAAAATATCATTTCGACGGTCAGGAATTAAGACAACGTCAATATCTTGCAGGTTTAAGTATTGAGGATTTAGAAATCATACTTCACCCAATGATAGAGGACTCTAAAGAGGCAGTTGGATCAATGGGAGATGATACTCCTATTGCAGTGCTTTCTAGTAAATTTAGACCACTGTCACATTTTTTCAGACAAAACTTTAGTCAAGTTACAAATCCACCAATTGACTCTCTAAGGGAAAATAGAGTGATGTCATTAAATACTAGATTGGGTAATCTGGAAAATATTCTTGATGACAAATTGACTAAGCAAAAAAGTTATCTACTTGAAAGTCCAGTTTTAACAAATGCTCAATTCAAGAAGGTTTATGATACATTTAAAGACGAGACTAATACTATTGATTTAACCTATGAGATTAATGATAAAAATACTTTAAAAAATCAACTTGATAGGATTAGAGTTGAAGCTGAGGAGTTTGTAAGAGGTGGCGCGAAGCACTTAGTGATAAGTGATGAAAAGGTTTCAAAAAAAAGGTTATCTATTCCAGTCATTCTAGCGCTTGGAGCTATTCAATCACACCTGACTTCGCTTGGCATTAGAAAGTTTGTATCAATCCATGTTAAATCTTCAGAGTGTTTAGATACACATTACTTTGCAGTCTTAATTGGTGCTGGTGCTACAACAGTAAATCCATATTTAACACTCGATTCTATTCATCAAAGATTTGAAAAAGGGTTATTTGGTAAATTTAGTTTTGATGAATGTATACAACGATATGTAAAAGCTATTAATGACGGTTTGCTGAAAATAATGTCTAAAATGGGTATATCAGTAATTAGTTCATACCGTGGAGGCCTAAATTTTCAGTCTTTAGGATTAAGTCGCTCACTCGTATCAGAGTACTTTCCAGGTCTAGAGTCTAGAATATCTGGAATAGGGATTTTAGGAATTGAGGATATGATAAAAAAACATCATGAAGAAACTTTTAGAGAAAACGTGATTTCTTTACCAATAGGAGGTATTTATAAATATAGACACGGCGGTGAAACACACGGTTACCAAGCCAAAACTATGCATTTACTACAAAGTGCAGTAACAAACGACTCTTACGATACATATAGAAAATATTCAAAATTAATCCACGACATGCCACCTATACATCTTAGGGATCTACTTGGTTTTAAGTCCAAACAAAAGTCTATATCATTAGACGAGGTTGAATCTGTAACTGAGATTAGAAAAAGATTTGGAACTGGAAGTATGTCAATGGGAGCTTTATCCAAAGAAGCTCATGAAACCTTAGCAATTGCAATGAACAGAATAGGCGGGGCATCATGTAGTGGAGAAGGCGGAGAAGATGAAGATAGATTTGTACCTAGAAGTAATGGAGATAATGCAAATTCGAGAGTGAAACAAGTAGCATCTGGTAGATTTGGAGTCACAGCAAAATATTTAAATCATTGTAATGAAATTGAAATTAAAATTGCACAAGGTGCTAAACCTGGAGAGGGAGGACAATTACCTGGGTTTAAAGTTTCAAAATACATTTCAAAACTAAGACATTCAACTCCCGGTGTTACTTTAGTATCTCCTCCTCCACACCATGATATTTACTCTATTGAAGATTTGGCCCAGCTGATCTACGATTTGAAGCAAATTAATGAAAAAGCTCGTGTAGGTGTAAAGTTAGTAGCATCGACTGGAGTTGGTACGGTTGCTGCAGGCGTAGCAAAAGCAAAAGCAGATATTATTTTAATCAGCGGACATAATGGTGGGTCAGGAGCAACACCACAAACAAGTGTAAAATATGTAGGGCTTCCCTGGGAGATGGGTTTAACAGAAACTAATCAAATTTTAACAATGAACAACTTAAGACATAAAGTAGTTTTAAGAACTGATGGAAGTATTAAGACTGGAAGAGATGTTGTTATGGCTGCAATGATGGGTGCTGATGAATTCGGAATTGCTACAACTAGCTTAATAGCAATGGGATGTATAATGGTTAGACAGTGTCATTCGGATACTTGTCCAGTGGGAATATGTACACAAAGAGAAGATTTAAGGTCAAAATTTATTGGCACACCAGAAAAAGTTGTAAATTTATTCACATTTGTAGCCGAAGAGGTAAGAGAAATCTTAGCCGAACTTGGGTTTAAATCATTAAATGAAGTCATCGGTAGAACAGATTTGTTAACACAAATATCAAAAGGATCCTCAAACTTGGATGATTTAGACTTTAACCCACTGTTGGTCCAAGCAGACCCTGGAGATAACCCAAGATATTGTAAAGATAAAATTAGAAATGAGGTACCAAATACTTTAGATGAAAAAATTATTAAAGATGTGATTTCATTAATTGAAAGTGGTCAAAATGTAGATTTAAATTATAATATAAAAAACACAGATAGGACTGTTGGTGCAAGATTAGCTTCTACTTTAGTAACAAGATTTAAAGATAAAACTTTTAATGAAAATCAAATTAATATTAAGTTAAGAGGCTCCGCGGGACAATCTCTTGGAGCATTTGCTGTCAAAGGTATTAATCTTGAAGTAATAGGAGATTGTAATGATTACGTTGGAAAAGGTTTGTCTGGCGGTACAATTATCGTAAGACCAGCAAGAGCCACAGAGATTGAAACAGAAAAAAATACTATCATTGGTAATACCGTTTTATATGGAGCAACTAGTGGAAAATTGTTTGCTGCAGGACAAGCTGGTGAAAGATTTGCAGTAAGAAACTCAGGCGCTATTTCAGTTGTTGAAGGTTGTGGTACAAATGGTTGTGAATATATGACAGGAGGAACAGCGGTATTTCTTGGTGAAATTGGAGATAACTTTGCTGCTGGGATGACCGGAGGTATGGCTTTTGTATATGATCCTGAGTCTAAATTAGAAAATCTTATTAATCCAAATAGCGTGACATGGAACAAAGTTGAAACTGAATATTGGAAAAAATATTTAAGAGACTTAATTGAAGAACATGCAAAGTTTACAAAATCAAAATATTCAAAAAAAATGCTTTATGAATGGGACATCAATTTGGACCATTTTGTTCAAATTTGTCCGTTAGAAATGTTAAATAAACTTGATCATCCTTTAACCAACAAAGTGTTTGAAAAAAAAGCTGGTTAATTATTACCTTTAACAATTTCCATTAGTGCTCTTCCAATACGTTTTAAGTCATCTTTTGAAGAAAGACTGTGATCACCATTATTTTGTAACATTATTAAACAATCCTTAGAAACTAAAGTTTTTGATAAAAGATAAGAATATTTAATTGGGACCACATCATCTTTTAAACCATGGAATAATCTGAGAGGAAAATTACAATTTATTTTTTTGTTTAAAATTAAATGTTTATTACCCCCCTCTATTAAACTTTTTCCGATTGGATAAAAACTATCGTATTCGTTTTTAAGTTTATAAATTTTTCCTGATTTTATAATTTTTTTTACTTTTTTTGGAAATGTATCCCACATTAGGTGTTTGGTGAAATCAGGTGCAGAGGCAATGCCAATAAATCCAATAATATTTTTTATTTTCCATGTCAGTCTTGCAGCAATCCAACCACCACATGATGAACCTACCAGGACGATTTTTTTGTATTTAAGTTTTGATTTATAAACCTCAAAAGACTCCTGCACCCAGTCATCAATACCCTGATACTCAAAGACACCTGATGATTTGCCATGACCTGAATAATCGAAAGCTAAAAAATTAATATTATTTTTCTTACACAGAGATTTTAAATACTTCACCTTTTTTCCAGTAACATCTGACATTAAGCCATGGAGAAAAAAAACAGCAATTTTACTTTTGTTACTCACTTCGGTGTAATACAAAGACTGTTTTTTTAAAGTATAGAAATAATTTTTTTTGTTTTTCATTTGAATAAATATATAAATATTAAATCTTTTAAATGAGTGCAAATATAAGGTTATTACAAATTATTCCAAATATGGATATTGGTGGCGCAGAGACAGGCTGTCTACACGTTGCTGAATATATTTCTAAAAAGGGTGGCTTTTCAGCAATTTTAACGAGTGGTGGAAAATTATTGGAATTAATTGATGAGAAAAAAATTAAAATATTTAGATGGCCTATAAATAAAAATATTTTTTTCATTTTATTTAATATTTTTTATATTTTTTTTAAAATTAAGTTAAATAAAATTAATATTGTCCACGCAAGAAGTCGTGCTCCTGCATGGTCAGCTTACTTTGCATCTAAATTAGCAGGTGTAAAATTTATCACAACATTCCATGGAACATATAATTTTAAATCTAAAATAAAGAAATTTTATAACTCTATTATGGTTAAATCAGATCATGTTATTGCAGGATCTGAATTTATATTAAATCATATTCATTCTAATTATGATATCAAAGCTACTTCTTCAGTTGTAAAGCGTGGAATTGACGAGAAATTTTTTTCAAATAAAAATGTAAGCGAGGAAGAAGTAATAAAACTAAAAAAAATGATGAATATAACTGAAAATAAATTTATTATTTTGTTACCTGGAAGATTAACGTATTGGAAAGGACAAAAGCTATTTATAAAAGCACTAAACATACTTAACAAAAAAAACTCACTTGAAAATGTTCAAGCATTTATTATTGGAAGTGATCAAGGTAGAGTTCATTATAAAGATGAATTAATACAAATGATCAAGGCTCATAGCTTACAAAGTAAATTAAGTATCGCACATGGTTTAAATAAAATGCCAGTCGCCTATGCAATTGCAAATCTTGTTTTATCTAGTTCAATAGAACCAGAGTCTTTTGGACGCGTAAGTGTAGAAGCGCAGTCGATGGAAAAACCTGTTTTAGCTAGCGACATCGGCGGTTCCTTGGAGACAGTTATTAATAACAAAACAGGATGGTTGTTTAAAAATAATGATGTAAACGATTTATCAAAAAAACTGGAAATGGTAATAAAAACTGAGCAGAAAGTACTAGATTTGATCGGTAAACAGGGTAGAAAAAATGTTAAAGAAAACTATACAAGAGAATTAATGGTATCAAGAACACTAGAAATCTATAGTTCATTAGTTTAAGAGTCTAAAGTAATATGGTTTCAATATCTCTTCCAGATGGAAAAATAAAAAAATATAAATCACCTGTTACAGGAAATCAGATTGCTAAAGATATAGCTCCATCATTATTAAAAAAGGCGTTAGTAGTAGAAGTGAACGGTGAATATAAGGATTTAAATGTTGAAATATCAGCAGACTCTAAAGTTAAAATTATCACTATAGATGATGATTATGCTTTAGAGCTATTAAGGCATGATTCAGCACATTGTATGGCTATGGCAGTCCAGCAATTGTATCCAGGAACGCAAGTTACAATCGGGCCTGTAATAGAAAATGGTTTTTATTATGACTTTGCAAGAGATGAGCCATTTAGCGATAGTGATTTAACAAAGATTGAAAAAAAAATGCATGAGATCATTAGCCAAGATCCAAAAACAACAAGAGAGATATGGAATAGAAACAAAGCGATAAAGCATTTTAAAAATATTGGAGAGCACTACAAAGCAGAGATAATTGAAAGTATTCCAAAGAATGAAGAAGTCTCTGTCTACTATCATGGATCATGGCATGACTTATGTAGAGGGCCGCACTTACCAAGTCTTGGCAAAATTGGTAAAGCCTTTAAATTGATGAAAGTTGCAGGAGCATATTGGAGAGGTGACTCTAAAAACAAAATGCTTCAAAGAATATATGGAACATGTTGGAAGACAAAAAAAGACCTAGATGATTATTTGCACAGGATTGAAGAGGCAGAAAAAAGAGATCATAGAAAACTTGGCAAAGTTTTAGATTTGTTTCATTTTCAAGAAGAAAGCCCAGGAGCGGTTTTTTGGCATCAAAAAGGATGGAGTTTGTTTCAATCTTTAGTTAAATTTATGAGAGATAAACAAAATGAAGCTGGATATTTAGAAGTGAATACTCCGGAAATGTTGGATAAGGCTTTATGGGAAAAGTCAGGACACTGGGAAAAATTTCAAGAGTATATGTATACCACTGACGCTGATGATAAAACTTTTGCGATAAAGCCGATGAATTGTCCAGGCCATGTCCAAGTATATAATCAAGGTTTAAAAAGCTATAAAGATTTACCGCTTAAGATTTCTGAATTTGGAAAAGTTCATAGATATGAACCATCAGGCGCACTTCATGGTTTAATGAGAGTAAGAGCGTTTACACAAGATGATGCTCATATTTTTTGCACTCATGAACAAATTACAGAAGAGTCGCTTAAGGTAACAAATTTAATTTTAGATATTTATAAATCTTTCGGATTTGAAAATGTAAAATTAAAATTTTCTGATCGTCCAGATAAAAGAGTGGGTAGCGATGAAGTGTGGGATCAAAGTGAAAAAGCATTACTCGATGCGATAAAAGCAAGTGCTTTAAAGTATGAAGTAAACAAAGGTGAGGGAGCATTTTATGGTCCAAAAATTGAATTTATCTTAATAGATGCAATTGGTAGGGAATGGCAGTGTGGAACTTTACAAGTAGACTTTAATTTACCGGGAAGATTAGACGCAACTTATGTAGCTAGCGATGGTTCGAAACAAGTTCCGGTAATGTTGCATAGAGCTATGTTTGGATCTTTAGAAAGGTTTATAGGTATTCTTATAGAACATCATGCAGGAAAGTTTCCATTATGGTTGTCACCTGATCAAGTTGCTGTATTACCTATTAGCAATGAGCAAAATGATTATGCAATTAATGTAAAGATGTTGCTTGAAAAAAAAGGATTAAGGTCTATTATTGATGACAGAAATGAAAAGATTAACTACAAAATTCGAGAACATTCTGTCTCAAAAATTCCAATTTTAATGATTTGCGGAGCTAAAGAAGTTCAAAATAAAACTATTACAATTCGTAGACTTGGACAGGAGCAACAACAGACTATGGGCCTGGAGGAAGCTATAAAGGAACTATCAAAAGAGTCACGCATCCCTTCTATTTAATGTATCAAATAAAATTTTCTAATTAATGAAAGGTCCAAGAGTTAATAATAAGATACGTGCAAATGAGGTACAACTTATTACCCATGAAGGTGATAATATTGGGGTTGTTCCTATTGGTGAAGCATTAGATAGAGCTAAAGAAGTTGGTTTAGATTTGATTGAAGTTGCACCAAATGTAAAACCTCCAGTTTGTAAAATTATTGATTATGGAAAGTATAAGTACGAAATTCAAAAAAAAGCTAGTCAGGCGAAAAAAAAGCAAAAAATTATTACATTAAAAGAACTTAAACTTAGACCTAGTACTGATAAACACGATTATGATTTTAAAATGAAAAATGCTAAAAAATTTATTTCAAAGGGAGATAAGGTTAAATTTACTATCAGATTTAAAGGTAGAGAGATGGATTATATGAAAGCTGCCTATGATCTTGTTGATAAAATTATTGAAGATACGAAGGATATTTCTAAGGTAGAGCAAAAAGCAAAACTTGAGGGCAGGCAAATGACCCTTATAATTCAGCCAAATTAGTAAATTATTGATATTGTTATTATATCTTTATTAGGTATAACCACTCTCGTTATGGGCAAGCTAAAGACCAAAAGTTCAGCAAAAAAAAGATTTAAGATCACTGCAAAAGGAAAAGTTAAATCTGCGCAGGCTGGAAAAAGACATGGTATGATTAAAAGAACCAATTCTCAAATTCGAAAATTAAGAGGCACAACTATTTTGTCAAAACAAGATGCTAAGATAATAAAATCTTACATGCCAAATAGTCTAAGAGGATAATATGACAAGAGTAAAACGAGGTAAAACTAGTAAAGCAAAACATAAAAAAGTTTTAAAATCTGCAAAGGGTTATTGGGGCAGAAGAAAAAATACCATTAGAGTTGCCAAACAAGCTGTAGAGAAGGCTATGCAGTATGCTTACAGAGATAGAAGAAGAAATAAAAGAAACTTTAGGTCATTATGGATTCAAAGGATAAATGCCGGGGTAAGAGCTGAGGGCTTAACTTACTCCAAATTCATTAATGGACTTGCAAAATCGAAGATAAATATTGATAGAAAAGTATTAGCAGATATCGCATATAATAATCCCGAGACTTTCAAATCTATCGTAAAAAAGGTACAATCTCATTTAAATTAAAATTTAAATGTTAGATCTTAAAAACTTATCTCAAGAGATAAATTCTAAAACTCAGCAAATAACAGACAGACAGTCTTTGGAGTCTTTAAAAACTTTCTACCTTGGAAAAAAGGGTTTGATTACTGAAGCTTTTAAAAACATGGGAGCAATTGATGCTGATAAAAGAAAAAATTTTGCAGCAAAATTGAATATTATAAAGACAAATTTGCTTAATGAAATCAATTCTTATGAAACTAAAATTGAACTAAAAGAGATTGATGAAAAATTAAGTTCAGAAAAAATCGATATTACACTTCCAACAAAAGAAATCAAAAAGGGCAAAATACATCCAGTATCCCAGGTAATTGATGAATTAACATGTATCTTTGCAGAAATTGGATTTTCCGTTGCAGAGGGTCCTGATATTGAAAATGAATTTAATAATTTTACTGCACTAAATACACCTGAACATCATCCAGCTAGAGACATGCACGATACTTTTTATTTAGATGAGAATAAAAAAAACTTACTCAGAACGCATACATCGCCTGTTCAAATCCGAACAATGTTAAACAATAAACCACCGATAAAAATTATTGCTCCAGGCCGAACTTACAGATGTGATAGTGATATGACACATACTCCTATGTTTCATCAGCTAGAGGGTCTTCACATTGACGAAGATGTCAACATGGGAAATTTAAAAGGGTGCTTAGATTTTTTCTTAAAAAAATTCTTTGAAGATAAAAATCTTGAAATGAGATTCAGGCCAAGTCATTTTCCATTTACAGAACCTAGTGTTGAAGTAGATATAAGTTATAAACTCGAAAATAATAAAATTGTTGTTGGCAAAGGCGATAAGTGGCTCGAAGTTTTAGGTTGTGGAATGGTTCATCCTAATGTTTTAAAAAATGTCAAAATAGATCCAAAAAAATTTCAAGGGTATGCTTTCGGTGTAGGCATAGATCGTCTTGCGATGTTAAAATATGGAATTACTGATCTGAGATCATTTTTTGAAGGAGATTTAAGATGGTCTAATCATTATGGTTTTGATGCAAACGACGTCCCTACAAATTATAGAGGTCTTAGTAAATGAAATTAACTATTCCTTGGTTGAAGAGACATTTAAATACAAAAACTTCAATAGATCAAATAGTGAGCACTTTGACTAATATTGGCTTAGAAGTTGAAGAGGTTCATAAGCCTAATGTAAATTTAAAACTTTTTAAAATTGCAAAAATATTAAAAACAGAGAAACACCCTAATGCTGATAGGCTAAAGGTTTGTGATGTTGATATTGGTGACAAAGTCGAGAAAGTAGTTTGTGGAGCGCCAAACGCTAGATCAGGACTTTTAACTGTTTATGCACCTCCAGGTGCTGAAATTCCAAAGAATGGCATGAAATTAGTTGTTGCACAAATTAGAGGGATTGAGTCGAGAGGCATGCTTTGTTCTGAAAGTGAGTTAGGAATTTCAAATGCGAGTGACGGAATTATAGAACTTAAGGAAAAAAAAATCGGTGAAAAGTTTTTTAAAAAAAGCGATGAAGTAATAGATATTTCTATCACTCCTAACCGCTCAGATTGTTTAGGTATAAAAGGTATTGCAAGAGATTTGAGCGCTTATGGTCTCGGAAAACTAATTGAAGAAAAAAAAATTAAATTAAAAGAACAATCAAAAAAAAAGGTAAAAGTTGAAATCAAAAAAAATTCTGGGTGCAATACATTTGGTTCATTGTGTATCGAAGGTATTAAAAATTGCGAAAGTCCAAAATGGTTAAAAAAAGATTTAGAGTCATTGGGTTTGAAACCAATTTCAGCTGTTGTAGATGTTACAAATTATATAATGTTTGATCTCAATCGGCCAATGCATGCGTATGATTCAGATAAAATTGATGGAAATATAATTGTCAGACAATCAAAGAATGGTGAAAGTTTTGAAGCTTTAGATGAAAAGAAATATAATGTTCCTGAGGAAGCATGTTTAATAACTGACAATAAAAAAATATTAGGTTTAGGCGGTATAATTGGAGGTCAGTCAAGTGCAATTGATTATGATACAAAAAATATAGTTTTAGAGGCTGCTGCATTTGATCCGGTAAAAATTGCAAAAACATCTAAACAGCTAGGAATTATTACCGATGCGAAGTTTAGATTTGAAAGAGGAGTTGATCCAAATTCCATTGAAAACGGACTAAAATTGGCCGCAAAACTTATTCAAGAAATATGTGGTGGAAAAATTTCAAAAATTACTATTACTGGTAATACCAAATCTAAAAATATAAAAATTAAGTTTGATATAAACAATTTTGAAAAATTAATAGGATTTTCAGTTAACAGCAAAGATTGTCAAAAAATTTTAGAAAAATTGGGGTTTAAAGTTAAAGTTAAAAAACAGTTTTTAGATATTGATGTTCCTAGCTGGAGGCCAGATGTTAATCAAGAGGCAGATATCATCGAAGAAATCTTAAGAATTAAAGGATTAGATAAAGTTTCATCAATAGCACCGTATTCTAATGAAAATAAACCAGCATTAAATTACCATCAAAAACTTTTTCATTTAGTTCAAAGATCGTTTGCTAGCAGAGGTTTTTTTGAAACTATAAGTTGGTCGTTTACTAATAGTAAGCTCAATCAGTATTATTCAGATCAATCGATAAAAATAACCAATCCAATTTCGGCTGATTTAGATGTATTAAGAAGTTCAAACTTTGTAAATTTAATTTTACAGGCAAAATCAAACTTAGATAGATCAAATTTGAATTTACAGATGTTTGAAGTAGGACCTGTTTTTAAAAATAATTTAACCCAAGAAACAATAGCCTCGGGTATTTTAGTTGGTAAAAAAGTAAGTTCTACCTGGATAGATAATGATCAGGATTTCAATGTAATTGATGCAAAAGAAGATTTATATTTTATTTTAAGTGATTTAGGATTGTCACTGGAAAATTTAGTAATAGAAAAAAGCGATAAAAGTTACTACCACCCAGGACAATCAGGTGATGTTTATTTAGGTAATAAAAAAGGTCCTAAAGTCGCAAGTTTTGGAACAATACACCCTTTAATATTGAAAAAAATGGATATTCAAAAATCAAATATTGTTGGTTTAGAAATTTATCTTGATAATTTCGTCGAACCAAAGAAACCATCGAGAGTTTCAAAAAAACAGTTAAAAAAATATGATTTTCAAATTGTAGAGAGAGATTTTGCATTTATCGTAGATAAAAACGTTAAAGCTGGAGATTTAGTTTCAGTAATAAAAAAAACAAATGAAATTATAAAATCTGTGAATGTATTTGACTTATATGAAGGTGAAAATATTGATGAAGGTAAAAAGTCTGTAGCGATAAAAGTTCTTTTTGAGCCAACTGATAAAACATTAAATGATAAAGAAATTGATGAACTATCAGATAAAATTATTTTAGCTGCTGAAAGCTTAGGTGGCTCATTAAGATCTCAATGAAAGATATTAGCTTAATAAGAAACTTTTCTATCGTTGCCCATATAGATCATGGAAAATCCACGCTTGCTGACCGATTAATACAAACTTGCGGAGGATTAACTGATAGAGAAATGAAGGAACAAGTTTTAGACTCAATGGATATTGAGCGAGAAAGAGGAATAACTATCAAAGCCCAAACCGTAAGATTAAAATATAATCATAGTGATGGAAAAGAGTACATTTTAAATATTATAGATACTCCGGGGCATGTTGATTTTAGTTATGAGGTAAATAGGTCATTAGCAGCTTGCGAGGGATCTCTCCTTGTTGTTGATAGTACTCAAGGGGTTGAGGCCCAAACACTTGCAAATGTTTATCAAGCTTTGGATAATAATCATGAAATTATAACTGTGCTTAATAAATCAGATCTTCCAGCATCTGAACCTGAAAAGGTTAAAAAACAAATTGAAGATGTTATTGGAGTAGATACTGAAAATGCAATATTGGCATCTGGAAAAACTGGTGAGGGGATAAATGAAATTTTAAGATCAATTATCAAAAATTTACCCTCACCAAAAGGTCGTCAGGATGAAAATCTAAAAGCTTTATTAGTAGACAGTTGGTATGACAGTTATCTAGGAGTCGTAATTTTAGTTAGAGTTATTAATGGTAAAATTAAAAAGAAGGATCAAATTATAATGATGTCTAATAACTCAAAACATGAAGTGGAGAGAGTCGGAATTTTTACTCCAAAACCTGTTGATATTGAAGAAATTGGACCTGGAGAAATTGGATTTATTGTAACTGGTATTAAGGATTTGTCAGATACTAAAGTAGGCGATACAATCACCACAGTTAAAAACCCTACTAAAGATGCATTGCCAGGTTTTAAACCTAGTAAACCAGTTGTCTTTTGTGGATTATTTCCAATTGATAGTACTGATTATAGTTTATTAAAAGACAGCCTAGCTAAACTTAAACTTAATGACTCAAGTATTGAATATGAACCTGAAAATTCGACTGCTCTAGGACTTGGTTTTAGATGTGGTTTTTTAGGTTTGCTACATTTAGAAATTGTTGTCCAGCGTTTGGAAAGAGAATATAACATTGGTTTAATAACAACGACACCAGGCGTAGTTTATAAACTTGAGACAAATGATGGAAAAGTTTCAGATCTTCAAAATCCGTCTAACATGCCAGAGCCATCTTTAATAAAAACAATCAAGGAACCATGGATCATTGCTACAATTATTACACCGGATGAATATCTTGGTTCAATTATTAAGATTTGTGAAGAGAAAAGAGGCAAGCAGAAAGATATGAGCTATTCAGGCAATAGAGTGGTTTTGAAATATGATTTACCATTAAACGAAGTTGTTTTTGATTTTTATGATAAAATTAAATCGATCACCAGTGGGTATGCAAGTTTTGATTATGAAATTAGCGAATATATTTCAGGTGATTTAATTAAGTTGTCCATATTAGTTAATGAAGAGCAGGTTGATGCTTTATCAATTATTATTCATAAGGAATTTGCACAAAGGCAGGGTAGGTTAATATGTGAGAAACTAAAAGACTTAATTCCAAGACATCAGTTTCAGATCCCAGTTCAAGCAGCTATTGGAGGAAAAATTATTGCAAGGGAAACTATTAAGGGTTTTAAAAAGGATGTTTTAACTAAAATTCATGGTGGAGGGGCTTTAGACAGAAAACGAAAATTATTAGATAAACAAAAAAAGGGTAAATCAAGAATGAAGCAATTTGGTAAAGTTGAAATTCCCCAAGAAGCTTTTATCGGCGTATTAAAAATAAATAAAGAAAATTAATGAAAAAAATTTTAGTTATTCAAAAGAGAGTTGGAATTGGTGATTTTTGCGTATTTTTACCCTCAATAAATGAAATTTCAAATTTTTTTAAAAATCATGAAATTGATATTTTAACGCAGGAAAGAACGCAGGCAAAAGAATTTACTTTTGATCACGAAAAAATTAATCAAATATTTTATATTCCTAGTAATAATGCATTTAAAGAGAGTATTTGGATTTTAAAACACATAATAAATTCAAATTATGAAAAATGTTTTATTTTCCATTATGGTTTAAGGTACTATTTATTATCTAAATT
>CABZEY010000010.1 GCA_902524955.1 uncultured Pelagibacteraceae bacterium | reverse complement strand
CATTGCATTATCTGAAGATTTATATCAATCATTAATATCTACTTATATAAATAATAAAGAACTTAATTCACAAAGGCAAAAAGCAAAAGCAGTTGATGAAAGCTTAATACAATCTTATTCTATTTTAAAACCATCAATTACGGGAAAGTTTTCACAATCAGATTTTTTACGTGAGAATCAAAAAGATGGATCAGGATCTACAATAGCCGATAGTAACCTTCAATCAAAAAAGAAATCAATCAAAGTTGAACAAAAAATTTTACAAGGAATACCAAGTATTTTAGTCTCAAAGACCGATGTCAAAATATCAAGAAATGAATTAAAACAAGTCGAACAGAATGTATTACTTAAAGCCGTGACTGCATATACTTCAGTTTTGGCTTCGAAAAAAAAATTAGACATTACACAAGATAATTTAAATTTAGCTGATAGACAGGTTGAGTTAGATAAAAGTAGGTACGAAAGAGGAGCAATAAAGTTATCTGATCTTGCACAGTCAGAATCATCCTTAGCTGACGCAAAAGCAAAATTCATAAGGGCTGAAAATAATTTAGCTGTCAATGAAAAAGACTTTGAAAATATAATTGGTTATCTGCCAAAGAATATAAAAGAGATTGATAACCTAGATTTAAATCTCCCATCTAATTTAAATCAAACTTTAAATTTAGCATCATCAAATAACCCTGAATTAATGATAGCAAAATTAAATTTAAAAAAATCAAAGCTTTTGCTTAAAGGAGCGGCAGAAAAATTTGCACCAAAAGCTTCAGTATCATTCGAAGTTTCAGAAAATGAAGACGTAAGCTCTACAATTAGTGAGAGAGACCAGTCACAATTTGAAGCAAAGGTTGAATTTCCATTATACTCTGGAGGTAAAAATTATTCTTTCTATAAAGAAAAAAAAGCACTTTATGTCAGTTCAGAATTAGATTACGAAGATAAACAAAATGAGATAAAAAAAGTTGCAACTAATGTTTGGTCTGAGTATCTCTTAAAAAAAAGTGAATTAGACTTAGCAAAAGCTCAATTACAAGCAGCTGAAATTGCTTACGAAGGAATTATTCAGGAATATGAAAATGGATCTAGAGACACTTTAGACGTTTTAAATTCTAGGTCATTATTATTGATTGCTAGATTAAATTTTGCAGATATTGAAAGGGATGAAATTGTTTCAAGATTTAAACTTTTAAAAGTCACTGGTAACCTTACATCTCTATATTTAAAGTTAGAAACAAAGCAGATTAATCCAAAAACTAATTGGATTAGACATATTTTCTAAATTTAATCAATAAAATCAATAACTTATTATTATGATTGTAAAAGAGAACAAAATATGTACATTTTTTTTATTGAGTCGTTTAAAAAAATTAAACAAAAGGATGCGAAATGACTAAAAGTAATTTGAAAGTGGTAAACACCACTAAAGAAACAGACAAAGAAAAACAAAAAGCTTTAGAAGCAGCTATCGGACAGATTGATCAGAATTTTGGAAAAGGCTCTGTAATGAAACTTGGACAGAAAGATCAAGCTTTAGATATAGAGGCAATTTCTACAGGATCACTAAGCTTAGATATTGCTCTTGGAATTGGCGGATTGCCAAAAAGCAGAATTGTAGAAATTTATGGTCCTGAGTCATCAGGGAAAACAACTTTAGCTTTACAAGTTATTGCTGAAGCTCAAAAAACAGGAGGAGTTTGTGCTTTTGTAGATGCGGAGCATGCTCTAGACCCAACATATGCAAGAAAGCTAGGCGTAGACACTTCTGAATTATTAATTTCACAACCTGATACAGGGGAACAGGCGTTAGAGATCGCAGATACTTTAGTTAGATCAGGCGCCGTATCAGTTTTAGTAGTTGACTCAGTAGCTGCATTAACACCAAGAGCAGAACTTGAAGGTGATATGGGTGATACTCATGTTGGGTTACAGGCGAGACTAATGAGCCAGGCTTTAAGAAAATTAACTGGAAGTATTTCAAAATCTAATACTATGGTTATTTTTATTAACCAAATTAGAATGAAAATTGGTGTGATGTTCGGAAGTCCAGAAACTACAGCTGGAGGTAATGCTCTTAAGTTTTACTCATCTGTAAGAATGGATATTAGAAGAATTGGTGCCATCAAAGAAAAAGACGAAATTATTGGTAACCAGACAAGAGTTAAGGTCGTTAAAAATAAAGTTGCACCACCATTCAAAGTTGTTGAATTCGATATCATGTATGGAGAAGGCATTAGTAAAATGGGAGAGCTAATTGATCTTGGGGCTAAAGCAAACATTATTGAGAAAAGTGGCGCCTGGTATTCTTATAAAGGTGAAAAAATTGGACAAGGTAAGGAAAATGCAAAGCAATATTTAAAAAATAATCTTAATATTGCTGCCGAAATTGAAATGGCAATTCGAGCCAATGCCGGTTTAATTAGTGAAAAATTGGAAGGAAATCCCCTTCCAAAAGAGAAAGTAGAAGAAGCTAGCAAAGTAGAGGAAAAAGTAAAATCTACTACTGAAAAGAAAAAAGACTAAATAATTTACCATCTCTAAAGGCGCTGACTTAATAAGTTGGCGCCTTTTCCATTACTAGACATATACATTAAAAGTTGTAATTATCTTATTAATGAAAAAAACATTAAAAGATACAAGAGAAACTTTTAAAAATTTTTTTGAAAAAAATAAACATAAAGTAGTAAGTTCTAGTCCGTTAATTCCTCAAAATGATCCTACGCTCATGTTTGCAAATTCAGGCATGGTTCAATTTAAAAATGTTTTTACTGGAATTGAAAAAAGGGATTATAATAGAGCGACCACCTCACAAAAATGTGTAAGAGCTGGTGGAAAACATAACGATTTAGAGAATGTCGGGTATACTCCTAGACATCATACTTTTTTTGAGATGTTAGGAAATTTTTCATTTGGAGATTATTTTAAAGAACAGGCAATTTTTTATGCATGGGAATTGATTACAAAAGATTTTGGATTATCAAAAGATAAACTTTGCGTAACTGTATATTCTGAGGACCAGGAAGCTTTTGATTTATGGAAAAAAATAGCAGATTTGGAAGAGAGCAAAATAATCAAAATTGCTACTTCAGATAATTTTTGGTCGATGGGTGATACTGGTCCGTGCGGTCCATGTTCAGAAATATTTTATGATCATGGCGATAATTTATTCGGAGGACCTCCTGGTTCAAAAGATGAGGACGGTGATAGATTCATCGAAATATGGAATTTAGTATTTATGCAATATGAGCAAGTATCAAAAGATAAGCGAATTAATTTACCAAAACCCTCCGTAGATACCGGTATGGGCTTAGAAAGAATGGCTGCTGTTTTGCAGGGCACACACGACAATTACGAAATAGACCTATTTAAAGAGCTTGTGAATTTGAGTGCAGAAATAACTAATACAAAAGTTAGCAACGAAACTATTGCCAGCCATAGAGTAATATCTGATCATTTAAGAGCTTCATGTTTTTTAATAGCTGACGGGCTAATGCCATCAAACGAAGGTAGAGGGTATGTACTTAGAAGAATTATGAGAAGAGCAATGAGACATGCAAATACTCTTGGTTCTAAAAATTTTGTTTTATCTAAAATGGTCGATCATTTAATTGCAAATATGTCTGTTGAATACAGTGAATTAGATAGAGCGAAAGATTTAATTAGGGAAACGATAATTAATGAGGAAGAAAAATTTGAGTCAATGCTTTCAAAAGGAATGAAGATTATTAAAGATGAAATGAAGAATATTAAAAACAAAACACTTAAAGGTGAAATAGCATTTAAATTATATGATACCTACGGATTTCCGTTAGATTTAACACAAGATTACTTTAAGCCTCTAGATATTAGAGTTGATACTAAGAATTTTAACCAGTTGATGGAAAAAAGGAAAGAAGAGGCTAGAAAATCATGGAAAGGCTCTGGATCTGATAAAATAGAAAAAATTTGGTACGAATTAAAAGATAAATTTGGCGCAACTGAATTTGTTGGATACAATTCAGAAAAAACAGAAGCCAAAGTAATATCAATAATTAAAAACGGAAAAGAATATAAAAATCCAAAAAAAAATGACTCAGTAATTTTACTCACTAATCAGACTTGTTTTTATGCTGAGGCAGGTGGTCAAGTTGGTGACAAAGGTACAATTAAAACTGAAACTGGAATTTTGAAAGTTGAAGATACTCAAAAATTTTTTGGATCTTTATTTGTACATATTGGTATTTTAATTGAGGGTGAAATTGCAGTTAATCAAGATTCTATTTTAGAAGTTGATAAAAGTAGACGAGCAAATATAAAATCAAATCATTCAGCTACTCACTTATTACATGCAGCTTTGCGTGAAGAACTTGGAACTCATGTCGCACAAAGAGGTTCATATGTTGGACCAGATCGTTTAAGATTTGATTTCAGCCATTCAAAACAAATTAATGAATCAGAAATAAATAAAATCAATAATAGGGTTAATCATTTCATTCAACAAAACGGCAAAGTAACAACCAGACTAATGTCGCCTGACAAAGCAATTAAAGAAGGAGCAATGGCGTTATTTGGAGAAAAATATGGTGATGAAGTAAGAGTTATCTCAATGGGAAATAATAATAATAAAATTTTTTCCCTAGAATTATGTGGTGGAACTCATGTAGATACAACCAACAAAATAGGTGAATTTTCTATAATTAATGAAAGTTCAATATCTTCTGGAGTGAGAAGAATTGAAGCTTTAAGAGGAGATGAATTAAAAATATATTTAAAAAATAAAAAAATATCATCATTAGAAAAAATACAAAACAATCAAAAAAAGTTAGATGAAATTATTAACTTAATAAAAGATTTAAACGGTGATACTACAAAATTTCAGAAATTTGAAAATGAAAAACAAATTAATGACGCTCAAAATTATTTAAATAAACTTAAAGCTAAAAATATTTTGTCTGATAAAAGTAAGAATTTAATAAGCTCATTTAGTAAAGAAAATATTATTATAACAAATCAAATATTATTAGGTTTACCTGCAAAAGAAATTAGAAATTTGATAGACCAAAGTACCAAAAATAATAAAAAATCAATTATACTTGTCGCATCATTAGAAAACAAAAAAACCTCGATTGGAGCAGGTGTTTCAGCAGATCTTTTAGATAAATATGATGCTGTTCAAATTGTTAAAAAAATATCTACTTTATTAGGTAGTGAAGGCGGTGGCGGTCGAAAAGATTTTGCACAATCTGGAGGTGGTGAGACAACGCTTGAAAATATAAAAAGTATTTTCAATAAAGTTACTAAGGAAATTTAATTTAATTTTTTTTGCAAATTTTTATCTAAAGCTTCTAAAAATTGATTAGTAGTTAAAAATTTTGAATTTTTATCGATTAAAATAGCTAAATCCTTTGTCATTTCACCATTTTCTACAGTTTCAATACATACTTCTTCTAGGCTTTTAGCAAATTTTGTTAGATCATCATTTCCGTCTAATTTACCCCTATGCAATAAACCTCTTGTCCAAGCAAATATAGATGCAATTGGATTTGTTGAGGTTTCCTTACCTTGCTGATGTTGCCTGAAGTGTCTTGTAACTGTTCCATGTGCTGCTTCTGACTCAACTGTTTTTCCGTCCGGTGTCATTAAAACACTTGTCATTAAACCTAAAGACCCATAACCTTGGGCAACAGTATCACATTGGACATCTCCATCATAATTTTTGCATGCCCACACAAATTTTCCAGACCATTTTAGAGCACATGCTACCATATCATCAATTAATCTATGTTCGTAAGTTAAGCCATTTTTTTCAAATTCTTTTTTAAATTCTTTGTCAAATATTTCCTGAAAAATATCTCGAAAACGACCATCATAAGCTTTTAATATTGTATTTTTTGTAGACATATAAACTGGCCATTTTCTTTGGAGACCATAGTTCATTGATGCTCTTGCAAAATCTTTTATAGAGTCGTCCAGGTTATACATGGTCATTGCAATACCTGAAGATGGAAAGCCAAAAACTTCATGTTCTATTGTGTCGTTGCCACTTTCAGATTCCCATTTAACTGTCAATTTTCCTTTACCAGGAATTTTAAAATCTGTTGCACGATATTGATCTCCAAAAGCATGTCTTCCAATTACAATTGGACTAGTCCAATGAGGTACTAATCTAGGTACGTTTTTACATATAATAGGTTCCCTAAAAATAGTGCCACCTAAAATATTTCTGATGGTACCATTTGGTGATTTCCACATTTTTTTAAGCTTGAATTCTTCAACTCGGTCCTCATCTGGAGTGATAGTTGCACATTTAACCCCAACGTTATATTTTTGTATTGCCTTTGCGCATTCTACCGTTATTTGGTCATCCGTTTTGTCTCTACTTTCCATCCCAAGGTCATAGTATTTTAAGTCAATATCAAGGTAAGGTAGAATGAGTTTTTCTTTAATAAATGACCAGATTATCCTTGTCATTTCGTCACCATCTAGCTCAACAACAGGATTTTTAACTTTGATTTTAGTCATTTTATTAATAAAACGGGGGTTATATATAAATTATTAAATCAATCAATCTTAAATGTTAGATATTTTATTACCAAAGTTACACAGAGAAGGACAAAAGTTTTTAACAATTAGTTTAATTCTTACATTCATATTATTATTATTTTCTAAATTTTTAGGTTTTTTAGGTATTATAATTTCAATTTGGGTTTTTTATTTTTTTAGAGATCCAGAAAGACACCCAATATTAGATAATAATTTTTTAGTTGCCCCTGCAGACGGAATGATATGTCAGATAGAAAATGAAGTGAGTGGTCCAAAAGAGCTTTCTATGGAGAATGATAAGTTTATTAAGGTAAGTGTTTTTATGAATGTTTTCAATTGTCATGTAAATAGATTTCCAATTGATTGCAAAGTTTCAGAGGTATTTTATAAACCTGGAGACTTTGTTAATGCTTCAATGGATGATGCAAGTACAAATAATGAAAGAAACTTAATTAAAATTACATCAGTACAAAATGATGAAATTGTTGTAACTCAAGTCGCAGGACTAGTTGCAAGAAGAATTGTTTCTTACTGTAATAATACTGAAAATTATAAACAAGGCCAGAGTTTTGGAATTATAAGATTTGGAAGTCGAGTAGACTTATTTTTTAAAAATAATTTTAAAGTTTTGGTAAAAAAAGGACAAACCGTAGTCGGTGGAGAAACACTTTTAGCTAGCAGATTAGTTTAATCTATAAATGAAAAAAATTTATTTTAGAGTAGCCTTGCCTAATTTAATTACAATAATAGGATTGTGTTTAGGTTTAAACTCACTAAAACTTGCTTTTGAAGGTAATTTTGAAAAAGCATTAATTTTTATTGTTTTGGCATCAATAGTAGATGCCTTAGACGGAAGAATTGCTCGACTTATTAAAGGGACTTCTAAATTTGGCGCAGAACTTGACTCACTAACAGATTTTGTAAATTTTGGAGTATGCCCCAGTATAATTCTTTATTTTTGGACTTTGAATAATTTTGGTTTTTATGGCTGGATTATATCTTTAATTTTTATTGTTTCAGGCTGTTTGAGACTCGCAAGATTTAATATTGACTCTGAAAATAAAAGCAATTGGGAGATTAATTTTTTTACAGGTGTTCCTGTCCCTGCTGCTGCAGGCTTAGTTCTATTGCCCATGATAATTAGTTTTTCAAGCTTTAATGAATTTTTCACACTTAGTCCGTTTATAATTTTGTTAATCGTCGCATTTGTTTCATTTTTGATGATTAGTAGAATTCCAACCTATGCTATCAAACAAGTAAAGATTTCTAAAACCATTTTTATTTTTTTAGCCCTTAGTTTTGTTTTGTTTTTTAGTTTTCTGTTTCAAAATACTTTTGAAACTTTAACAATTTTAGGATTTATATATCTCTTATCAATTCCTATAAGTTTTATTCATTTCTTAAAATTAAGGAAAAAATATGCCAAATAAAACTGTTATAGTTAGTTTATCTGACGAGAAGTATTTTGAATTATTATTAGAACTTATTAACTCAATTAATAATTTTGATCAAAGTAAAGAAGTAGACATTTGTATATTAGATGCCGGTATGAATGATGGGCAAATAAATACTTTAAGGCAAAAAGTAAAACAAATTAAAAAAGCTGAATGGGATATAGATGTGCCAGGGTATAAAGTTAGAAATAAAGAATGGTTGAAAAGCCAGGTCAGTAGGGCTTTTTTACCAAACTATTTTCCAGATTACGAAAATTATATATGGATAGACTCTGATGCATGGATAAATGATTGGCATGCAATAGATTTACTAATTAAAGGATGTAAAATGAAAGAATTGGCTATTACTCAAACAATCGCGCCAGGTTATAGAGATGTTGGAAAAGTCAATTGGATTTTTGGCAATATAGTAGCAGTTAAAACTCAAAACTTTAAGCATGCAATAAGATCTGGTTTTGAAAAATATATTGCAAGAAAAATTGCATTTGCTCCACATCTAAATATTGGTGTTTTTTCGATGAGAAAAAGTAGTAGTGGATGGAATATTTGGCAGAAAAATCTTAGAAAAGCTTTATCCAAAGGTCGTGTATTTGGATCAGAGGGACTAGCTATTAATGTTAGTGTTTATGTAGATAATTTAGAAACGGAGTTTTTACCACCTTCTTGTAATTGGATTATTAATCATCTTTTACCAAAATATGATGAGGAAAATCAGCAATTTGTAGAACCCAATTTGCCAAATAACAAAATTGGCATTGTACATTTGGCAGGTGGTTATATTGTAAATGATATTGATATCAGAGAAGATAAAAGAATTAAGGTAAATTTAAAAACATTAAACGATAGTAATGTTCTTAAAAGTTTAAGATTTAATATTGGTTAAATTTAAAAAGAAAAGTCTAAGCGGTAGCTCAAAAAGGTGGATTCAAAGACATCATAATGATGATTTGGTTTTGAAGGCTAAGAGTTTAAATTTTAGGTCGAGAGCAGTTTTTAAGTTAGAAGAAATAAATAAAAAAATTAAATTTTTAAATAAAAAAGATAATATTCTTGATCTTGGAGCATCACCGGGTAGTTGGTCGCAGTTTTTAGTAAAAAAAGGTTTTAAAAATATTTTAGCAGTCGATATTTTAAATATGCAAGGAATTTCTGGAGTGACCTTTATATTAGGAGATTTTACTGATGAGAAAATTCAAGAAAAAATAAAAGAAAAATTTAATCGAATTGATACTATCATTTCAGATATTGCAGTAAATACGACAGGTAATAAAAGCTTAGACTCGTTCAAAACTAACTCAATCACACTTGATGTATTAAATTTTGCAAATGAAACCTTATCTAGCGGTGGGAATATTTTGTGTAAATATTTTAATGGAGAATTAGATAAGGATATTATTGAGTACGTGAAAAGTAAATTTTCAAAATCAAAAATAATTAAACCAAAATCAAGTAGGCAAGATTCAAAAGAAATGTATATTTATTGCTGTAAATAATTGACAATATTTTTAAAATATCATAATTACGTATATGGAAATATCCAAAGCATATACTTTTGATGATGTTCTTTTAATTCCACAGAAAAGTGGTGTCCAACCAAGCTCGTGTAACCCATCATCAAATATATCAAAAAATATAAAACTACATGTTCCTATAATCTCAGCAGCAATGGATACAGTGTCTGAGTCAAAATTAGCTATTGCTATGGCACAACTCGGTGGAGTGTCGTGTTTACATAAAAATATGTCTATAAAGTCGCAAGTTGAAGAAGTTTTAAAGGTAAAAAAATACGAATCCGGGATGGTAGTAAATCCAATAACAATTGGTCCAAAAAATCTTATATCTGATGTAAAAAAAATTATAAAAGAAAAAAATATTTCAGGTATTCCAGTTGTGAATGAAGATAAAGTTGTTTTAGGTATCATCACTAATAGAGACTTAAGATTTAGTAGAAATGATAAAATGAAAGTCAAAGAATTGATGACCAAAAACGTTATCACTATTAAACAAGGCTGTTCAAGTACAGATGCAAAAAAATTATTACATAAACATAGAATTGAAAAACTTATTGTTACAAATTCTCAAAAAAAAATGTTTAGGTCTAATTACTGTTAAAGATATTGAAAAGTCAGAAAAATTCCCCTTTGCTTCTAAAGATAAAAAACAATCCTTAATTGTTGGAGCTGCAGTAGGTGTTGGGGCAGATGGTTTAGAGAGAGCTAAAGCTTTAATCAAAGCTGGATGTGATTTTATAGTAGTTGACACAGCACATGGTCATAGCGAGGCAGTAATAGAGGTAGTAAAAAAAATTAGAAAAGAAAGTACAAAAATAACTTTGATCGCTGGAAATATTGCTACTGAACAAGCTGCAATTGAACTTGCAAAACTTAGAGTTGATGCAATTAAAGTAGGCATTGGTCCAGGCTCAATTTGCACAACTAGAATTGTAGCTGGAATAGGATTTCCTCAATTTTCTGCAATTTTAAATGTGAAGAAAGGTTTAAATAAATACAAAAACATTAAAATTATAGCAGATGGGGGAATAAGATATTCTGGTGATATAGCTAAAGCTTTAGGAGCTGGAGCTGATGCAGTAATGATAGGATCATTATTAGCAGGCACAGATGAAACACCAGGTGAAATTTTTTATTATCAAGGAAGGTCTTATAAATCTTACAGAGGCATGGGTTCTATATCGGCAATGTCGAGAGGTTCCGCAGATAGGTACTTTCAACAGGATATTAAAGATCAGCTTAAATTAGTACCTGAGGGCATTGAGGGTCGAGTGCCGTACAGAGGACCTGTAAAAAATATTATTGATCAATTAGTTGGAGGTTTGAAGTCTTCAATGGGTTATCTTGGGGCAAAAAACATTACAGAATTCCAAAAAAACGCAAAATTTATTGAAATATCAAATTCTGGTATTAAAGAAGGTCATGTTCATGACGTGCAAATTACGAAACAATCGCCAAATTATCCTGTTAATGAATAAAATTTTTATAGCATTTTTGTTATGTTTTTTTTGTACAAATTTGCTTTCAAAAGAAAACAATGCTTATTTTAAAAAAGGACAAGAGAATTTTAATAAAAAAAATATAGATAAAGCAAAATTAAATTTTGAAAAAGATATAGTAAGAAATACAAAAAATATTGAAAGCTACTTATTCTTGGCCAAGATACATAAAGAAAAAGAAAATAACCAAGAGTTTGAAAAATATTTAAACACTGTATTAATACTAGATCCTAAAAATGAAGAAGCTTTATATTTGTTAATAACAAAAAAAATT
Source organism: uncultured Pelagibacteraceae bacterium (assembly GCA_902524955.1). GTDB lineage: Bacteria > Pseudomonadota > Alphaproteobacteria > Pelagibacterales > Pelagibacteraceae > HIMB114. The sequence continues at coordinate 27,957 of CABZEY010000010.1, read as the reverse complement.
AAAGATGCGGATTATGATTTTGCGCGTGAAAAATATGAAATATTTTCTAAATATTGTAGTAAATTATGTTCTAAAAAGAGTGAAATAGATCGGCTTATAAAGAAATCAAAAAGTTGATGCAAAATAAGAATATTAATAAAATATTAATTATTGATTTTGGATCACAAGTTACACAACTTATTGCAAGACAAGTAAGAGAACTTGGTGTTTATTGCGAACTAATTGACTTCAAAAAATTTAATAAATTTCAAAACCTGGATAAAAGTATTAAAGGAATTATTTTATCAGGTGGACCAAAATCTACTTTATCAAAATCAGCGCCTAACGTTAAATGGAAATTATTTATAAATAAATTACCCCTTTTAGGGATATGCTATGGCCATCAACTTGTGGCTAATATTTGTGGTGGAAAAACCAAGTATTCAAACAAAAAAGAATTTGGTAGCGCCGAATTGATAGAAAAAAAAAAATCTAAATTAACGGAAGGTTTTTTTGTAAATAAGAAAAATACTGTATGGATGAGTCATTCCGACTCTGTAATAATTAAGCCAAAAAATTTTAATGTTATTGCATCTTCAAAAAATTCTAAATTTGCGATTTTAGAAAGTAACTCAAAAAAAATTTTCACTACTCAATTTCATCCAGAAGTATTTCATACTAAAAATGGAAAGAAACTATTTTCAAATTTTTTATTCAAAATTTGTAAAATAAATAAAAATTGGACTGAAAAATATAAATTACAAAAATTAATAAAAGAAATTAAAGGAAATGTTAGCTCAAATCAAAAGGTAATGTGTGCCTTATCTGGAGGGGTAGATAGCAGTGTTTTGGCTCATTTATTATATAAAGCAATTAAAAAGAATTTGATTTGTGTCTATGTAGATACAGGCTTGATGAGACAGGGGGAGACGAAAGAGGTTATCAATATTTTTAAAAAAAAATTTAAAAAATCTTTCAACGTGATTAATGCTCAAAAGATTTTTTTGAATAAGCTTAGAAATATTTCTGATCCAGAAAAAAAACGTAAAATTATTGGGAAAACCTTTATTAAAATATTTGAAAATTTTGCTAAAAATAAAAAAAATATTTCATTTCTTGCTCAAGGAACGCTGTATCCTGATTTAATTGAAAGCAAAAGTTTCTCAGGAAGCCCAACCTCGATCATTAAATCGCATCACAATGTCGGGGGATTACCAAAAAAAATGAAATTTAAATTAATAGAGCCCTTTAAAGAAATGTTTAAAGATGAGGTAAGAAAGCTCGGCAATTTATTAAAAGTAAATAATTTCCTCATAAATAGACATCCATTTCCGGGCCCGGGGCTTGCAATAAGAATACCGGGCTTGATAGATAAAAGGAAAATTGAGATTTTACAAAAAGCAGATAAAATTTTTATTGACGAATTAAAAAAAAGAAACCTTTATCATAAAATTTGGCAAGCATTTGTAGTTCTTTTGCCCATTAAGTCGGTCGGTGTAATGGGCGATGCAAGAACTTACGAATTTGTATGCGCATTGAGAGCAGTTACATCCCAGGATGGTATGACTGCAAATTATTATTATTTTAAACATTCTGATTTATCTGAAATTTCTAATAAGATAGTTAATGAGGTACCCGGTATCAACAGAGTGGTATATGATACTACTTCAAAACCCCCAGGAACTATCGAGTGGGAATGATTAATGAAAAGAATAATAGTAATATTTTTTTTAAATTCTATTTTATTAAACTCAACTCATAGTTATTCAAAAGGCTTATATTATAAAGATAGAGATTGGAATAAATATTTTTATGATAATTGTGGTTTCCCCTCGAATAAAAATTTAAATTGGGTAAAAGAAAAAAATAATAAATTTTTAAGATTTCAATTAAACGACAAGCAAATAGGAAAATGTTCCAGTGATAACAAAGTAAGAAATGGAGCACCTTATTGGGAAAGAGCTGAATTAAAACAAAAAGATATTTTTAAAAAAAATACTTCTTATGAAATAAAGTTTAAAGTAAGATTAATAGATGGTTTTCAAAATGATTATGAATATTTTTTTCAAATACACGGATATAGCTCTAAAAAATGCAATACACCAATTCTTTTTCTTCAAACGAAAGGTAAAGATAAACATTTAAGACTATTATTAAGAAAATATGAGTCTGAAAGGGATAGAAATATTCCAAATTTAACAAAAAAAGGTTCATTTAAAAAATACAAACTTGCAACAAATAGTAGTCATAGAATATTTGTTAAAGATATTTTGAATAAATGGGTTAATATAAAATTATTAATACACTTTAAAAAAACTGACGGAATACTGGACATGTATTTTAATGAGGAAAAAATTATTGAAAACCAAAGTTTTGACATGCTAAAGTGTCATGCACCGCACATAAAATTTGGGATATATAGACCTGGCAACAACTTTAAAAAGAATTTAACTTCAATAATAGACTTTGATAAATTTGTAATTAACAAAATAAGTATGAAATGAAGAAGAAAATTAATTTTAAAAAAAGACCGATTATTTGTTTGACCTCATATAATAAGTTCTTCGCTGAAATTGCTGATCAATTTTGTGATATCGTATTGGTGGGGGACTCATTAGGAATGGCTTATTACGGTGATACATCAACACGGTCTGTAAGTTTAAATGATATGATTAGACATGCAAAATCTGTAAGATCAGGAGTTAAAAAAGCCTTGATGGTTGTAGATATGCCTTATGGTACTTGCAAAAATCCTTTATTGGCAAAAAAAAATGCCTTAAGAATTATAAAGGAAACAAAATGCGATGCAGTTAAATTGGAAGGTGGAAAAGAAATAAAACATATCATTCAATATTTAATTAAGAATAAAATTAACGTCATGGGTCACATTGGGTTGTTACCTCAAAAAGTTCAATCAAAAAAAGATTATAAAATTAAAGGCATAAATTCAGCGGAAAAAAACAAAATTTTAAATGATTTGAAAAATATTCAAGAGGCTGGTGTATTTGCGATTGTTTTAGAGGCTGTTAAAAACGAAACGGCAAAAGAGGTTATGAAGTTATCCAAAGTACCTATAATCGGTATTGGCGCATCCAAAAAGTGCGATGGTCAAATTTTGGTATTGGAGGATATGCTTGGTATGTTTAAAAAAGTACCAAAATTTGTAAAAAAATATTCAAATTTAAGAGGTTATATAAAAAAAGCTGTAAAAGAATATGCTAAAGATATAAAAAATAGAAAATTTCCAACAAAAAATAATATTTATTAAATGTCAAATGAATTAGAAACACAGATAGAGGATGATCTTTTTAAAGATAAAGTTTCAAATTTTTTTAAAAAAAATAAGATCCTAGTTGTTGTATTAGCATCAATTCTTATAGTTTTACCAATTTCAATTCAGGTATTTTTTTTTTACAATGAGAAAAAGCAAGAGCAATTTTTATCTAAATATATTGAAGCTGAGATATTATTAGATAATAACGATATCAAAGGAATTCAAATATTAAATACAATAAGAGAAGAAGGAAATGATACAATTAAATTGTTAGCAATGAATAAGCTTGCAGAGTATTTTATAAATAATAATCAAAAAAACAAAGCTCTAGAAATTTTAAATAATACCGATGTTTTTAATAATAGTATGTTTATTGAATTATCTGAGATTAAAAAAGTAATTTTAAATTTTGATAGTATTAACGAAAATGAAATTTTAAATTTAACTAAAATTAAAAAAAATAAAGATAATTTTAAATTATTAAAAACAAAATTGTTGTATGATTATTATATCAAATCAAATCAATTAGAAAAAGCTAAACAGATACAAAGAAATTTTAAATGAAAATAATTCTCTATGTTTTCTTCCTTTTCCTCATTGCATGCGGAGGAACAAAAGAAGAGCTTGTTGATATTAAATCATTTACTAATCAAGGAGAAAAAATAGTACTAGTTCAAAAAAAAAATTTAAATTCTATTGATGTAAAAGTTATTAAAAATTTAAAAAAAACTAAATATCACTCCTATAAAGAATGGTCACAGTCTCACCAAAATAAAAACAATTTAATTTACCCTGTTAGAATATTTTTAGAAAAAAAAAATAAATCAGTTTCAAAAAATATTGATAAGTTTATAATATATAAAAATAAAATTATAACTATAAATAATAAATCTAAAATTAATATACTAGATACCAATTTAAAAACACTTAAATCTAAAAAAATTTATAAAAGAAAAATTTATAAAAATTACAATATTGATTTCAAAATAATTGCTTTTAAAAATAAGTTATTAGTGGCTGATAGTCTTGGAAATATTCATGCTTTTAATATTACAAACCTTGATACAGTATGGAAAAAGAATTTTGGTGTTCCTTTTAAATCAAATTTAAAAGTACATAGTAACAATTTATATCTAATTAATAGCAATAGTAAGATTTATTCAATTAATACTGATAATGGTAAATTAAACTGGAGCTTTGAGACAGCCTCGCGAGATTTAAAAGATAACAAATCTTATCAAATTGCAATTTTCAATAATGATCTGGTATTTACAAATGATAATGCTGAAATTTATTGTTTAGATTTAAAAAAAAATAATATCAATTGGTCACTTGTTTTTCAGACTTCAAATTTTGAAAACAAGCCACTTCTTTTTAAATCTAGTCCAATTTCAATAGACAAAAACGGGTATATATTTCTATCAACGAACTATGGTTATACATATGCGATTGATATTAAGACTGGATTAATAAAATGGTCTAAACCAATTTATTCAACTAACAGGTTTATAATTACTGAAAAATATTTAATAAACTCATGGAAAGATAGAGTCTTCATGATCAACAAAACAAACGGAAAAATAGTATTTAATAAGAATTTAAGTATGTCTAAAAACAAAAAAAAAATCCTCTTTAAAGATGTAATAGTAGGCAATAATTGGATTTACATTTTCGATAATAAAGGTTTTAAAATTGCATTAGATAAAAATAATTTTAATAAATATTCAAGGTCAAAGGTCGCAAGAAATTATGAAGATTCAATTATCTATAACAATAATCTTTATATAAATACAAAAAATTCTATCCTCAAATACTAATGATTGCGTGTCTAAATGTTTGCATTATTGGTAAACCAAACGTGGGGAAGTCTACAATTTTCAACAAAATTGCAGGATCAAATATTTCTAAAGTAAGCGAAGTTTCTGGGACAACTATTTACCCTATAGAACTTTCTGAGAAATTTAAAGATTTGAACATTAATTTAATAGATTTAGGTGGTCTTAAAAAAAAATCCAAATCATATGAAAAAACCCAAAAGCTGATTACATCTGAAACACTAAAAAAACTTAAATTTTCCGATGTTGTTCTGTTTATCCTAGATGGTAGTGATGAAATAACTAAAAATGATAAACAGTTATTTAGGTTAATTTTAAACAAACTAAAAAATATAATTGTTATTATTAATAAAACAGATTTAATAAAAGATAATTTAAAAAAGAAAGAAGAATATTTTAAATATTTTTTTGAAAAAAATTTTCCAAATATTCTTTTAAAACCTATTTTTATTTCAGCACTTAAAAATATTAAAAAGGAATTTTTGTTGAACAAATTGTACGATATCTATGAAAATTCAAAAAAATTAATAAAGAACAAAGATGTAAATAATGTTTTGAAATTAGTTCTCTCCAAACACCAGCCAGTATTCAATAAAAAAAGCAGACCAACAATAAAATTTTTGCGACAAGTTAATTCTAAACCAATAATATTCAAAGCTTTCGGAAATAAATTGACTTCTTTAAGCAAAGATTACAAAAATTATTTTGTAAAACAGGTTTTGTATCAATTAAAAATTTATAATCAAATAGTTATAATAAAATTTATAAATAATAAAAATCCTTATAATTAAAAATTATAGCCTCACATTGCTCAATAGAGATAATTGATTATTTTTTTCAAATTGATTAAGTTGATCAACTGGTTGGACAGGATAATCGCCAGTAAAGCAGTGATCTGTAAATTGTGGATTTTGGTTATCTCTCTTGTCAAATCCAAGAGCTCTGTACAGTCCATCTATAGATAGAAATTGTAAAGTATCTACTCCAATAATTTTTTTTATTTCATCAACAGAATGATTTGCGGCAATTAAATCCTTAACATTCGGTGTATCTATGCCATAGTAATCTGGATGTTTAATCGGTGGACTCGAAATGCATAAATGAATCTCTTTTGCTCCAGCATTGTAGAGCATATCAACTATTTTTTTAGAGGTCGTACCTCTTACAATTGAGTCATCGACTAAAATTAATTTTTTATTTTTAATAATTTCTTTGTTTGGATTATGTTTAAGTTTTACTCCAAGTTGCCTTATTTGTTGTGTTGGCTCAATGAAAGTCCGTCCTACGTAATGATTCCTTATAATACCCATATCATAAGGAATTCCAGATTCATTCGAGTAACCAATTGCTGCAGGAATACCTGAGTCGGGAACTGCTGACACCATGTCAGCTTCAACTTTCATTTCTTTTGAAAGTTGTTCACCTAATCTTTTTCTGTATTCATGAACAGCTTTCCCGCCAACAATACTGTCAGGTCTTGAGAAATATACATATTCAAAAACACAGGGTCTGGGCTTTACTTTAGGAAAAGGTTTAATACTTTCTATTCCTTTTTTATCTATAACTACCATTTCACCATTTTCTATCTCTCTAACAAATTCAGCTCCAATAATATCTAGGGCACATGTTTCAGAAGATAAAATATATGAATCATTTAGCTTACCTAATATTAAAGGCCTAATTCCATACGGATCTCTAACCCCTACAAGTTTTTTATTAGTCATAATTGTTAACGAATACCCACCATGGACTTGAAATATTGCATCTATAATTTTATCGATTGTTTTAACCCTTTTTGATCTAGCTATAAGTTGTACGAGTGTCTCTGTGTCTGATGTAGTTTGAAAAATAGCACCATCTCTAACCATTTTTTCTCGTATACTAATTGCATTAGTTAAATTACCATTATGAGCAATCCCAAGGCCACCAGTATGTAAGTCAGCAAAAAAAGGTTGAATATTTCTTATTAAAGGAGCTCCTGTTGTAGAATAGCGGTTGTGTCCAATTGCAGTGTGTCCTTTTAGTTGTTCAATTATATTAGGGTCAGTAAAATTGTCACCAACTAGTCCTCTTCTTTTAATTAAGTAAAAATTTTTCCCATCAAAAGAATTAATACCACAAGCCTCTTGACCTCTATGTTGAAGGGCATGTAAACCAAGAGCTACTAGTGCAGATGCTTCAGGGTGGTTATAGACACCAAAAATTCCACATTCTTCTTTTAATCTATCGTCCACGTGATCTTAGTATATTAATATTTGCAAAATACCATTTTTTCTTTGCAGGTATCTACTTAAATTTTTCTAATTTTTTTTTGCTTTTATCTATGTATTCGTATCTTTTAGGAAAAGTTTCAACTACAAGTTCATTGCCCCAAAGTATAATATCGAAGGTAACACCTTTATTAAGAGAATCATGCCATCTGTTATAAGGGTGGGCGAGATTAATGACTGTGAAAATTGAAATGAAGTAAATATATCCTTTAATACCACCAAATAAAAATCCAAATAACGTATCAATTGAACCCATACCTGACCACTTCACTGTTTTTTTTAAACCTTTATTAATTAACAAAAATAAGAATAAAGTAATAAAAAAAATAAAAGATCCAATTATTAAATCAGTTACAAATTCAGATGATAAAATACCATCTGCATAAGGTCTTAGGACTGGAAGAAAATACTTTACGGCTAAAAATGCTATGATCCATTTAGAAAAAGATAAAAGACTTCCTATTAGACCATTTTTTATTCCAGAAATTAAATTATATAAAATAAAAATAATAAAAATTATATCTATGACCGTGAGATTTTCTTTTAAAAATTCAAAAAAATTTTCCATTACTTATTATAAAATAAATCTAACAGATTCGGTAACAGAGTTAATACTAAAAATAAAGCGGTGAACATAGCCAATCCAGTAAAAACACCAAAATAAATTGTCGGAATAAAGTTTGACAAAACTAGTATTGAAAAACCAAAAATAATAGTAAATGAAGTACTAATTATAGCCCTACCTACAGACTGATGACAATTATTCGCGATTTCTTTTTTATCTATATTTATTTTTTCTTTTTCATATTTGAATCTATAAATGTAGTGAATACTATTATCTACAGCAATACCGATAGTAATTGCAGCAATTGTAATAGTCATCATATCTAGCGGTATATTTAACAATCCAATAAACCCTAATACGAATGAGGCCGCAATAAAATTTGGAATAATACCAATGAGTGATAGTTTGAAAGATTTAAATAAAACTATAAACATCATAAAAATACCAATCATAACTATTCCTAAAGTTTTAATTTGAGAGTCAAACAAACTTTGAAGTAGATTGTTAAAAATAATCAAAACACCTGCTAATTTAAAATCTTCACTACTTAGATTAAATTTATTTTTAAGATCATTATTAATTCTATCTATAAGCTCTTTTCTTCTTAGATCTTTTTTTGAGTCTAGGATCCTCATCGATATCCTTGCCTCATTATCTTCAATTGAAATATATGGTTTAATAATTTGTTCTTTAATATTTTTTGGAAGTTTTTGATATAGTACACCCATTTCAAGACTGCCTAATTTTTTATTATTATTTAAACTTTCTGCGATACTAAGTATTGACGAAAAGGATAAAACTTTACCGATTTCAGGTTGCTCCTCGAGATACTTATGTATACCTACGATTTTATCTATTTTGTCACGGGTAAACCAATATTTTGAATTATCACTTTCTGAAATATCATCACCTAAAAAATTATCATAATTTTTAGTTTCACCTAAAAAACTATCATCAGCTTCTTTTAAGTTATTTTTTGTTTTAAATTTAATAATTATTTCTAAAGGAGTTGTACCCCCTAGTTTTTCATCTATATTTTTCATCCCTTTATAAATTTCAGTATCTTTATCAAAATAATTTATAAAACTATTTTCAACTTTTAGTTTTGATATACCCATAATCGAGGCAATAACTAATAAAGATGTAATTAAATAAATAAAAATATTTTTTTTGGAAATACTTAAAAAAATTTCAGCAATCTTAGAATTCGATGATTTAAAATTATAAGATATCGGGGGATTAAATATCAGGATTAAAGTTGGCAAAAATAGAAAAGTTGAAAACAATGAAAAAGTTAAACCTATCGTCATCATCCAACCAAAATCAATAACTGGTTTAATTTCGCTAAATACTAAAGATAAAAAGGCACAAATCGTTGTAAGCACAGCATAAAAAATTGGAAAAAAAATTGTCTCTGAAGTTTTATTAATACGTGCTCTTACGTTACTTAGGGTATCAACATCATCAATTTGCATATACCTTACAAGATAATGAATATTCATAGACATAGTTAAAATTAACATCAATGCTATAAAATTTGATGATATTACTGTTACTTTCCACCCAATTGTACTTAAAAATCCTATCATTAAAATAATTGAAACTGCGCATGTTATTAAAGGAAAAAACACCCAACTAAAATTCTTAAATACTAGCCATAAGGTAAATATAATAAATATAAAAACACCAAAACCAAAAACAAGAATATCCTTTTTAATAAAAGTGATCATATCATCCGCAATCATTGGTATGCCACTAAGTCTGATTTCTGCATTTGATTTATAATTTGATAAAAGTTTTTTGATTGAGCTATTGTAATTTTTAATATTATTCGATTGCTGCTTTTGAAGTATTTTAATTTTTTTATTAATTAAATTTAAATTTTTGGTATCTATATTTCCTGAACTCAACAATTTGGCTTTTTGCTCAAGGGCGTTTAGATATTCGTTATTATCTTTTATATATGCAATAATCCCATAAGTTTTTGCATCAGAACTGATTATTAAATCTTTATAAACTGGGCTAGTGGTTAGTTCCTTTATAGCTTTATCTAAATCTATTTTTTCATTGGTGATGTATTTTAAATTTTTAATTCTCTCAATTAATGGCTCACTAGTAGATTGCAGTAATGGAGCATTTATTACAGAAATGGTTTTGCTGATCCAGGTAAAATTATTTATTTTATTAACTATACCTTGCAATTCTTTAATAGAGTTTTCTTTGGTTAAGTTTTTTGGGGTATAAGTAATAATAAAAAATTCTTCAGACTTATATTTTTTATTTAATTCTCTTAAATAAATTAGGTCTGGGTCATTTTCAATTAGCAAAGTATCTGCAGATGCATCAAGTTCAAAATTTTTGGATTGATATATTGAAATTGCAGAAAAAAAAAAAAATAAAAAAAGTATAGTAAGTGGGTACTGTAAAGAATTATTATAAATATTTTTTAACATTAATTTTTATAATTTCTTAAATATCTTTTTGAAATACAGGTAATAATTCTATAAGGAATTGTTCCGGTTAAATTTGCAAAATTATCTATTGTAAATTTGTTATCATATATACTTACAAAATCTCCTTCTTTAATTTTGTTTTTTAATTTAGTTATATCTATTATTATTAGATCCATTGACACTCTCCCAATCATTGGAAGTTTTTTTCCTTTAAAATGAACATATCCTTTATTTGATAATCGAATACCTATACCATCTGCATAACCCATTGGAATTGTTGCAGTAACCGTATTTTTTTTTGCTTTAAAAGTTCTAGAGTAACCAGCTGTTTCGCCCTTTTTTAAATGGTTAATTTGTATAACCGGGGATCTAAGGCTAACAACATGCATGATTTTTTTATTAAAATTTTGATTACCTCCATAAAGATTTATACCGGGTCGAACTAAATCATAGTGGTATTTTTTTCCTAAAAAAATTCCACCTGATGCAGCTAAACTATATTTATACCCAGGAAGTTTTCTTTTGATTTTTTCAAATCGCTGTCTTTGTATCTTATTATATTTATCTTTTTTATTACCTGAACAAGCTAGATGACTCATAATTATAACTTCTCTATATTCATTTAGCTTTTTTTTTAATTTTACAACTTCATTAATTTTATTCTCTTGAATACCCAACCTGCACATTCCAGTATCAAAATGTAATATAAGTCTATTTTTATTTTTGTTAAATTTTAACCATTTTTTAAGCTGTGTAATTGTATTGATAACTGGTATTAAATTATATTTACGAAAAATTTTTTCTTCACTTTTATTTAATCCATTTAAAACATTTATGGTTATTGATTTAAATTTTTTTCGTATAAATATCCCCTCATTAATATTTGCTACAAAAAATCTTTTACAACCAGATTTTATTAATTTATTTACTATTTTATTGTGACCTCCAAGACCATAGCTTGAAGCTTTTACAGTTCCACAGACTTCTGAGTTTCCACAATACTTTTTGATTAAATTATAATTGTGCTTAACAGCATTTAGGTTTATATCCAATGAAGGAGTTGAATATTTCATTTTTATTAAGTGATTGGTATATAATTAAATTTTACAAAAGTAACTATTTTTAATTTGTAGCATCCTTAAATTTAGTAAATGCGCTCTCAAATTCTAGCTTGATTACTCCTGTGGGACCATGCCTTTGCTTACCGATAATAATTTCAGCCTCATTATGAATTTGACTCATCTTTTCCTGCCATTCTACATGTTCAGCCGTTCCTGCCTTTGGTTCTTGCTTTTCTAAATAATATTGTTCTCTAAATACAAACATAACCACATCTGCATCCTGTTCTATTGATCCTGACTCTCTTAGGTCGGAAAGTTGCGGTTTTTTATCCTCTCTCTGTTCGACTTGTCTTGATAGTTGAGATAAAGCAAGTATTGGGACATCCAACTCTTTAGCTAATGCTTTTAATCCTTGAGTGATTTCTGCAATTTCCAAAACTCTACCTTCATTTCTATACCCAGATGATTTCATTAATTGGATATAATCTATTACTAATAGATCTAAACCTTCTTTTCTTTTTAGTCTTCTAGCTCTATTACTTAATGCTGAAATAGTTATGGCAGGTGTATCATCAATATGCAGAGGTAACATTTCTAAATTTTTAGATGCTTCAATAAATCTTTCAAAATCATCTTGATTAATTTTTCCTCTTCTAATGTCATTGGATTTAATCCTTGATTGCTCAGCTAAAATTCTAGTGGATAACTGTTCTGATGACATTTCAAGCGAAAAAAAAGCAACTGAGGTTTTCAAGTTATTCTTTTTTATATTTAATGAAGCATTGAAAGCAATGTTTGTGGCGAGAGCAGTTTTTCCCATTGAGGGTCTTCCTGCTATTATTATCAAATCTTGTTTATGTAATCCACCAAGTCTATCATCAAGGTCAGTTAGACCCGAAGGAACACCAACAATTCCTTGATCATTTTTGTAAGCGGCAGTCGCCATATCTATTGTTTCTTTTAATGCATCTTTAAAAGTGACAAAGCTTCTCTGAAATTCACCCCTCTCTGCAATATCGAAAAGCTTTCTTTCAGTATTTTCCAAAATATTTGTTCCAGAAATTTCCAAGTCTTTATTTTTGCTTTCTTCTAGAGTTTCTTCACTGATATTAATTAGTTGTCTTCTAATATATAAATCAGATAGCAGTTGAGAATAAAATTTAATTTGATTTTTAGTAGTTGAAACTTTAGTAAGTTTAATAAGATAATCTATTCCTCCAATCTCAACTAATTCTTCTTTTGAATTAAAGAAATTTTTAATCGTTACAGGATTTGCCAAAAGACCTTTAGATATTAAGTTTGATATTATTTTATAGATCTTTTGATGGATAGGATCAAAAAAATAGTTTTCGTCTATCTGATCTGTTATTTCGTCAAAAATTTCATTATTAGCAAGTAATGATCCTATGATCGTTTGCTCAGCTTCTATATTTTTTGGTGTTTGATTTTCTTTTGAAATATCTAAATTAACTAAGTTTGAACTCATATATATTAAATATACTTATTCTAATTTTTTGTATTTTTAAAAATTTTATTTTATATGTGGAAAAGTTAGCAATTATTCTTTTGGCAAAATTTCGATTGAAACTTCAGATTGAACATCTGCGTGAAGATTTACCTTAAATTTGTATTCACCTTTTGACTTTATGCTTTTAGGTAATTCTATTTGCTCTGGTTTAATTTGAATTTTTGTCAGGTTGAGTAACTCGTTACAAATTTCTTTAATAGTAATGGAACCATATAAGTTACCGTTTTCCATTACTTCTTTAAAAACAGTTATTCTACAACCTTTTAGCTTTTCAGCACTTTGTTTTGCACTCTTTATCTCTAATTCATTTTTTTTTATAATATCAGCTTTTTTACTTTCAAAATGAGCAATATTTTCTTTAGTAGGTAAAATTGCTTTACCTTTTTTTAATAAAAAGTTTCGTCCAAAACCATCTTTTACATTTACTTTTTGGCCAACTGTACCAAGTTTTTTTATATTTTCTAAAAGAATGACTTTCATTGTTAATTTGTTACATATGGCAGTAAGGCCAAAGCACGCGCTCTTTTTATTTCTCTTACTAATATCTTTTGTTTTGAATGAGACACATTTGTTATTCTGGTTGGTAATATTTTTGCAGAATCTGAAATATATTTTTTCAATAATTTAATGTTTTTATAATTTAATTCCTCAACACTTTTTTTCGCTAATGGACAGTTTTTTTTTCCTAACTGAGATATTTTGGAACCTAAACCAAAACTATTTTTTTTTTTTGTTTGTTTTTTTCTCATTTTAATTTTTTTCTTTTGATAATTCAGAATCTTCTTTAGGTAAACTTTTTAGCTTTATAGATAAAAATTTAATGATCTTTTCATCAAATTTTTCAAAATTTTCTATTTCTTTAATAGAATCCTTGTCTCCTTCTAAGTATAAATTTCTGTAATAACCCTTGTTGTTTTTTTTAATTGGATATGCAAGATTTCTTAGGCCCCAGTCCTCGGTTTTATGAATTTTGCCAGAAGACTTATTAAGAATATCTCCTATCTTCTTCTCGATATTTTCTATATCTTTTTTATTTGCTTCTGGTGCAGTAATATATGTATGTTCGTATATGTTCACAAATTTATTTTTTTTATATAAAGAAAAGGTTAAATATAAGAGTATTAATTTTTATTCAATAGATATATTCTAAAAAAATATGACTAAATCTATAGTTTTTCCAGGTCAAGGGTCACAATATTTGGGCATGGGAAAGCATTTGTATGATAATTTTGGTATATCGAAACGTGTCTTTGAAGAAGTTGATGACGCATTAGATTTTAAATTAACAGAAATTATATTCGGTGATGCGTCTGATAAATTAAATTTAACTGAAAACACACAGCCTGCAATTATGGCTGTTAGTATTGCGACTTTAGAAGCATTAAAAAAAGAAAAGGGTATTAAAATAAATGAGTTTAACTTTTGTGCTGGACACTCTTTAGGTGAGTACTCAGCTTTAGTAGCTGCTAAATCAATTAAGCTAGCAGATGCAGCAAAAATATTAAAAAAAAGAGGGCAAGCAATGCAAAATGCAGTTCCAATCGGACAAGGTGCAATGGCAGCAATTTTAAATATTGAAGTAAAAGATTTAGAAAAATTTATTGAAGAAAATAACTTTTTATCAGTTGAGATTTCAAATGATAATTGTCCAGGACAATGCGTGGTAAGTGGCAATAAAAAAGAAATAGATAATTTCGTAATTTTAATTAAAAATGAATTGAAAAAAAAAGCAATTTCTTTACCTGTTAGTGCACCTTTTCATTGTAAAATGATGAAGTCTGCTGCTGATGAATTGAAAAATTTTTTAAAACAATTTGAAATAAATGATCCTGCAATTCCCATTGTTTCGAATGTTAGTGTTTTACCAGTTAAAAGCAGCAATGAAATAGAGCAATTACTGATAAGTTGTGTTTACAATAGGGTGAGATGGAGAGAAACAATAGAATTTTTTTATGAAAATAACATTTTAGAATGTATAGAGTGCGGTCCGGGAAAGGCATTAACTAATATGTTTAAGAGATTTGAATTTGATATTAAATGTGTAAAATTAGATAATATGGAAGATTTTAAAAATTATGCATAATCTTAAAAATAAAAAAGTTATTATTACGGGTGGTTCCAGGGGTATTGGATATTCAATTTTGAAAGAGTTTTATGAAAATAGCTCAGAAATCCTTACGATTGGTTCAAATTTAAAAAATTTAGAAAATGTAAAAAAAGATTTTCCAAAAATAAAAATAAAGCAATTAGATCTAAAAAATAATTCAGATCTTACGAAAATATTTCCAAAATTAATAGATGAATTAGGTGGTATTGATGTTCTAGTAAATAATGCTGGTATCACAAAAGATAATCTAACATTAAGAATGAAAGAAGAAGAGTGGAGAGATGTTATAGACGTAAATTTAAATTCTGTTTTTTATTTGTGTCAATTTGCTATTAAATCAATGATTAGAAAAAAGTCAGGAAATATAATTAATATAACTTCAGTTGTTGGTCACACTGGAAATGCTGGTCAAGCTAATTATACAGCATCTAAGGCTGGCATTGTAGCAATGACCAAGTCATTGGCAAAGGAATATGCCAAAAAAAATATTAGATTGAACTGTGTTTCACCTGGGTTCATAGCTACAGATATGACCAAGGACCTTAAAGAAGAGTATCAGAGTGAATTATTAAAAAATATTCCAATAAACAGGCTTGGAAGTGGCAAAGATATTGCTAATGCAGTATTATTTTTAGCGTCCGATGCAGCATCCTATATAACTGGTGAAACAATACATGTTAATGGCGGGATGTATATGGCTTGATTAAGTTAAATTAATCATTTAAAGGATTTATTTAAACTAAAGGAGAATTTATGAGTGATGTTAGAGAAAAAGTAAAAAAAATAATCGTAGATCATCTGGGGGTTGATATAGCAAAAGTTACAGATGAAGCAAGTTTTATAGACGATCTAGGCGCTGATAGTTTAGACACTGTAGAATTAGTAATGGCATTTGAAGAAGAATTTGGATCTGAAATTTCGGACAGCGAAGCAGAGAAAATTTTAACTGTTGGGGATGCTGTAAAATTTATTGAAAGTAATTCTAAATAATTTCATTTAAGCTTTGGTTTTAAATAATAGTTTAATAATAATTATCTCTTCACCATCCGGTGTTGGAAAAACAACTATTACGAAGAAACTTTTAAAAAAAATTAATAAATCTTATTTATCAGTTTCTTGTACAACACGGAAACCAAGAAAAAATGAAATAAATAATGTTGATTATTTTTTTATTTCAAAAAAAAAATTTTTAAAATATAAAAAAGAAAAAAAATTTCTTGAGACTGCTAAAGTTCATAATAATTATTATGGAACTTTAAAAAGTGAATTAAGAAAACAAAATAAAAATAATAAAGTTATTTTATTAGATATCGATTGGCAGGGTGCAAGAAACTTACGAAGAAAAATCAAAAAAAATTGTTATTCTTTTTTCCTACTCCCTCCAAGTATTTCAAGTTTAAAAAAAAGACTTTTTAAACGACACCTTGATAATAAATCGTTAGCAATATCAAGATTATCATCCGCAAGAAAAGACCTTAAATATTGGGAGGAGTATGACTACGTTTATATTAACGATAAACTAAGTAAATGTGTAAATGAAATATCTAAAAAAATTAATGATCTATTTATTGAACACATTAATAAATCTAAGTTTAAAAAAATTATAAAAAAATTATAATTATAAAATATTACTCAATTTAAAAAAAATTTCTTTGTCAATGTTTTCTGCACGTAAATTATAAAGATTTTCAAGATTATACTTTTTAATTTTACTAACTGAAAAATTTTTTATTATTTTTTTTTTATTTATTTTCCTTCTCTCATTGAAAAAAATTCTTGTAATTTTTTCTAACTTTTCAAAGTTTTTCTTTTTAATTTTGTTAATTTTGTGAGGAATAAAATTTAATACCATAGCATCTACTTTCGGTATTGGAAAAAAATTATTTTTAGATACTAAAAGTTTCTTCTTAATTGAAAAAAAAGCATTACATATAATTGTTAGTCTTCCAAATTTTTTTGTGTCTTTTTTTGCTATAATTCGTTCCGCTAATTCTTTTTGAAACATTAACACCATACTATCAATGCAATTATACGAGTTTTGGATTTTACACCATTTGATAACAAGTTCAGACGATATATTAAATGGTAAGTTTGAAATTATAGAAAAGTTTTCGTTATTAAAAAATTTTCTTTCATTTATTTTTAATGCATCTTCAAATATAATTTTATCAGAAATTTCATTTTTATGGTATATATCACTTAAATCTCTGTCAACTTCAACTCCTAAGAATTTTTTGGGTTGATTTGAAATAATAAATTTACTTAACGCAAGATTCCCTGTTCCAATTTCTAGAATATTTCGCTTTGTAATTTTTTCATTGAATAAAATTTTTTTTGAAACATTTTGATTTACAAGGAAATTTTGACCATATTTTTTTTTATACATTTAATTTTTTAGAGCAAAAATCTAAACATTTTAAAAAACTCTTATTACTTATAGTTTTTTTTCCCCTTTTTAATAAGTTTCTAGCAGTCCCATGATCAGGAGATATTCGTAAAATTTTTTTTCCTATCGTAATATTTATACCATCAAATTTATTAATAGTTTTAAAAGGAATTAAAACCTGATCATGGTACATTCCTATAAAAACTTTATTTTTGAAATTTTCCATAAATGCAGTATCAGCTGAAACTGGACCTGAAATATTGATCTTTTTTTTTTTCATATTTTTTATAATTTTGTAAAGAAGTTTTTTGTCTTTAGTATTTTTATTAAAGTCAGAACTTGCATGCGGATTTAATCCAAGGATGACAATTCTTATTTTTTTATTTATTTTTTTATAAAAATTTGTAATATTAGTAATACAATTCTTTATTTTGTTTTCGTTTATTTTATTTTCGACATTTTTCAATTCTATATGTGTTGTAAGAGGGCAGACTGAAAAATTTTTTTCATTATATAAAAGCATATTTTCATTCATTTTTTTATCCATGTGATATGAAAAAAACTCTGTAAATCCTGGAAATTTTTTCTTAAGAAATTTTTTTTTATTAAGCGGCATATTTAGGATTATTGTATTTTTTTTATTCTTGCATATTTTAATAGCTCTATTTGTTATAGATTTAAGATAATTAAAAAAATCATTTTTTTTAAGTTCTATGTCTATAAATTCAAATTTTTTTTTTTGGCCGAATTTATTATATATTTTTTTAAACTTTTTTTTTGATCCTATAAAATAAATTTTATTAATCCGAATTGCCAACAAATATTTATAAGACTGTATAATTATATTTTCATTAATACTGTCGTGATCTGTTAACAAAATACAAATTGAATTCATCTAATATTTTTTATTAAATATTTTCTTTTTACTTCATTATAAAATGTATTTGAAATAATGTTTATTTTTTTTGTTTTTTCAATTTTAATCAATTTTTCTTTATTTTTAATATTTTCTTCTAACTCATTCATATTAATCTCTAATTTTCTAGAAAACAAAATTGTGATTAATTTGTTCCACCTCATATTAATTTCAACTTTATTGAACATATATTTTTTAATTTCATCTTTATCGATTTCATTTAATTGATAGTTACTTAATATTTGACTTACTCTTTTGTTTACAGCATCTTTGTTTACATTTACATTATTCTTATCTACTTCTATTTTTTTAATTTTTTCTTCGATTAGATTTTTTAATAAAATTCTTTTTTCTGCTTCATTTAATGATTTTCTTTTTAAAATTTCGTTGACTCTGATTTCTTTTATCAAATCAACATTAGTTATTGAATAGCTATCTACAAGTACGATAGATTTAATTTCATTGGCATTTGCAGAATAAAAAAAAAATATTGTAAGTATTATTGTAATTAGTTTCATATTAATTAATAAATTCAGTTAAATCTGGACCCAAGCTATCAGCGAATGGTTTAATCGTAATCCCAAATATTAATGATTTTGTATTTTTTAAGTCTTTATCAGAATAAAATTCTCTAGAGTATGTCAAAGAGCTGATAATACAGTCGTTTTCAAAATTAAATGAAAATCGATTATATTCAGTCGAGTCCGTTATTAAATTTCTTTTATTTTGGAATTTAAAATAATAGTTATTTGAAAATACCTTTCCTAGTTCTAATGTTCCATATTTCTCATTTCCAATGTGTCTTGTTTTTTCATCAAAAACTATATTTGCAGAAAATCCATTATAAACTCCTTTAAAGTAAACATTATTTCTAAATGTGTCTGAAAAATTATTATTTAAATTATACTTATAATTTATACTTAACATGTTTTGATTAAAATTTTTTAAAAATGTTAATTTGTTATCTTTGTTTTCTTCATATTTTTTAATTTTATCTCCAAAAATACTAAAGTTAAAATTTCCAACAAAGTCTGATGTTTTGTTGTTCAAAGAAGATTTTATTGGCAAAGCATCCTCTTTGCTATTTCTCATAACCTGACCGATACTAAATTTTGAGGAATAGAGTTTGTTTGTAGAATTAATTTTATTTTTATTAATCATGTATTCAAACCCATAACCAGCACTACTGCCAGTTTCTATTGTGTCTGTATCATTTGTCCTGTTCATGGCAAATACATCTGAATAATCTAGGATCTTATCTTGGTCTCTAGCATTTTGCATCTTTCCTGTCGTATATTTCAAAAAAATTCTCGGAGTAATTGACTGATAGGAATTTTTAGCAATTTTAATAAGAGGTAACTTATTATCTGATGCAATTGTAAAATTATTATTAATATTTAAATCATCCTCAAGACCTACAACGTTATCATTATAAATATTCTTATTAAATAGTGACAATTTTAATGATGAACCAACGCCGGTTTTTTTAATTACATATTGTTGTCCAGATAAAGATAAATTATTTTTTACTTTCAATTGTTTCTGAGTTTTTTCGAATTTTTTTCCTTGAAAATAACTATTAAAATTTAAATTATAAAAAGTATTTTTTCGTGAATTAATAGAAAATATACCATCCGGTAAAAAATAAGTATATTTTGAACTATCATTAATATCTAAATTTTCATAAATTCCTGTTTTTAAATCTAATCTTTTATTTTCATCATAAGATTGAATTCTGAAAATATTCTCTAATGTTCTGATATCTTCTTTAAACAATTTTGTATTTAATTTATTTACCTTAAGATAATTTTCCTGAGATACTCTTTGGATTTTTAAATTAATATCATTGTTTTTAAAAATTATATTTTTTTTCGTACCAGTATAGTCAGCAAAAAAATAATTTCTAGAACCCTCAGTCCTTCCCTCTTGATCAACTCTTTTGTATCCCTTTGAATAACTGGTTTCTGTATTTAAAAATCCATGCTTAAAAGCTTGCCTATAACTTGTGTTGAATATATGGTTTTCATCAAAATAATAAATTGGTGTAATCGTTAAATCTTTATCTTTGCCAAGTTCAATGAAGTACGGCGTTTTTATTGTTCTTCCCAAATTTTCAATTGTTTTAATGACTGGAGGCAAAAAACCGTTCCTTCTTTTTACTGATGGGTCCGGATGAGATATATAAGGTGTATATAAAATTGGTAAGTTTTTAAGTTTAAAAAAAGCGTGTTTGTGCGTAATTGTTTTTTTATTTTTGTCGTGAATAATTTTTTTACTTTTTAATGACCAGGCAGGGCAAAACTCTCCTTTAGAATTTTTTATTTTAGAGCATGATGTAAATGCACCATTATCTAACTGTACTAAATTTTTTTTATTGTCAAGTTTACCACTTTTGGATTGTAAATATGAACCATCAGAAGTTTTAGCAATTATTTTGTTTCCTTCACCTTTTTCTTCTATTTCATTATATATAAAGCTACTAAAATAAAATTTATTTTTATCTTGATCAATAAAAACTACATTCTCTTTCGCATTAATTATTTTTGAATTAATATTATATGAAAATTTATTTGCAGTTAACGTTTTATTATTATCAATAAATTTTGAATTTCCAAAAGTTTGTATTAAACCTTTATTTTTTAAATAGATAATTTTATTTGCGAATATTTTTTTTCCATCCTGATTTTTTGCAGATGCGTTTCCTTCAGCAATAATTTTATTTTCAGTACTTTTATAATTTACTTTTTCTGCTTTTATCTCAAATTCACTAGCAAACGTGTTGCTAAATATTAAACTTAACAAAAATAGCACGGAAAGTTCTGTAAATAATTTGGTTACAAATTTATTCATCACTTCTTAATAAACTATAGGTTGAAAATGTCATAATCAATATCACCGGCATCCAAACTGACAAAACTAAGGGTATTTTGCCACTTTTCCCGAAAGCAATTGATAAGTCTGCGAGAAAATAAACAATAATTCCCGTTAATATTCCAAAAAATGCATATAGAAAATTGTTAAAGGTATAATTTGTTTTTATAGTAAATATTGTAGAAAGAATAATCATAGAAAATAGCAACAGTGGTAGAGATAGATATTTGTTCAATTTAATTACCAGCTCTTGACCATAATATCCTCTTTGCCTAATTTCTTGTAATTCATAAAATATATTCCATATAGAAAATACATCTGAATTATTAAAAAAACTTTTTAACTTATCCAAGTCTATTTGGCTGTAATATTTATAATTTTTTGAAATCTTGTTTTCATTTAATAAGTTTTGATTTGCATTGTCAATTGTCCAAACTTTGCCCCTTATTGTCACATTATCTCCATCTATTCTTCCTGAAAATTTGTTATTATTAAAAACAAAAATAGAAATATTTTTTAAATTCTTAAAGTTTTCTTTTTTGATAATATCTGCTCTGATTATATTTATTTTATTATCTTTATTTTCCTTAATCCAGATTCCTGTATCGCTCATAATAATTAGGTTTTCATTCGCAGAATATTTTGTTTTAACAGTTTCGTAATATTTTGATAATTCCGATGTGATCGGGGATAACACTGCTACAATTAGTATTCCTAAAATAAGTGAATAAATTCCAGGTACTAGAGTGATAAAGTTTTTTGAAAAACCAGATAAGCTCATTGGTGTAATTTCATTATTTCTTAAAAATTTTACATAAAAAAATATTCCTGAAAATAAAAATATAAAGGGAGATAAGTTTATAATCAGTGTTGGAGATTTTATTAAACTAAGTATTAAAGTTTTAATAAAAAAATTATCGGTTATTTCCTTATCTTTAAAAAATAAAATTTCATCAATATAAGTTATAAATAAAATTAAAGAAGAAAATATAATCGTAAATATTAACAAAGAAAAAGAAAATTCTTTTATTAAATATTTAATTAAAAGATTTGGGGTATATCTTTTCATTATTTAGTCTCTCCTTTAATAAATTTAAAAAAAACTATATTTATAAGAATGAAGAAAGTTGCGAGTGAAAAAATATATATCATAGTATAATTAATATTTTTTCCACTTAAGTTTAGCATTATTTGATTTATAATCAAAAGACTTACAGACAGAATATAAATAGTTGCCTTAAGTCTTTTTAAATTGATTTTGTCATTATTTGAAAAAAGTAAAAAACATATCAAGGTTGATATTATTAATATTAAAAACGGTTTTATTAACCTAGAATTTATTTCTACTCTCAAGTCATTTCGATTTTTAATAGTCAAGTTTTCATTTTTTAATCTTTCAAATAACCAATTTAATTGTCTTTCTGTAAATTTTGGGTAGCTTGTATTTCTGAGCTGATATTTTGAAAAATCAAAAATAGTACTATTGAAGTTTATAACATTAATTTTTTCATTATTCTTTTCTTGAGAGGTTCCATTAAAAAGTTCTAAATATGAATTGTCACCATCTGTTAAAACTCTTCCTTTTTGTGCAGTAATGATTCTAGATTTTTCATAAATAAAAATACCATTCAAATTCCCCTTCTTATCATTATTTTCAACATAGATTGTTAAACCTTTTAATGGAGTATTAAAATTTTTCTCTTTAACTAAAGCATTTACCAAAGTAAATTTGGAGTCTCCTAAAACTAGTCTTCCTTGATATGAACTCCATGGAGCTATAAAAATTGATAATATTAAATGTAAGAATAGTACGACTGAGCCAATTATCATGCATAAGTGATAAATTTTAAATTTACTAACTCCAGATAACCAATAAATTCCAAATTCTTTTGCATCATTAAGTTTTGCATACAAAAAAAACATTGAAATTATAAAATTTAGTAAAAATGTATTTTGCAAAATTTTAGGATAGCTAAATAATAAATATTTAAAATAAACACTTACCGGATTACCAAATTCAGTAATTAGTTCCAATAATCTCGCAGCTTGTGTGAACCATATCAATAAAGAGAAAGATAAAGATATTAGTAAAAAAATTTTAAAAAATTCTGTAAAAAAGTATTGGAATATCTTGTTTTTAAGCATTTAAAGTGTATTAACCTTTTTCATATTTTAAATGTTTAATATTTCAACTAAATATAGTCAAAATTCTGACTTTAGAGCAATATTGGTAAATAAGAGCTCTAATTTAACAAATTTGGGGTCTTTTATAGATAGCAAATCTGCAAATGATTTAAAAAATAAAGCTTCTAAAAATAAAAAAGGTTTTACATTTGTTTCAAAAATTAAAAATTCAAAATTTAATAATTTTTATTTCTTCAATGTTAATGAAAAAAAAATTGACTATGAGTATCAAGATTTAGGAGGTTTAATTGTTTCTGAAGCGTCCTCATTAAAAAAAGATAGAATAGAAATTCTTTTTGATACATTGCCTCAAAAAATAAAAAATAATAAAAAAATAATTCAAAACATATTAGTAGGAATTTTGTCAAAAAATTATTTTTTTAATAATTATAAACAAAAAAAACAGTCAAAAAAAATAACTAATATATCACTAGTATGTTCTAATAAAAATATTATCAAGAAAGCATTAAAGTATGCAGAGAGCATCAATACTGGAGTGACTGAAACAAGAAATTTAGTTACAACCCCACCTAACATTTTAAACCCTAGTAATTTTGTAAATCAAGTGAAAAAACTTAAAAAGAATGGATTAAAAATTGAAATACTTGATGAAACTAAATTAAAGAAACTTGGGATGAATGCTCTTTTAGGCGTTGGGCAAGGCAGTTCAAATAAAAGCTATGTTGCGATAATGAAATGGGATGGTGCAAAAAAGAATTCTAAGCCTTTAGGATTTGTTGGCAAAGGAGTTTGTTTTGATACAGGAGGCATATCATTAAAGCCAGCGAGATTTATGGAGGAAATGAAATATGATATGGCGGGAGCAGGGACCGTAGCAGGATTGATGAAAACATTGGCTGTTAGAAAAGCAAAAGTTAATGCAGTTGGTATAATAGGATTAGTCGAAAATATGCCAGACGGTAATGCGCAAAGACCCGGGGATGTAGTAAAATCCTATAGTGGAAAATCGATAGAAATTTTTAATACAGATGCAGAAGGAAGATTAGTTTTAGCTGATATCTTAACTTATACTGAAAAAAGATTTAAACCAAAATTTATTATAAATTTAGCAACATTAACTGGAGCAATAATAATTTCACTAGGCAACGAATATGCAGGTTTGTTTTCAAATAATGATCAATTAGCAGAAAGGATAAATAAAGTTGGTTATAAAGACAATGAAAAAGCTTGGAGACTACCTCTAAATAAAAACTTTGATAAACTAATTGACTCACAAATTGCAGATGTTCAAAATATAAATTATTCGGGTGGTGCAGGCTCTATAACCGCTGCACAATTTTTACAAAGATTTATTTTAAATAAAACACCTTGGGCGCATTTAGATATTGCTGGCATGGCCTGGAACAAAAAAGTTACTAAGACCATCCCAGTTGGTGCAACCGGTTATGGTGTTAAACTTTTAAACAGATTAGTGGAAGAATACTATGAGTGAAAAAACACTTTCATTAATTAAACCAGATGCAGTAGAGAGAAATTTAATTGGAAAAATAATCCAAATTTTTGAAGATAACAATTTAATAATAGACCAAATGAAAAAAATTCATGTTGATATAGAATTTGCTAAAAAATTTTATGCTATTCATTCTTCCAAACCATTTTTTAAAGATCTTTGTGATTATATAAGTTCTGGTCCATTGGTTGCCATAGTCTTAAAAGGTGACAATGCTGTTCAAAAAAATAGAGATCTCATGGGCTCTACCAATCCTAAAGATGCTAAACCAGGAACTATTCGTAATTTGTATGCAATTTCAATTGATAAAAATTCAGTGCATGGTTCAGACTCAGTTGAAAATGCTATAATTGAAATTGACTTATTTTTTAAAAATTAAATAATTTTTTCTAAAGCCTCGATATAAGCTTTATGTTCTAATTTTAATATTTTTTTTGCCAAGGTTTCAGGATTATCTTTTTTTAATATTCTAATTTTTTTTTGCGTAATTATTTTCCCTGAGTCTAATTTCTCTTCTACAAAATGAACTGTACAGCCAGAATACTTGTGCTTTGCTTTAATGGCCCTTAAATGCGTATTTAATCCCTTTAATCTTGGTAAAAGCGATGGGTGTATATTTATTACAGGTATCTTGACTTTCTTTAAAAAAATAGGAGTAAGTACTCTCATAAATCCTGCAAGGCAAACAATGTTAATATCAAATTTTTTTATCAATCTAAGTGCCTCTTTCTCAAATAATGATAATTTTTTCTCAAAAACATATTTCTTAATCTTATTGGTTTTTGCATATTTTAAACCTTTGGCATTTGATTTATTAGACAAAACTAAATTTATTTCAAATGAACTCTTCTTTAATTTTGAGTAATCAATTAAATTTTTTAAATTTGAGCCCCTTCCAGATATAAAGACTGCAATTTTTTTTTTAGAATTTAATTTTTCCATTAAGAACTATTTTTTTTGATTTATAATCAATTATTCTGCCAATTGGATATGGTCTAAATTTTCTTGGAAATATCTTTTTAACTTTTTCAAGGTTTTTTTTATTTATAATTAAGCAAAATCCTACACCACAATTAAAAGTTTTTAACATTTCAAAATCTGAAATTTTATTATCTTTTAAAAATTTAAAAATTTTTAAAGTTTTTATTTTATCTAAATTTATTTGAGCAGCTTTATTTTTAGGCAAAACTCTTGGTAAATTTTCGATAATACCGCCACCGGTAATGTTGCAACATCCATTAATTAAATTTTTGGTATGTAGTTTTAAAACTTCATTAACATAAATTTTTGTAGGCGTAAGGAGTTTGTTTAAAAATTTTTTGTTATTTATACGATTAATTTTTAAGATATATCTTACCAAAGAGAAGCCATTTGAGTGTAAACCTGAAGAGGGTATAGCCAAAATTAAATTATCATTTTTAATTTTTTTACCATCTAAAATTTTTTTTTTATCAACTAAACCAACCGAAAAACCAGCAAGATCAAATTTGTCATTATCATATATTCCTGGCATTTCAGCCGTTTCACCACCAGATAAATAGCAGTTTGAAATTTTACATCCTTTAAAAATACCTTTTAAAATATCTCTATATTTATTTTTTTTAACCTTTCCAATAGCTATATAGTCTAAAAAAAATAAAGGTTTTGCACCTTGTACAATTAAATCATTTACACACATTGCAACCAAGTCTATTCCAATAGTATCAAATTTTTTTAATCTATTAGCTATTTCTAACTTAGTACCAACTCCATCAGTAGCAGATACTAAAACTGGATTTTTACAATTATGTGGCTTCAGGTCAAACAAAGAGCCAAAACCACCAATATTTTTAAATCCTTTTATTTCTGATCCTTTAATTTTTGTTTTATTTGAGAGGTTTGATATATACTTTACTAAATTATTTGTATTTGATGTATCAACTCCACTTTTTTTATATGTTAACTTTTTTTTATGCATTTGATTAAAAAATTAATTATATTTTTAATTGTATTCTTATTTGTTACCAAGGCAAACGCTACTATTTATATTGTTGATAATTATTTATTTACAACCTCGATAAAAAAAATAAAAAAAAACCGTGATAAAGTTATCGATGAAATAAAAAAAAAATCACTTGATGATTTTATAAAGTTTGTAACAATACCTAGTGATTTCAACAACTTAACAAAAATTAAAAACTATCAAGAGTACTTTAAATTATTTATTGTAAAGAATGAATATAAAAAAAATAATAGTTATGAATTAATATGTAAGATTGAGTTTGATAAGTCTAAGATTGACTCTTTTTTTAAAAAGGAAAATATTAAATATATAAATTACAAAAGTAATCCAATACTAACAATTTTAATAAATAAAAAAAATGATAAATTAGAGATTTGGTCAACTGATAATTTTGATAGCTACTTAGGTAATAAATTTAACAATCTTCTAAATACATTTCCATTAAATGGCGATCTTACAGATATTAAATTACTAAATGATATTAACCCCAAATCATATCAAATTGCACGTTTAGATAAAATAACAGGCAATTATGGTGTTCGAGATTTTATATTTGTTTTATTTGATTATGATAAACTTGACAAAAAAGAGAACGTTTTTGTTCAATCTCAATTCAATGAACTAAAAACGTCTAACAAATTTGGTGTAGATAATTTTAATCAAGAAGAAATAAGCAATTTTTTTATAAAGTTGTTAAATATTTTAAACAATTCATGGAAAGAAATCCAAATTTTAGCTCCTCAAAAAAAAACTATAATATCGTTTGATTATCCCTTAAAGAAACTTTCAGATTATATAAGAGTAAAAAATGTTTTAACAAAAAATAAAAAGGTTCTGTCATTAGAAGATGCAGCAATAACAAATCAAATGTATTCTGCAAGAATACTTTTCTCTGGGTCTATAGAACAATTAAAAGAATATTTATTTGATGCAGGGTTTCTTTTTAAAAGAAATGGAAATAAATTTTACTTAACGAAAAAATGACAGAGCAGCAGATTTTCAATTTTAACTCTAATTCGGTTTATTTAGAAGAAAATTTTATTAAGGACTCTTCA
>CABZEY010000009.1 GCA_902524955.1 uncultured Pelagibacteraceae bacterium | reverse complement strand
TAATGCCGGTATCATACTTGCTCCAATATGCATTGGGTTTCCCTCAAAGGTATCATCAAAATCTTCGCCGTGCGCTGCAGTTCCTGCAATAATTGCAGATGAAAATTGATCGAATTTTTTACCGTGACCTAAAGAAATTATATCACCAGAACCTGAGTATGTTTTAACTAAACTTTGAACATAATTTTCATTTCTAGCTGAAACAATTATTCCACAAATATCTTTCACTAAAAACTTTAAAACTTCTTTAGATTTATCTGTAATTTGACTTGTTTTTAAAGATAAGGCCCATTTAGAAAACTCTTCTGCAATAATCATGGGGTAAAGCTACCACCATTTACATGTAATGTCTGGCCATTAATATAATCAGCCTCTTTTTTGCAAAGGTTTGCAATTACTTCAGCAACTTCATCTGGATTCCCAAAACGTTTTAATGCTAAACTTGGTGTTTGCGGGTGTCGTAGCCAATGTCCAGATAAAGCTTTTTCCTTGCTATCAAAATCTTCAATAAATCCAGGAACCACACAATTACAAGTCACACCCTTTTCTAAAAATTCCATACTAATCGCCTTTGTTAAACCAACTAATGCAGCTTTTGAAGTTACTACGTGAGCTCTTTCTTTAGCTCCAATATGTGCAGACAGTCCTCCTATATTTATCACTCTACCCCATCCTTGTTTTACCATAGACCCTATCAAAGCTTGGGTACATAAAAAAGATGCATCAACATTCACTGTCATTACTCTTTTCCAATCTTCATATTTAATCTTTTCAAAATCCTCAAATATTCTAAGTCCTGCATTATTAATTAATATTGACGGTGTACCAAGTTTTTGTGCAGCATGTTTAATTTTATCAATTGTTTTCAAATCTTCTAGATCGCCATCAACAACATCAGACTTTACAGAATATCCTTTGACTAGCTCAACTGTTTTTTTTGCTTCATCAATACTTTTGCCACCAGTATGAATTAAAACATTAAAACCTTGGTCAGCTAATTTTTTAGCAGTTGATCTACCTATTTTTTTAGCTCCACCAGTAATGATAGCAACTTTGTCTTTTGAAAAATTTTTATCCAATTGTTTAAGATTTTAACTTTGCTCTTATGGCGCCCCAAAAAGGTGTTGAAAGACTAATAACAGTTAAAACCATAAATAAGA
The DNA here is from genome assembly GCA_902524955.1 of uncultured Pelagibacteraceae bacterium. Classification (GTDB taxonomy): domain Bacteria; phylum Pseudomonadota; class Alphaproteobacteria; order Pelagibacterales; family Pelagibacteraceae; genus HIMB114. The sequence goes on along the minus strand of CABZEY010000009.1, from coordinate 44,103 downwards.
TGAAAACACCGCTATCAAAGAATGACATAAAATTACTGTCATAAATAACCATCGATTGCGTAAAGGTTTCTTCAACCATCTTACCTAGAATTAATCCCATCACAAACGGTGCAGGTGAAAATCCATTTCTTAAAGCAAAGTAACCTATAATACCTGAAAGCAACATAACCCAGACATCGAAAAATGCTGAACTATAAGCATAAGATCCAATTAATGAAAATACAAAAACTGATGGCCATAAAAATCTTTTAGGAATAAATGTGACATAAGAGAAGAACCTTGCTCCTACTAATCCAATTCCTAAGAAACCAATATTAGCAAATAACATCGCACCAAAAATTGCATGAACTAGGTGTGGTGTTTCGGTAATCAAATAAGGACCCGGTCTAAAACCATGCATCACTAAAGCAGCTAAAATAAGTGCAGTTGTTCCGCTACCTGGAATACCTAACGCTAATGTAGGAACCATCGCTCCCCCTGCTGCTGCATTGTTCGCAGCCTCTGGACCAACTATTCCCTCAGCGTGCCCAGTTCCAAATAATTCTGGAGTTTTTGAGAAACGTTTTGCTTCATTATAACCCATCATCGCAGCTACGGTAGAGCCTTCAGCTGGCAAAATTCCTATAAAAGTTCCAAGACCTGAAGATCTTAAAATGGTACCCTTTAAAGCTACCAATTCTGGAATTGTAGGAAGTCTTAAAGCTTTTGCGTTCATTCTTTCGACCGCATCATTTAATGTTCTTGATTGATTTAATAATTCTGACATTGCAAACAAACCAATTAAAACTGGCACAAATTTTATTCCTTCGGTTAATTCCTGAACTCCAAAATCAAATCTTTCAACTCCAGTTGCAAGGTGTACCCCAACTGTTGAAATTAAAACTCCTAGTGTTCCAGCAATTAAGTTTCTGATAGATGATTTTCCACTCATTGCTGCTAACATTGATAATGCAAAAACAGATAAACCAAAATATTCAACTGGACCAAATTTTAACGCAATTTCTGCTAACAAAGGTGTTGCCATTAAAAATATGAAAATTGCAATGATACCACCTATCACGCTTGATACTGCTGCTAAACCCAATGCTCTTCCTGGCTCACCTTTCTTTGCCATCTGATATCCATCTAATGCAGTAGCCACTGCAGGTGGTGCACCTGGGGCATTAATTAATATCGCTGTGATCGAACCTCCAAATGTACCCGCACAATATAAAGCAGCCATCATTGAAATTGACGCTACTGGATCAAGACTTATTGTAAATGGCATTAATAGTGCAATTGCCATTGGCGAACTTAAACCTGGTAGAGCGCCAACTAAAACACCAATTAAAACACCGCCAAATATAAGTAAAATATTTTGAAACTCTAATATTAAGCCAAATCCTCTAATTACATCATCCATAACTATTTTAAAAATACCTCTAATAATCCAGGAGCAAAATATAATCCTAGAAGTTGATTAAATAAAAACCAGACAAACGCTGGAAATAAAAGTGCATAAATTGCAACAGCCACATAATTTTTTTCACCCCACACAAGAGGTAAAAGTAGACATATTACAAACATGGTTAATACTGCTCCAAGAAAATCTGTTAAAAAAACAATTGTAAGTAATAAAAAAATTGTAATCCAAGTAATCGGAAGAGTCTTTTGATCTCGATCTTTATCAATCTTAGCGACTTTTTCTGGAGTCATTTTAAATTCAAATGGAATAATTGCTGTTAAAAAAAGTAAAATTACTACTAAAATTTTTGGGAAAACATCTGCATTGATTGTGTCTCCTAAAACTGCAGGAGCTGGAGGAAACTTACCAGCTTCATAATAAACAAATGCTCCAAACGCTACAAGCACTAGAGCTAAGTACAAATCTTTTCGGTGGAAAAACTTTGCGCCTGACTTTTCAGGCGCAAAGTTTGATTCATTAGACATAGATATTAACTATTTAGTTAAACCTAAACCTTTTAATGCAGCAGCAGCTTTTTTGTAATTTTCTTTTAACTGCTTGTCCCAAACCTTAGTACCAGCTGGGCTAGTAGCAGGGTCTAGAGATGCACCTTTAAGGTAGTTACCAAACGTTTCATGCTTCATAGCTTTCACCATACCTTTTGAGATCTCATCGATCACAGATTGTGGTGTACCTTTAAGCACTGCATATCCTCTAGTTGTCACAACTTTTACTTTGTGGCCCATAGAATATGAAGTTTTTACTTTTGGGTAATCAGCTAAAGCTTTATCATGTAATAAAACGATTGCTTTAATCTTCTTGTCAGCGATTAATGCAGCTGCTTCAGAAGGGTTAAGTAAAGAAGCTTCAACTTTACCAGATGCTAAAGCTTGTAAACTTTGTGCTCCTGATCCAAATGAAACTGCTTTAAATGGAATGTTTGCAGCTTTTGAGTATGAGTACATACCAATGTGCTCTGTTCCACCAATTGATGCGATTGCAACGCTAATTGGTTTCTTCTGTGCTCTTTTAATCATTTTTTTAACAGTGCTAAGCTCTTTATTTTTAGCATTAACAACAACAAATGTTGGCTCTTCCATAGCTCTTGCAACACCAACTAGGTCAGAAATCTTCATATTAGATTTTCCTCTAGCCATTGTGTACAGGTGAGACTCTGTTAAAGCCATTATTGTACATCCATCCTTAGGTCTTGTTAAAGTGTAGTTCTGAGCTTTTGCACCAGATCCACCTCTTTTACCTACGATTTGGATATCTGTATTTAAAGTTCTTCTTGTTCTGATTGACATCATTCTTGCAGTTGTATCAGTACCACCACCGTATGATGCGTGTATCACAACTTGGATTTGTCCATTACAAGTCTTTGAAGCATACGTTGGGTGCTTCTTTGCAAAAGATTGACCAGATAATGTTGTGAAAATCAGAGCGAATAAACCTAAAAAGCCAAAAAGCTTTTTGAATTTTAAATTGAACATTTATCCCCCTTTAGTTTAATTGATCAATTAATTGACAAATAATAACACGATATTAGATTAAAGTTCAATATGTAAAATGTTGTTTCATATTATGAAACACAAACTACTTTATAAGACTATTAATGAAAAGTTACCCTATAAAAATTCAACAACCAGGTCAAAAGTTACATAAAGAAGAACAGCTTGCTTGGCGCATTGCGTCAATGGCATCACAAGACTGGAATTTAACTAGTGCAATAAGTGAAATGGTAGGTAATAGAATTATTGATAATGCTGGTGTTGCTGTAGCGGCGATTAATAGAGAGGCAGTGAAGATTGCAAGATCACAAGCAATGCAATTTCAAAATGATAATGGTGCAACTTTGTTTGGATTAGATCTTAATAAAAAATTTGATTGCCAATGGGCAGCATGGGCAAATGCTGTCGCAGTGAGAGAGTTAGATTTCCATGACAATATAATGGCAAAAGAAACTTGTCATCCAGGTGATTGTATTCCAACTATTTTAGCAGTTGCACAACAAAAAAACTGTGACGGTGAAGATTTGATCAAAGCAATAGCTACAAGTTACGAAACACAATTAAGATTATCAATGTCAATCGCATTAAATCCAAATCGGATTGATCATGTTGGACATTTGGGGCCTGCGATTACAAGTGCATTAGGAAAGTTATTAAAATTGGATACGGAAACAATTTATCAAGCTATACAATGGAGTGCACATACATCAATCTTTACTCGGCAGGGACGTAAAGGACAATTATCAAGCTGGAAAGCTTATGCACCAGGTTTAATTGGAAAAAATGCAATTGATGCAATTGATAGAGCTATAAGAGGTGACACCTCACCAAGTCCAGTGTGGGAGGGTGATTATGGTATTATTCCAATATTAGTGAAAAAAGATAACAAAGATTTGAACATAGAATTGCCAGAAAAAGATGAACCGCGAGCTGGAATCTTGGGAACATTTACAAAAGAGCACTCAGCTGGTTACCATGGGAATTCTATAATCGATCTAGCATTTAATGTTAGAAAAAAAATTAAAGATCTCAAACAAGTTAAAAAAGTAAACATTTATAGTAAAGAGTACACACATGTTGTTATGGGAAGTGGGAGCAATGATAAAGAAAAATATAGTCCATTAGCTTCAAGAGAAACATTAGATCATTCAGCTATGTATATTTTTGCAGTTGCGCTTGAAGATGGCGAATGGCATCATGAGAAAAGTTATAGTGACGAAAGAAAAAATAGAAAAACAACAATAGAGCTTTGGAATAAAATTGAAACATTTGAAAGTGAGAAATGGAATAAAAAATATTATGATGAACCTGATCCAATAAAAAAAGCCCAAGGCGCTGAAGTAGAAATTTTACTATACAATGGAGAAAAAATAGTAGACCAATTAGAATTTGCCAATGCTCATCCAAGTGGAAAAACCCCATTTAAAAGACCTGAATATATTAAGAAAATGAAACCATTATTCAAAGACATAATTGATAGTAAAGAGGAAGCTAGATTTTTGAATTTAATTGAAAATCTTGCAAAACTTAATTCTAACGAAGTGAAACAACTAAATATTACCTGTGATAAAAATAAGATTAATTTTGAGAAAAATAGTATAAAAGGAATATTCTGATGGAAATACAACAAACACTTACAAAATATATTTCTGAAGCTTTAAATCATGATCTTCCTAAAGAGACGCAAAATAATACAAGATTTCATTTACTTGATACTTTAATAGCAATTTTGACTGGAAGACTTTTGCCGCCTGGTAAAAAAGGGTTTGAGTTTTCAAAAAACCAAGGTGGTCCTCAAGAAGCAACTTTATTAGGAAATGATATTAAAGTGTCAGCTATTAATGCTGGTTTTGGAAATGGTATGGCAGCACATGCTAATGAAACTGATGACTCTCATACAAACGGTAGATTTCATCCTGGCTGTGCAATTGTTCCTGGAACGTTGGCTATTGCAGAAAAACAAAATTTAAATTGTAGTGATATTTTAAAAGCGATTGCATTAGGTTATGATGTTGGTGTTAGAATAACAACTAGCTTAGGTTATAAAACACCAAAAACCACAACTTTCGCAACTCATAGTCTCGGAACAATATTTGGTTGCACAGCATCTGCTGGAGCTTTGCTAAAGCTTTCACATCAACAATGTAATTATTTATTGTCATATACAATACAACAAGCATCAGGTCTTGCATGCTGGAATAGAGATCCGGATCATATAGAAAAGGCATTTGTATTTTCTGGTATGACAACAAGAAACGCAATATATTCAGCGTTACTAGCAAAGGAAAATTTCACATCTGTAACTGACCCTCTCTTAGGAGAAAGAGGTTTCCATGAAGGTTTTGCGCACAATCCAAAGCCTGAACTTATAATTAATGATTTAGGAAAGAAATTTGAAATTGATCACTCCTCATTAAAAAAATGGTCTGTAGGATCGCCAATTCAATCTATGATGGATGCGATAGAACATTTATTAAAAAACAATGAATTTAGTCATAAGGATATTAAAGAACTTACTGTAGAAATTCCAGCTGATCGATATCATATAGTTAATGATAGAGAAATTCCGTCAATCAGTGCACAACATTTAATTGCAGTTCACGTTATAAAAAAAACTATGGGATACGAAGAAGCTCATGATGAATCATTGTTTAATGACCCGGACGTTGTGGCTTTAAGAAAAAAAATAAAATCTATTTCCAGTGACGAACTTGCAATTGCAAGACCAGAGAGGCAATCAAAGATTACTATAATTTTAAACGATGGGAAAAAACTTTTTTACCATGCAAGTTCAGTAAGAGGAACACCAGATAATCCAATGAATGCTGATGATATCACAGCTAAAGCTAAAAGATTATTTGCAGTATTTAAAAGTTCAAAAACTGATGATCTTATTGATTGTGTTTTAAACAAAGATTTTACCATAAAAGAGTTAGTACAACTATCTAACTTAGATATTAAATAATAAATAAAAATTTATGATTTACTCTTTGAGTTTAATTTTTGGAATATTTTGTATTTCTATTATATTAAATAACTTTATATCTAACGACAATTTTATTATCTCGCCAGCCTTTCTTTGTATTTTAATAGCAATAATTTATACAAATTTATTTAGTCTGCCAAAAAATAATCAATTGGTTTTAAATTTCGTAATAAATAAAATTTTAAGAATTGGTATTGCTCTTATTGGAATAGGTCTTAGTTTCAATCAAATATTACAATATAGTTTAAACTCAATAATATTAATTTTGTTCAACATAATATTGGTCTTCGTTATTCTTATATTAATTGGAAAAGTTTTTAATCTTTCAAAAAAATTATTAATACTCATTTCTATGGGTACTGCTATTTGTGGGGTAACAGCTGTTATTGCTACATCAACTATAATAAAATCAGATAAAAATGAAACTGGTTATGCAGTTGGAGTAGTGACACTTTTTGGATTGTTTGCTGTGTTGTGCTATCCCTATTTAGCAAATTATCTTTTTAACGATAATAATATCCAGGCTGGCATTTTTCTTGGAACATCCATACATGATACGGCTCAAGTAAGTGCGGCTGGGTTGATATACAAAGAAACATTTTCCGCAAATGAAACTTTAAATTCATCAATGACAATAAAGCTTTTAAGAAATTCATTTTTAATAATTATGATACCTCTTTTAGCTTACTATTTTAATGATAGCAAAAGTGAAAACATAAAAAGCTCTATAAAGAAATTTTTTCCTTTATTTGTTTTAGGATTTATCTCACTGTCTATAATTAGAACTCTGGGTGATTTTTATTTTGTTGAAACAACTTTTAATGAAAGCTGGTCAAATCTTATTTTGATATTAAAAGAAATATCTAAATACCTAATTTTACTGTCAGTGGTTGCCCTAGGTTTACAAATTAAATTTTCTAATTTGAAACAATTAGGGTTAAAACCTTTATTAATCGGATTTATTGCAGCATTGTCAGTTGGAGTATCAAGTTTTATATTTTTAAATTTTAACATATAAGAACTTAGTGATTGAAAGCTTTCCATTATTACCTGAAGAGTTATCTCTTTATCAGGGAATTAGTTTAATTTTGATAAATTTATTGTGTGCGTTTATTTCAACAGCTCTAAGTTTGGGGGGTGGTATTTTAATGCTTGTGAGTTTATCTTTTTTTCTACCTCCTCTTGCTCTAGTACCAGTTCATGGAGCAATCCAATTAGGATCGAATTTCTCTAGGATATTTGTCTCTTTCAAAGAAGTAGATATTAAACTTATTATCCCTTTTGTTTTTGGAACGTTACTAGGATCATATTTTGGAGCAACTATAGTTGAAAATATTTCTCCATCTTTAGGTCAAATTGGCGTTGGATTATTTATTTTGTACTCTATATTTGGAAAATTTCCTCAACTTGGCAAAAAATTCATGTTTATTGGTGGAATAGTCTCTTCCACAATGTCCATACTTTTTGGAGCATCAGGTCCAATAGTAGCGACCTTTATTAGAAGTTTAAATTTTCCACCTTTAAAACATGTTGCTACACATGGTGCGATGATGACCTTTCAGCATGGTTTAAAATGTCTTGCATTTTTTTTAATTGGTTTTGCTTTCGATCAATATCTACTATTTTTAATACTAATGATACTAGTTGGTTTCGTTGGTACTTATCTTGGGAAGTTATTCCTAATTTCAAAAGGAGAGAAGTACTTTAAAAAAGTTTTAAGCTTAATTTTATTTTTTGGTGCATTACGTTTAATTTATCTAGGTCTACAAAGTTATTTATAATTGACTTGGTAATTAGAAAGGATTAAAAATTTAGTATGGAAGTCATTCGTAGCGGGAAAGCTTTAGGCGCAGAAATTAAAGGAATTGATCTTAGTCAAAATCTGTCACAAGATGAAATTGACGGTATCAATAAAGCTTGGGATGAAAATTTAGTTTTGGTATTTAAAAATCAAAATTTAGACGATCCTAGATTAATCGAATTTAGTAAGTATTTTGGCAATTTGGATTTACCTGCCCCAAACCCTTTTGGAATTAATTTTTCACCAAAGTATCCAGAAATAAATGTTATTTCTAACGTTAAAAAAGAAGGTAAACCTACTGGAATTTTAGGTGATGGTGAGGCTACATGGCACTCAGATATGACCTATCAAGATGTTCCTCCAAAAGCTGGAATTCTATATTCACTAGAGGTACCTAAAGATCAGGGTGATACACATTTCGCAAATATGATTGCGGCATATGAAGATATGCCTAATGAATTAAAAAATAAGATTTCAGATAAAATATTAATTCATGACGCTGCACATAATAGCGCGGGTCAGCTCAGAAAAGGTTATCAGGAAGTTTCTGATCCTTCTAAAACTCCAGGTGCTAGGCATCCTATGGTTTTTACGGATCCAAATACTAATAAAAAAACATTATTTATTGGACGAAGACCTCATGCTTATATTGTTGGATTAAATATTGACGAAAGTGAAAAATTGCTTGACCAAGTTTGGAAGCATGCAACACAAGCAAAATACACTTGGACACAAAGATGGAAAGCAAATGAACTCTTAATGTGGAAAAATTTGTTTGTGCTTCATAAAAGAGATGCTTTTGATCCTAATACGAGAAGAATTATGCACCGTACCCAGGTAACTGGTGAAATAAAAATTTCAGCCTAAACTAAAACTTCACCTCTCATTAATGGTCTAAATGTCCTGTACATAATTGCAGACTTTGCATAAAACTGATTATCTTTCTTTTCAACTATTGCACCTGCAACCATTACTCCTGAAGGATTGCCTACTCTTAGCTCAAGTGGATTAGAATTTTTTCTTTTTACATTATTTGGTATAGTACCCTGTATTGCTGCTGCAACTCCTACGTTGACACCCGCCGTTCCCATAATTGCTTTATGTGTTTTTCCCATAGAAAACATTCTCACAGTAAGATCTTGTTGATCCTGTTTTATATTTGATTGATCCAAGCTTCTGTAATCTTTTGGTGAAGTAACAATTCCTATTCTTGGAGTATTCATTGGCGCATTTTGCTCTGAATCAGATATGCCAGTTAATACTGAACATTTTCTTCTAATTTTTTGGATGATATCCATTTTATTTATATTTGAATCAAGCTCATCAGGTGTTTCTGATCCCTTTAAACCTAAATCCTCCGCTAAAATATAGATTAAAGGAGTTGCGGCATCTACGATAGAAACTTTAATTTTACCAAAATCCTCGATTTCAATCTCATCAATAGTATTACCAGTTGGAAGTAATTTTCCAGTTCCTGAGCCACCAGGTTCTAAATAATCTAATCTTACTTTTGAATTATTTCCAGTCACTCCTGCAATTGAATAATCGCCATCTATTTCAGGTTTTCCATCCTTAACACTAAACGTTGAGTGAATAATTTTATCAGTATTTACCTGATAAATTCTAACCCTATTTTCACCCTCTTTAGACTTGAGAATACCTTCTTGAATTGCATACGGGCCAACTGCGCCTGATAAATTACCACAATTATTATTCCATTCAGCAATTGGTTTATCAACTGCAAGTTGGATAAAGTTATAATCAACATCAGCGTCTTCTCTTTCAGAAGGACTAATGATTACACATTTAGAAACTGAGGATACACCACCTCCCATTCCATTAAGCTGCCGACCATTGAGATCTGGACTGCCAATTACTTTTAAAAAAATTTCACTTAACTCTTTTTCATCATGAGTAGGAAGATCTTTTTTTTGAAAAAAAACTCCCTTGCTAGTTCCGCCTCTATAATAAGTTGCCTTAATCCATTTCTGATTCAAATTTAAGCCTCCTTAAATGCTGTAGGTAAAATTCCACCATTTTTCCAAAAAATAACTTCTTCAGGCACATCTAGTCTAACATCAAGTTCTACGTCTATTACATCACCAGTTTCTTTATGAATTTTCATTACAACTTTTTTATTATCATTATTTATTTTTTCTAATCCTATTATACTAAATTGATCAGTACTTTGAATTCCAATTTCATCAATTCCTTGGTCTTTTTTGAACTGTAATGGTAATAAACCCATACCGACTAAATTGGACCTATGAATTCTTTCAAAACTTTTTGCAATAATTGCTTTTACTCCAATTAACAATGGCCCCTTAGCAGCAACATCCCTTGATGATCCGCATCCATAATTTTCACCTGCTAGTACAATAATTTCTTTATTTTCCTTTTTGTATGCCATAGCAGCTTCGTAAATTCTCATGACTTTATTTTCTGGATATTTTACAGTAACGCTTCCTTCTTGATCTGGTGTCATTAAATTTCTTAATCTAAGACTTGCAAATGTTGATCTCGCAACAATCTCATGATTTGCTCGTCTAGTTAGATAATTATTAAAATCTTTTGTGTTAAGTCCAAGTTCTGTTAAATAATCCCAAGCGGCTGTACCTTTCGTAATCACACTTGAAGGCGAGATGTGATCTGTAGTTACAGAGTCTCCGAATAACCCTATGGGCCTTGCTAAAGAAATATCTTTTATATTATTGTTTTCTGCATTTTTCATGTAAGGAGGTTTTTTTATATAAGTGCTATCAGGCCAGTCATATTTTTTAGAGTCTGAAACATTTAAATTCTCCCATAAATCTCCACCATCATTAACCTCTTTATATTTTTCCTTAAAAGTCTCAGATTTATAAAATTGACTTATAATCGTGTTCACCTCATTATTTGATGGCCATACGTTTTTAAAAAATACGTCATTACCATTTAAGTCTTTTCCTATACTATCTTTAGATAAATCTTTTTTAATCGATCCAATAATAGAGAATAAAACTACTAAAGCAGGTGAAGCTAAATAAGATGCTCTTATATTTGGATGTATTCTTCCCTGAAAATTTCTATTTCCAGACAAAACAGCAGTAGAAAATACCTTTTCTTTTTCAATAGTCTCAGCAAGATTTTCGTCAAGCGGGCCTGAGCTTCCGTTGCAGGTTGTGCAACCAATTCCCACAATATTAAAACCTAGTTGATCTAAATAATCTTGCAATCCAGTCTTTTTTAAAATTTCAGCTGTCACTTTGCTACCCGGTGCAAAAGAAGTTTTTACTTTTTTGTTCCTCTTAAAGCCTAGCTCAATAAGTTTTTTTGCAACCAAACCTGCTGCAATTACATTTTTAGGATTTGCAGTGTTTGTACAACTGGTTATCGCTGCAATAAATATATCGGCATCTTTAATTTTAAATCCAAGATTTGGTACTTCAAACTCATTTTCCCTTAAATCTTTTTTATATAATAACTGAGAATGCTCGTTAGCAAGATTTGAAAATTGATCTAAATTTATTTTATCTTCCGGATTTTTAGGACCCGAAACACACGGAACAATAGAACTTAAGTCTAAATTTAAAACTCTATTATATTTAGGAGTATCTCCAGGATTTCTCCACAGCTTTTGTTTTTTTGAATAATCTTGTACAATACTAATTTCTTCATCTGTGCGACCAGTCATTTTTAAATATTCTATGGTTGAGTTGTCTACTGGAAATAAAACATTTGTTGCTCCATATTCAGGCGCCATATTAGAAATAGTTGCTCTATCCCCAACGGTTAAATTTTCTACGCCATCACCAAAAAATTCTATAAAACTTCCTACTACTTTATTTGCCCTTAAAAGCTTTGTTATATGCAAAACTAGATCTGTAGATGTAATTCCTTCATTTAAATTATTATTTAAATTTACCCCTACTACCTCAGGAACAGTCATTGGAATAGTTTTTCCTAACATAGAAATTTCAGCTTCAACGCCACCAACTCCCCAACCGAGCACACCAATAGCGTTTACCATTGGAGTATGGCTATCAGTTCCAATGCAAGTATCTGGGTGAATTAAATTTAGGTCTTGTTTTTGTTCCCTCCAAACTACTTTGGATAAATATTCAATATTAACTTGATGACAAATTCCAACACCAGGAGGAATAACATTAACTTTTTTTAAATTTTTTGAACACCATCTTAAAAAGGAAAACCTTTCAGAATTTCGTTCATATTCTCTTTTTAAATTTTTAATTTTTGCTTCGTCACTTCCAAAATAATCAACTTGAAGAGAGTGATCAATTACAACATCCACTGGCACGTCTGGCTGAACTAAATCTTGACTAATACCTTTATTTTCTAAGGCTTCTCGATAAGCCAAAAAGTCCACTAACATTACCTTGCCTAAAATATCATGGCTAAGAATCCGATTAGGAGAAAAATTGATTGCCGTTCCAATCTTCCCCTCAATAATTGATTTTACTTGATCATCGGCATTATTATTTCTACCTAGTAATTTTTGTCGTATTATATTTTCAATTAATATCCTATGAGAAAAAGGTAAGTTTTCAATATTTGTAATATTGCTAATGTCAGCAACATCGTATTCTTGATTAAGAATTTTTAATTTTTTAAAGTTTGTCGGTATCATACCATGCTATTGTAGCATGTTTCTTAAAACATACTGTAGAATTCCACCATTGATATAATACAAAACCTCATTATCTGTATCAATTCTACAGGTAGTATTTATTGTTTTAGAAGTACCGTCAGCATATTTTATTTCTACCTTAACATCTTGAAGAGGTTTAAGACCTTTTTCAACATCAATGACTGTAATTAATTCTGATCCATCAAGCTTAAGGTTTTTTCTGTTCATGCCATCCTTAAATTGAAGAGGCAAAACACCCATTCCAACTAAGTTGGACCTATGAATTCTCTCAAAGCTTTCTACAATAACTGCTTTTATACCGAGTAGTTGTGTACCTTTTGCTGCCCAATCTCTAGAAGAGCCTGAGCCATATTCTTTACCACCAATAACAACTAAAGGTGTTCCTCTTTTTTTATACTCCATTACAGCCTCAAAAACTGTTGCATCTTTCCCTTCAGGATAAATTTTAGTAAAACCACCTTCTGTACCAGGCGCCATTTCGTTTTTAATTCTGATATTACCAAAACTTCCTCTCATCATAACTTCATGGTTTCCTCTTCTTGCACCATATGAATTAAAATCTTTTTGAAGAATTTGATGTTCCATAAAATAATCACCTGTCGGACTATTTTTAGGAATTGATCCTGCTGGAGAAATATGATCTGTCGTAATCATATCACCTAAAATTAATAATGGCCTTGCGTCTTTAATTTCTTTAAAACCCTCGGGCTCGTCAGTCATTCCATCAAAAAAAGGTGGTTTTTTAACATAGGTTGATCCGCTGTCCCAATTATAAATACTTGTTGGCTCTGTTGTAATAGACTGCCATTCTTTTGGACCTTCAGATACTTTTGAATATCTATTTTTAAACATGTCTGCATCTAAACAAGACATTAGCGTGTCTTCAATTTCTTTATTTGATGGCCAAATATCTTTCAAGAACACATCTTGTCCATCTTTTCCTTTTCCAAGTGGTTCTTTATAAAGATCAAAATTCATTGTACCGGCAATTGCATAAGCAACTACTAATGGGGGTGAGGCTAAAAAGTTTGCTTTTACTACTGGGCTAATACGACCTTCAAAATTTCTATTACCAGAGAGAACTGAAACAGCTAATAAATCATTATCTAAAATAGCATTATTTATTTCATCTGGAAGTGGACCAGAATTTCCAATGCATGTTGTGCAACCATATCCAACAGTATTGAAACCAAGTTCGTCTAGGTATGGTGTTAATCCAGCTTTATTTAAATAATCTGTAACAACTTGTGAACCTGGAGCTAATGAAGTTCTTACCCAAGGTTTAGTTGTTAATCCAAGCTCTGCTGCTTTTTTTGCAAGAATACCTGCTCCAATTAAAACATTTGGATTTGATGTATTTGTACAGGATGTAATTGCTGCTATTACAATTTTTCCATCTTCTAATTCAAAATCATTTTTTTCTACTTTAACAGATTTAGGTGTTTCTCTTTTTGAAATATCTTTTAAAACTTTTTTAAAGGTCGATGCTGCTTCCGTTAATAAGACCTTATCTTGAGGTCTCTTTGGTCCTGAAATAGTAGGAACTACAGTAGACATGTCTAAAGATAAAGTGTCAGAAAAGATTGCATTATCATCAGCCCACAGCCCCTGTTCTTTTGAGTATGCTTTCACAAGTTCAATAGTGTCATTATCTCGACCTGATAATTCTAAATATTTTATAGTCTCTTCATCTATTGGAAAGAAACCACATGTTGCTCCATATTCAGGAGCCATATTACCAATTGTAGCTCTATCTGCTAAAGTAAGATTTTTTAAACCCTCCCCATAAAATTCTACAAATTTACCAACCACACCTTTATCTCTCAACATTTTTACAACTGTTAAAACTAGATCAGTAGCAGTTGTTCCTTCTGGTAATTTTCCTTTCATTTCAAAACCTATTACTTCAGGTATTAACATTGAAATAGGTTGACCTAACATGCCTGCCTCAGCTTCAATACCACCAACACCCCATCCTAAAACAGATAATCCATTAACCATCGTTGTATGGCTATCTGTTCCAACAAGTGTATCTGGATATGCATAAGTTTCGCCTTTTACATCAGCTGTCCAAACAACTTTTGATAAATACTCTAAATTTACCTGATGACAAATTCCTGTTCCTGGTGGAACTATTCTTAAATTATTGAATGCTTGTTGGCCCCATTTTAAAAATGAATATCTTTCGCCGTTTCTTTCAAATTCTTTTTCAACATTTTTTTGTAATGCATCTTTTGAACCATTAATATCTACTTGTACCGAGTGATCGATGACTAGATCTACGGGTGATAGTGGATTTACTTTGTCAGGATCTTTATTTTTATCTTTAACAATCTCTCTCATAGCTGCAAGATCAGCAACTGCGGGAATACCTGTAAAGTCTTGTAATAAAACCCTTGCAGGTCTGTATGCAATTTCCTTAGGAGATTTTTTTTCTTTGAGCCATTCTTTGATTGCTAATATTTGATCTTTGTTTACTGAAAGATCATCTTCAAACCTCAATAGGTTCTCTAGGACAACCTTTAAAGATTTTGGTAATTTCTCTATACCTTCCAAGCCATTCTGTGCAGCCTTTTTAAAATTGTAATATTTATATATCTTTGAACCTACTTTTAATTCGGATAATGATTTGAAACTATCTAAACTTTTCATAGTTGCTGTTTAATTTATTGATAACTAAAATCAAGTTTAATTAATGGGCAAATCGTTTCATACCTCCATCAACGTGAATAAGTTCTCCGGTAATATATCTTGCAATTGGTGATGCTAAAAAAACAGCTAAATGACCTAAATCTTCTGGTTCTCCAAAATAACCAACTGGTATATTCTCTTTTATAAATTTTTTTCTTTCATTAACATTTGGATGACGTCTCTTTAATATCTGTTCAGTTTTTAACCTTCCAGGTGAAATAGAATTTACTGTAATACCGTCTTTAGCAACTACTCTAGATAAACCTTTTGCCCAAGCGTGAACAGCAGATTTTGCGGCATTTGCGATATTAACCTCTCTAGGTTCTACAGAACCTGTTATATTTATTACCCTTCCCCATTTTTTCTTTTGCATCAAAGGTATAATTTCTGTTGTTAGTTTTCTTAAAGCTGTAAAATTTAACATCATGCCCTCTTCCCATTGAGCTTCAGTTGCGTCCCAGGTTGTAGGTCTAGAGCCGCCAGCAGAATTTATTAAAATATCTGGTGTACCAAATTTTTTTTTACAAAAATCTATTATTTTTTTTGGCGCGTCCTTTTTTGTAACATCATATGGTAAGGCAAAAGCTATTTTTTTTTTAATCTTAGCGTTTATTCTTTTTTCGACTATTTTAAGTGGTTTAGGTCTTCTTGAAACCAAAATTAAGTTACATCCCTCTTGAGCTAAAAGAACTGCCATGGCTTTACCTAATCCTTGACTCGCTCCAGTAACAATACAATTTTTGTTTTTTAATTTATAATTCATTTGTTTAATAATGATTTTTGAATATGAACATGTCCTGACATAATTAATCTTGCATGTCTAGTCGTGCCAGCAACAAGATTTTTTATCTCATTATTATCATACTCTATTTCAAAACTTAATTTTGATATACCAGTAGGATGTTCAATTTCAAAATTTCCCTTATCCGAATAGTCAGAATAAAAATCAGAACAGACTGTACCTTTTGATTTTGAGGCTGCCAATAAACAGATTGAACCTGTAATAGCATAGCCATTATGACAGCTCCACGGCATAAAGTATCTAGACTTAATGCTGCCTTTGTCAGGTTTTGAGATTAAGGCGACTTTAGGGATTACAGATTTGCTTACATCACCAAATCCAATTCTTTTTCCAAGCTCAATTCTGATCTCACCCATTTCATCAATAAGTTTTTTGTTTTGATTTAATTCAAGATGTGTCTCGTTACCCGATACTCCAAAATCATTTGCTTTAAAAAAAACAACTGGCATTGCCGCGTCGACTAATGAACATTCTTTTCCATTAATATTGTCAATTTTATTTCCAGTTGGAAAAAGTTTTTTTGTCTTTGCTCCAATTGAATCCAGAAATCTTATCTCCACTGGCGTTCCTGTATTTGGTACACCATCAATTTTAAAATCACCATCATAAGATACTTCACCTCCTGGTGTCTGTACAATTTCCTCAATTTTCATACCAGTATTCACATCTCGAATGATTATCTTAGTTTGATCATTATTTGCTTTAACCAAACCTCGCTCAACCGATGCAGGTCCTACTCCAATTAACATATTTCCACATGAAGGTTTTGTATCAACAATAGGTTCATCAATTTTGACTTGGGCAAAATGATAATCAACATCAACGTTATCTTCTTCGGATTTGGAAATAATGGCCACTTTACTTTTAACTGGGTCTGCACCACCTAATCCATCAATTTGTCTTACATCGGGTGATCCCATCGCTGCCAACAATATTTTGTCTCTTTGTTTTGTATCACTGGGCAAATCTGACTTTAAAAAGTAAGGTCCTCTGGAGGTTCCACCTCTCATAAACAAACATGGTATTTTAATTTGATCGCTCATAAAGTTAATTTATTGGCCAAGGTAATTCTATGAAAGTTTGGATTAGTCCAGGTGCAAAATCCATTACCATGAAATGAGAAATGATAGCGAGTATAACCCATATGGATATCGCAGATACAAAACATAATGATGTTTTAATATTTGCAATTTTTTTCAAAAACCAAAAAACAAATAATCCAATTGCAACGTAAAAACCTATAAAAATTGCAACTATCAAAGGTAATAAAAACCAAAAAATTGGCATCCAAAAAGGTTGGATATCTTCCTTGTTGGCCATGCTTGCTTCAGAGTCATGCAAGACAACACTTCCACTTTTTGCAAAATTTATTTGAAAAACTAAACTCAAAGAACATATTAACATTACAGCACCTACGCCTTGAGGATAAATTTTTCCTAAAAAAGCCAAATCTTTTGTTGCCCAGATTGTATAAGCACCAATGAATGACATTAAGATTGCAAAATAGAGCTGTGGTTTTCGAGTATACTCAATGACTTTTGCAGTCTGGCTCAATTTTTTAGCTTTATCAATTATTTTTAAACCTGAAAGAATTGACAAAACACAAATTGCAATCAACACCAAAAATACTGGTCTCAAAAATAATTCTTCTAAAGTATAAAATTGTATAGTTTGATATAAATTAGTTTCAATTCCATCACTCAATACAAATCCAATCATTAGTGCGACACGTGAATACTCAAACCTTTTCATATAGACTGCGATAAGTCCAATGAGCATAGCAAATGCCAAGTCACCCCAAGATCTACTAGAGTTATAGATAGCAAAAAGTATCAGTGAAATTAAAAAAGGTGCAAGAATAGTAAAGTTAATAGTAGTTAAAGATGAAATTGGTTTTGCTAAATAAACACAAATTAAAGCTCCAAAAATATTTGCAATAGCAAGTGACCAAATTATTGTATAAACCAAATCAAGTCT
Source organism: uncultured Pelagibacteraceae bacterium (assembly GCA_902524955.1). GTDB lineage: Bacteria > Pseudomonadota > Alphaproteobacteria > Pelagibacterales > Pelagibacteraceae > HIMB114. Next base: position 26,243 of record CABZEY010000009.1, on the reverse strand, counting down.
GTTATTTATTAATTGAATACCAGGTTCTACACCAAGCAATATCAATCCGCCCATTAAAACTGCTGTTCCTCCAGAACCAGGTATCGCAAACAATAAGGTTGGAATTAATGCTCCACCCTCTTTTGAGTTTGAGCTTGACTCAGGTCCAATAACACCACGAATATCACCTTTGCCAAAATCTTCATTATTTTTTACTGATGTTTTAGCATGACTATAACTAATCCAGTCAATGCATGATCCACCTATACCTGGAATTAAACCTATGAAACTTCCTAAAAAAGAACACCTCAACACTAACCATTTATTTGATATAAAATCTTTAAAGCCTTTTAACCACCCTGAAGCCTCAAGTTTTGCCTTTTCTGATATTGCCTTATTCGATCTTAAAAGTTCAACGATTTCTGGTAATGCAAAAATCGATATTGCTACGACCATCAAATGAATTCCATTTCCTAAATACATTACGACTGGACTTTGAACTTCTAAAAAATTACTAAAATCTAATCTGTATTCAGAAGAACCTGGAGAAATTCCAATTGCTCCAATAATTAAGCCCAGACAAGCTGCGATTAATCCTTTAGATATACTGGCACCAGTTAATGTTCCAACTATTGTGATTCCAAATACCGCCAACATCAACATTTCCCCTGTTCCAAAAGCTAATATAATTGGTTTTGCAATTTGTATAATCATTGTTAGTAAAGTTGCTCCAAACAAACCACCAAATAAAGAAGAGAAAAATGCTGCTGATAAAGCTCGCGCAGCTTGACCTTTTTTTGCTAATGGAAAACCATCCATTACTGTCGCTTGTGCAGACACCGATCCAGGAACGCCAATTAAAACTGCTGGAAATGTATCAGATGTGGCTACTACAGATAATAATCCCATCATCATCGCTATTCCAGAAATTGGCTCCATACCAAAAACAAATGGTAAGAGAAGAGATAAACCAACGGTGCCTCCAAACCCAGGAATAACTCCAACGATCAAACCTATAATAACACCTGCAATTAAAAAAAGTATAGATGGTCCAGATACTATTGTAATGAATGCGCTGAGCAGTGCATCTATCATATTTAGATTATAAAAATAATAAATTGGGGAGTTTACTCCCCAATTTAAAATAATTATTTATTTTTTACTAGCTAACCAGTTTTTAAGGTACTTATAAGTGCTTCCTTTCATTGTAGAAGCATTTTTAAGAGCAACCTTTAAATCTTTGTTACCAATGTAGTGAGGGTAAGTTCCTAACTTTTTGTTAAGTACTTTCATGGCAGCTTTATCAGCTACAATTCCCTCAGCAGCTTTTTGCCAAGTCTTAATGACACTTCCTTTTGTACCTTTAGGTAACACAAGGAATTTTTGTGTAGTAAAACCTGCTGCAAACATTGCTGACCAAGCTTGGAATTCTGCACCACTTGGTTTTTTTCCAGTTACTTTTTCATAAACTTCAGTGAAGCAAGGTAAGTTAGGGAAATTAGGATCTCTTACGATCTTATTTCCTTTTTGCACTCCCCAAGTCATTAAAGGAACCATTTCACCTTTATCAACTAAAGGCTTAATGTGCTTTTTGTATGAAGAAGTTGTTTGGTAATCTATAGTAGTTTCGCCTCTCATTATTGCAGCTCTACCACCTTTTCTACCTTTCATTCCGTATACAATCTTTACAGGCAAACCTAACATATCAAAAGCTAGAGCTGGTACAGCATCTAACGAACTGATACCTTGTGATCCGTAAAGTAATTTTTTTCCTTTTAATTTACTGAAATCTTTAACGATATCTTTTACACCAAGATCACTTCTTACATAAACTACACCACCAGTACCTGCACCATGTACAGCTACAAACTTTTTGTAGTCGTATCTAACTCTTTTATCTTTAAATAAAAAAGGAAGCTGAGTTGAACCAGAAGTTGCTAAAACTACTAATCCATCTTTATCTTTTCCGTGTTTTGCTACATAAGTGTTAACGGAACCAATTCCGCCACCTTCTGTAACGTTCTTAACTACAACTGAAGGATTTCCAGGTAAATTTGCAGACAAAGGACCTGTCAGAGCTCTCGCTACTGCATCAGTTCCTCCACCAGCTTTAAATGGAACCCAAATAGTTACAGTCTTTCCAGAATAATCTACAGAAAATGCTGCAGACGCTGAAAAAAATAGAGCAGCAAATACTGCTATTATTTTTTTAAACATTTATTTATCCCCCTAAATATTTGTTAGTTCAGATTGAAGATGACAAATATTAGACTTAATGTAAAGAGGTTTATTGCCGTTAAGCTGTGATATTATGCTTGATTTACTTAAATTTTGGACTGCATCCATTCTAATAAAAAATCTGCAATTTGATGATTGTTTTTTTCAAGCATCATCATATGACCATTTCCATGTATTTTATTATCCTCAAGTCTTATAAAATCATGTTCAACTCCAGCTTGTTTTAAGAAATTGCTCGTCCCATGATCATAAGGTGCATGATAAGACGCTTCTGCAGATAAAATTAGTATTGGAAGATTTTGAAGATTAATTAGTTTTCTTGCTGGCTCTTTTTGCAAATAACATTGGACGAGATCTTCTTTTGTCGGGCTAGTATCTAATTCAGCAGTTAGACTTTCATTTTCTCTTAAAGGTGGTTCAAATGTTAATGGTAAATATGTAATACCTCCTGGTCTATCGTGATCTGAAGCGGTAATGTACCATTCTTTGTCACCTGTACGTTTTTTATCTGTTTTTGAATTTTTCAAATGCGATTGTTTGTGTCCTCCATAAGCAACATTATAAAATGGTGGTCCATTTGGCTCAATTGCAAGTAAACCTAATATTTTTTTTGGCCTTACATCACCGGCTAACCAACAAAATGGGCCACCTTGGCTGTGCCCAAGAACAAAGGCCGGGCCAATTAAATCTAAAAGTTCTGCAAGTGCAACACGTGACATTTTTTCAATCTCTATTCGATCTGACATCGTGTTTACTTGTGAAGCTAAAAACTGTTCAAAATATTTATCTCCTCTTCTACCTTTGTCTGGCCACTGAGAATGATACTTAGCTTGTGGCCAATTTCCTAAATCCTTCATAGAAGTAAATCTTCTTTCACAGTCATCAATATCTAATTCTCTGTCAATATAATCTCCGTATAACCTACTCGAATATCCTGATCTTCCTCTTCCTGGCTGGTCAACAACAAATACTTCAAATCCTGCAAGTAAAAAATCATGAACCCAACCTCTACGGCCATCTGATGTTCCTAAAAAACCTACTCCAGTCTGTCCACCTCCATGTATGAAAATAATTTTTAGATTTTTTTTATGGTTTTTTGGTGTGAACTGTTCAACATACATAGTTCCTTTTGCAATTTCTTTATTATCGATATTTTTTTTTACGCCACCAACAAAAAAACACTTGTGATTTTTAATCTCTAGATCTTTAACATCCGTTGGGTGTGAGTTTGTCAAAATTAGTTAATTCTTTTAGTTACACCGCCACGTTGACCCGTATTTAATTGGTTTGCAAAATTTGGGTCCATTGGTCTAGGCTCTGGAGCATTTAACCAAACTCTGTAAAGCAATCTTTTTTTCGTGGGACACTCATGATCTACAATCTTTGTTCGAGTGTGATAGGTAACTCTATTATTTAAAATTTGAATATCTCCTTCTTCTAACATCATCTTTAAATGAAACTCATCCTTTTCTGTTAGATGTTGGACATAATCAATTGCTTCTTGACTTAAATTATCTAAACCACCAGAATGTTTTTCTGCACCTAGTTCAATTTGGACTTTATTAAATCTTGAACACATTTTACCACCATAATAACTAAACACAGGTATTGGATGAGAGCTTAGCTCTTTTTCTGTTTTTCCTTTACCAATTAAATCAATAAAGAAACCTCTACAAAGGGTCTCTAAATACTGGGGTTTATTTTTTAAGATTTCGTTATAAAGAGCAAGTGCACTAATTACACCACTCTCTCCACCTTCTTTGGCTCTCTGAACACATAATAATGCAACATGATCACAACTATCTGTATGAGCGTCAATTTTAGCTGTCGTTCTGTGTAATCTTATCCCCTCGCGGTAAGGGTTGTCACTTTTAAGTTTATCTCCATAATCTTTAACGCCGCTCATTAATTCACCCTTAGAATTTTGAGGAATACCTGATCCAAAATGTGAGCAAATTCCCCAATAAATGGTTTGCAGAGTTAATTCATCATATTTTTTTGGTTGTATCCCTCTCAACCTGATAAAACCTCTTCCCTTTTGAAGAATATCCAATTGGTCTGATAAAACTTTTTCCAATTTATTTAATTCAAAATCTTTTTTTGAAAAGTTAGTTGGCGCTAAATTTTTATTAATTATCTGATTTGCTGAATTTTCCAATTCCACTATCTCATCCTCAGAAAAATGATAAGTCCACTCATTTTCGTCTTTGAAATCGGAAACTTTCCAAACGCAATTTTCTATTATTGGTTTTTTAAGAATTTGCATATTTATATAATATTTTAACTAACAAGATTTTCAATTAATTTTTTTGTAAATTCTTTGGTAGACAGCTTTCCCCCTATGTCTGGAGTTCTAGTATCTTTGTTAATTACAGTCTTATCTATCGCATTTTCAATCATTATTGATATTTTTTTTAATTTTTCATCATTATTTTTTTTACCTAACCAATCCAATAGCATTGCCGTTGATCCTATAAGTGAAACTGGATTAGCAATATTTTTTCCAGCAATATCTGGTGCTGATCCATGCTGTGCTTGTGCAATACAATAATCATCTCCAGCATTAATTGACTCTGCTAGACCAAGCCCACCAGCAATCTCTGAAGCTGCATCAGATAAATTATCTCCAAATAAATTCGTTGCAAGGATTACATCAAATATTGATGGATCCCTAATTATTAAGGCAGACATAGAGTCAACGATTTGCTCTTTATACTCAACATCAGGATATTTTTTTGATACTTCTCTTGCACACTCTAAAAACAGTCCATCACTAAACCTAAGAACATTTGCCTTATGAATAGCTACAAGTTTTTTTCTTCGTTCTTGCGCATACTTAAAACCAATTTCTGCAATTCGTGTTGATCCTTTTCTCGTAATATTTCTAATTGATATTGCACAATCTTTAGTTGGCATTAATTCTCCAACACCTTGATACATATTCCTATCCGAATAAAATCCCTCAGTATTTTCTCTCATTACAATACAATCAATTCCCATCGGAAATTTGGTTGATTTGCCAAGTCTATTTTTTGCTGGTCTTACGTTAGCATACAAATCATAATATTTTCTAATAACTCCTGAAGGATTTAATCCTCCTTCATTAGTAGGAGGGTAATCATTGTGAGAACAGGTTCCAAGAATAATACCATCACATTTTTCTCCGATCTTTAAAATTTCTTTTCTAAAAGTTGTTTTATGTTTTTTTAAAGAAACAAAACCAATTTCTTCATAAATAAGTTCCACACTCATATTGAACTTATCAAGTGCTGCTTTCAAAACGTCTGTCGATGCTTTTGTTATTTCGGGACCTATTCCATCACCTTCTAGAACTAAAAATTTAAGATTTTTCATTAATAAATTTCCCTTATATAATATGTAATATTCTTAAAAAATGATACAGATAAAACATAGTTTAAATGAATAAAAAAAATATTAATATTAAACATAATATACTCGAAAAATTTATCTGTCGTATTTATGAAAAGTACAATGTGCCAAAAAAATATGCTTCTATAATTTCTAAAGGGCTCGTAAGGGCAGATATTCGTGGGATATGGTCTCATGGTGTTGTTAGAGTACCAATATATTGTAAACGTATTGAAAAAAAAGTCGCTAATCCAAGGCCAAAAATAAAATTTAAAAAAATATCAAAAAATATACTTCACATCGATGGGGACAACTCTTTGGGCTTTGTTACATCAACGCTTGCTATGAAAAAGTGTGTTCAAATAGCTAAAAAGAACGGGGTAGCAATAGCTGGTATTTATAATAGTAATCATTTTGGAATGGCGGCTAATTACTTAGAAATTGCTACGAAAAATAATTGTATTGCCTGGATATTCACTTCATCTTCACCTGCTTTACCACCTCATGGAGCCATGGCCGCACATTTCGGCACCGCTCCATTTGCTTTTGGGGCACCAACAGCAAACAAAAATAAACCATTTATATTAGACATGGCCTGTTCAGCTGTTGCTCGTGGAAAATTAAAATTTGCGGCTAAAAGTGGAAAAAAAATACCATACGGTCTTGCTTTAGATAAATATGGAAAACCTACAAATGACGGTGCTAAAGCATTCGAAGGAATAATGTTGCCTTTTGGTGGTATGAAAGGAGCAGGTATTTCATGGATGATGGATATTATTGCGGGAATATTCACAGGAGGTTTTCATAGTGGAAATGTTAAAAATCAATTTGGAAATGATTTTTCAGGTCCTGCAAATGTTGGACATTTAATAATATGTTTAAAAGCTGATTTGTTTCAAAATAAAAAAAGTTTTCTCAAAAAAATAGAACTTGGAATTAGAAAAGTTAAAAAATTAAAAAAAGCAAAAAATTTTAATGAAATTTTACACCCTGGTGAACCTGAATTTAGAGCGGAACAAAAAAACTTAAAAAGAGGAATAGTGATTCCATATGAAGTAGCAAATGATCTTAAAGCACTAAGCGCAAAATTAAATATAAAAAGTCCCTTTTAATTTAAAGCAGCAGAATGACCAGCGATTTTACCAAAGACTGCTCCAGATGTAAGACCACTTCCCCCAGGATAATTAAAATAAAATATTCCACCAACCATTTCTCCTGCAGCATACAGACCTTTAATTGGCTTCATTACTTTATTTAGAACCTGACAATTTTTATCGACTCTTAATCCACCGAACGTAAATGTGATTCCACATGTTACCCCATAAGCATAAAATGGCGCTTGATCAATTTTATTTGCCCAATTTGTTTTATTTACTTTTAAACCTTCAGTACATTTTCCATCTTTAATTGTAGGATCGTATTTTATATCGTCTCTTACAGAATCATTAAACTCATTAATTGTCTTTAATGCTTTAGAACTATTGACTCCAGATAGCTTTTTAACTAACTCCTCTAAAGTTTTAGCTTTGACCATTGTTGCAGATTTCACATCATATTCAGGATAGAGCATGTGGCGAACTTTATGATCAAATATCTGCCAACCTATTTGATTGGGTTGTTTGATAACTTCACGACCAAACTTTGCATAAGTATAGTTTCTGAAATCTTCACCCTCATCAACAAATCTTTCGCCATCGGCATTGATAACTATTCCCCATGGGTAACTAATTTTTCTATATTTGTTACTTATTTTTAAATCACTAAATTCAGGTCCATTCATATCATGAAAGACTGCATGACATCCTGACCAATTACCATATGGCGATGCTCCTATCTTGAGTGCCATAGTTAACCCGTCGCCTGTATTATGTTTTGTTCCTCTTACTTTAGCCATTTCCCAACCGGGTCCTAAATATCTTGTTCTCATTTCTGGACTAGATTCAAATCCACCACAAGCTAAAACAACTGAGTTTGCAAAAATCTTTAATGGTTTGTTTTTGTATAAAATCTCAACACCTTTAACGATATTATCTTCGTAAATTAAGTCAGTCGCTGCTGAGTCATACTGTATTTTAATTGCATTTTTTTTTATAATTTTTACCATCGAGTCTATCAGTTTCTCACCTTGTCCATTAACTTCTAAAGTTAATCCTCCCCAATATTTCATTACACCATCAACCTTAAAAGACTGCCGTCCCTCAATGGGTGTAAATTTTAAACCTTTTTTACTCAACCAGCGCACTGTTTCAAAACTTTTTGAACTCAAAATTTTAGACAATTGTTTATCTGTTTTTCCGTCTGTAACCTTCTGCATGTCCTTTAAAAAATCATTAACTGTATATTTTCCATAATCAACACTATTAGAGTTTTTAAGATTAGGAATTATTTTTTTTAAATCTGAAAATCCGTTGTATGCAAATCGATATGCACCATTTGTGTATCTACTGTTGCCTCCCTTTTCCTTTTTAGAAGCTTTTTCTAAAACTAATATTTTTTTTGCACCATTATCTTTTGCAGATAAAGCTGCGGATAAAGCTGCATTGCCAGCACCAATAACTACGACATCATAATTATTCATATTGTCATATTTAATGAAAAATCAGATAAATTAAAGAGAAAATTTATTTTACAATATGAAACCATTAAACTATTTTGAAACTGATGTCAGAATTTCAAAATAAAAAAATTCAGGATTGGAGAAAAATATTAAATCCAGAGCAATTTAATATTATGAGAGAGGAAGGGACTGAAAGTCCTGGTAGTAGTATTTTAAATGATGAAAAACGAGAAGGAACATATCATTGCGCGGCGTGTGATAGCCCACTTTTTGACTCTGAAAAAAAATATGAAAGCGGAAGTGGTTGGCCATCTTTTTTTGAGAGTAAACCCGAAGCTTTTGACACAAAAACAGACTATCATATTGGATATGCTAGAACAGAATATCATTGTAGAAAATGTGGAAGTCATCACGGGCATTTATTTGATGACGGCCCACAACCAACGGGTAAAAGATATTGTAATAATGGAAAAGCATTAAAATTTAAAGTTAAAAAATAGATATGAATGAATTTAGGAATATAAGTAAAGTTGGTTTTATGAAACACAATGGGGGTTTAGAGTTTCGTAAAATATCTAATGATGAGTACGAATTTAAAACTGAAATTCAAGATTATCATATAAACGCAGGTGGAGTAACTCATGGAGGCTTTATCATGTCAATGCTAGACTCTGGAATGGGAACTGCTGCACATCAGGTTATTGAAGGAAAAGCAGTCACCATAAGTTTAAATACAAATTTCATTGGAGGATCAAAAGCTGGTGATAAAATTATTGGATTTGCTAAAATTAAAAAAAAAACTCGTTCATTAATCTTTATGTATGGTTATTTAAAATGTGAGGATAAATTACTAGCTAGCGCGGAGGGAATATGGAAAATAATATAGCCATATGAATGAAGATGGAGCAACAAAATCTCTTGCAAAATTTGCTGCAGAATTAGAATTTAATAAAATTCCAGAAAATATTTTAAATTATTTAAAACTTCTTTTTTTAGACGGTGTTGGGTGTTGTATTCATGGCAATACTTTAGAATGGACTAAAACTTTAGAAGAAGTTGTCACAAATAAGGAAAATATAAATCAATGTAGTATTATCGGCACGAATAAAAAAACAACCTTATTAAACGCAGTTTTAATTAATTCAACAGCGGGTCATGGTTTTGAGTCTGATGATATTCATAGAGAATCAATATTACATCCAAATTCAATTGTAGTTCCCGTTTCAATTAATGTTGCGGAAAAAATGGGAAATATAAATGGTAAAAAATTCTTAACCTCTGTTGTTGCAGGCTATGAAGTGGCAACACGCATAGGTTCAGCTGCTGGTACAGAGCTTTTGCTTAGGGGTTTTCATCCTCAAGGAACTCATGGGACTATAGCTGCAGCAATCACCGCTGGAAAACTTATGGATTTTAGTACTGATCAAATGGTTCATGCAATTGGAATTGCTGGGTCTTTAGGTGCCGGCTTAATGGCTGCTCAAGAAGGTGCTATGGTAAAAAGGCTTCACTCAGGTAGGGCCGCCCAAGCAGGTGTATTAGCCGCTCAGTTGTCCGCAAAAAATTTTACTGGAATACAAAACATTGTTGAAGCAGATTACGGAGGTTTCTTATCAAGTTTCTCTGGAAAAAACGATTTTAATAGATCAATTAGAAATCTTCACAAAGAATGGGAGTGTATGAATACCGGTATCAAACCATATGCCTCAGTTACAAGTATTCATACTGCTCTTGATTGTCTTAAAAATATAATGGAAAAAAATAATATTTCTGTAAAAAATATTAAAAATATCAAAGCTAAAATTAGTCACCCAACATACGTTCACTGTGCGTGGAACTATAAAAACCATAATATTACCTCTGCACAAATGAACATTTATTATGGTCTCGCATTAATTGCTCTTGAAGGTGAACTTTTTGTCAATCAATTCAGTAAAGATAAAATATCTAATCCTGAAATTTTAAATTTTATGAAAAAAATTACTGCCGAAGTTGATCCAAAAATTGAATCTTTGGGACATGAATTTAGGCATATGGCCTCTATAGAACTGACAACAAATGATAATAAAAAATTTAATCATACTGAAAAATATCGAAAAGGATCACCTGAAAACCCTCTTACAAAAGATCAAATAATTTCCAAATTTAAATCTTTAGCATCTTATTCTTACGATGAGACACAAATCAATAATATTAGGGAAAAAATAGATAACATAGAATTATCAAATAACATTGAAAATTTGATTAATTAAAATTTTAAATTGACTTACAAAATTCTAATGGGCTTTCCATCTATAAAAGCTTGTAAATCTTCTGCCATTTGATTGTACCACTTTACATAATTGTCTAATGTTACATATCCTATATGAGGGGTTAACAAAACGTTTGGTAAAAATCTTAATTTATGATTTTCTGGTAATGGTTCTATTGCATAAACATCAAGACCAGCACTTGTTTGTGATAAGAAATTAAGTCTATTTATAAACCTTAAGTATGACAATGCATTGAGGGTGTGATGATTTTGGTTGAATACTTAAATAACTGGGTAGAAATAAATAATTTGGTAATTATTCCAGCTATTCTAAAATGCTACTTGGAAATCTCCTTATTGCATTTATTTCAAGTTTTTTAGCTCCACTATATCTAAAAAATTCATATTCATTTACTGTTTGGGATACTAGTTTTTGACATTGATCTGATCCTACGAGTTTTTCACAACTATTCTCCTCTTTAACTCCGTCAAAAAAAATAATCCTTTGAGGCATAGTTTGTGTTTCAAATGCAGATTTATATCGAGAAATAAAAGAAGAATACAAACCATATCTTAAACTTAATTCTGTCCCCCTTTTAGTATTAGAGATACCTTTAAAATCTATTTTTAATTTTCCATCAATCCAAACTTTCATAAAACCTTTTTCCGATTTTGGATGCCAATTCGTATTAAAAATAATTTCTGTCCAATTTCCTATTAATTCTTCATTACGCTTTAGTACGATGTATGAGTTTTTAAAAGAATCTCCATTTCTATTAAAAGTTAATCCAGCGTGCATATGCTGAAACATCACTAATACTTTTGATGGATTATGTCTTTTCCATTGTATTAATGACATTTTTGCAGGTGCTACAGAATTATAGTCTTTTGGAAAATATATATAAAATCGATACCAACGTTCTTTTTTCCAAAGTTTTTTGTGATAATATAACTCTGTACGCTCTCTATCATTTGTACAATCATTCCAATTTGGTTCCTTTCCACATTCGCCATTATTAGACTCAAATCTAATTGATTTTTTTCCAACAATTGAAAAATCACTTACAGACACAGGATTGACTGCTTTAGGTGAATTTAAAATATGAAAACTTTTTGGAATTGCCTTTCCATATCCATCTTCTTTTAAAGCTTTTTCTACTTCAGAAAATTTTGTTTTAGCAAAGGTATGATTGCTACACATGAAACCAAATAAAAGTATAAAAAAAATTTTCATAAAAGATTCATAAACTTTATATGTAATCTTAATAATGTTTATTTACGTCACTGTCATATGAAATTTTTATTAAACTTTAAATTTGTTCCCTGGGATCAAGATGAGCTTGACACAAAGCCAAGGCCTCTTAAGCCCGCAGCTTGATTTCATATAAGCTAGGCTGACATGTGTTTATCCACTATTAGCAAATATCTTGTCAGCATTTTGTTTTATCAAATAAATATTAATCTTTTAAGACATTAGTTGAATATAAAGTAATAATCTCATAATTAATTTAAATTTTGGTATTTATAAATTGGCACTGCAAAGTTTAAATTGCAAGCTTTCATGCTTTCTGTCACAAAATTTGTTACCGCTGTATAAGCTGCATCATCTGAATGATTATTAATATTAAACCACATTTGCGCTTCTACTTGTATACCAGAGCTCAAAACTTCATTGGTAATTATTTTAGATCCTTTTTCTTTAAGAATAATATTATCATCAGGTTTTTGTTTTAATTCAGAAATTAGTTTTTCTAAATCTTTGCTATCAAAAGTTTCTACAGTAAATTTTACAGTAATTCTTGTAATGGGTGATGGAGAGGAAAAGTTGGTAATCGACTGAGTTGAAACAACGCTATTAGGTATCGTTACTTCATTTCCATCTCGAGTAAGAATTGTCGCTGATCTCCAATTTGTGTTTGTTACTTTACCATATATAACAGCTGCGGTTGCAGCTCGTGAGGCTCTAATTTCAATCCAATCACCAATTTTAAATGGTTTCTCAACATTTATCATCAAGCCAGCAAAAAAATCTAAAATTAAAGTTTGCAATGCAAAACCTAAAATAAAAACAATAATACCAGAAGTCGCCAAAACCTGTGTAAGATTTACTTCTAAAATCACAAAAACTACTGCTGAAATTATTAATAACGAAATACCTATATTTGATGAAGTTTTTACAATTCCAGGAACTGGTAGTTTAGTTTCAATCTCAATTTTTCTGAAATATTTATTTAAATTTTCAATTAATATATTACCTAATGCAAAAACTATACCTGCATTAATGGTTTTATCGACAACTACCGTAGAAAAATCTGTATCAAAATGTATCCACCCTGCAAAAAAAATAAATTTTGCTAATAATAAATTTGTGAGTAGTAATAAAGTTCCAATCGTTGCGGATTTTTCACCAAGATAATTTCTTCCTTTTACTAATACCCCAAAAAATATTGATGAACCCGAAAGAATTATTCCGATCATAAAAGAAAAAAGGATTAGAATTTTTGATGAATTTTCGGTAGCCGATCTCCATTCAGGAGAAATATTAAAAACAAATCCTAACTGTGAAAATTGTCTTTTATCAAAGCCCTGGGATTTGGATGAAAAACCCGTAATTACTAAAAAATTGTGAGACTTTTGGCTAGTTTCTAGCAACTTTGCGTCTTTGCCTGATCTAATCATTCTTGATGGATTTGGAAGTTTGCTTGGGACCAAAACTAACTCGTCTACATCCATAAAAGAATGTCTGATATCAATTTGCAATTTATCCATGCCAGACTTTTCATCAGTTGCACCTGATATCCTTTTTGCATCAATCTCAACTTCACCAGCTAAAGTGCTCCAGCCATTGGCCTGGCTGAACTTGAAATTTTTTTTCTTGTTTTCTATTAAAACATTTCCAACTTTTATTTCATCAAAAATTTCTGCTTTAGACTTTGTTGCAAAATCAATAGAGATATTGACTTTAGACCGGTCAAGATCATCATCGACTTTTAGTACTTCGATAATATCAGTATTGACAAAAATAACATCAACAGGTGATAACAAACCCGTATCTGAATTAATTAAAACCTGTTCACTTGATACGGTCAAGTAATCAGCTTCGTTCGTCAATGTGAAAATTGATGTAAAAGCATTTCCATCAGGATCAAAATATATAGGACCAATTGATGTCTTTATAGAGGATGAAATTGATATTGCATTTGACCATTTTTCTAAAATTTTTTCCCTTGCAAAACTAACTCTCTTATTCTTATCTATAGATAGGATTTCATTAATCTTATTATTCAAACCATTTGATATGACTTCTATAGCTGCTCGACCATAAAAATAACCCCACGTTGGCGGTTTTTTGTTATTTTTTAAAAATGACTGATATTGTAATCTCGCTTTCTGATTAGCTAAATCAAAAGCAAATGGACTAAACACATAAAATGTAGCAACAGGTTCACTAGTTTTTAATATTTTTTGTACTTGGGGAATGAAATCCTCAATTGCTAGAATTTTAGTGTCATACTTGATTAGTTGATTTGCCATTTCTGTATTAAATTTATTGCTTCCAGATAACAAAATTGCTGAAGTATTTGTTTTTATAATCTTGCTTAATGATGATTTAACGTCACCTTCTAACAGTACTCTATTAGGAATTTTTTGATTAATAAAATTTGCAAAGGCTGGACTAAGTCCAGATCCATCAGTCACAACATAAAAATTTTCGATATCTCCAAGTTTTTTTAAAAAAGCAGTAATAAAATCTGATAATAATTCTTCGTTATAAATTAGTCTATGAGCCCAAGGATTAAATTGTGTAAGGTTAAAATGTTTTTCTTGTATTGATATAAAAGGTGTTTTTGTAACTAAATAATTATCTGCAGATGTTTTTGAATTACGATATCCTGAGTGACCAACTACAGAAACATATTTACCAGAATTCCCAATTTCAAGAGAAAGATCATCGGCATCTTCTTGATCTTCTTTGGATTGGTAAATATCCAGGCCAATTTTAAAATTTTTATTTTTCTTGTTAGTTTCGTATAGTTGATCTTTTATACCCTGAAGAGCCATAACGTCTTCCTCTGACTTTTTATTAATAACTACTGCGATTTTAAATTCTGGTTTAAATGATAACTGAGGTAAAGACTTTAAAATTTCAAAATCATCAGATTGTTTGACAATTCCCAATACAGAGAAAAATATCAAAATTATTGCTAACAGAAAACGTGATAATCTTGTAAAACTCATTGATTAAAATTATCATAAATAATTTTACAAATATATTACAATTTTTTTTAATTCAAAACTCTTAAAGGTTGACCATCTAAAAAAGCTTGCAAACCTTCTGCCATTTGGTTGTACCACTTGGCATAATTGTCCAATGTTACATATCCAATATGAGGGGTTAACAAAACATTTGGTAAAAATCGTAATTTATGATTTTCTGGTAATGGTTCTATTGCATAAACATCCAGACCAGCACCTGCAATAATTTCATCTTGTAATGCTTTTATAAGATCATCTTCATTTATAATTGGTCCTCTTGAAGTATTGATTATAAAAGCGGTTTTTTTCATTTTAGAAATATCATCATATTTTACTAAATTTCTACTACGATCACTTAAAAGATAATGTATCGTCAAAAAATCTGATTTTTCGAATAACTCCTCTTTAGTTACTGCCATGACACCATGTTTTTCTGCATCTGCCATTTTTAAATTTTCACTCCAAGCTATAACCTCCATTCCAAAAGCTTTTCCTACTTTCGCAACCATACTACCAAGTTTTCCTAAACCCATGATGCCTAGAGTTTTTCCTTTAAGTTCAAATCCAATAGTTGTCTGCCAATAGCCTTGATACATATTTTCAGACTCTTGTTTTATATTCCTTGCAAGACCCAAAATTAAAGCCCAGGTTAATTCTGCTGTAGGATTTTTATTACCCTCTGATCCAGAAACTATAATTCCTTTTGATTTAGCATGTTCCAAATCAATGCCTAAATTTCTCATTCCACTTGTAGCAATAAACTTTAAATTTGGGCAACCATCCATCAGCTTTTTTGTCATTGGAGTTCTTTCTCTCATTATTAGGAGAGCATCAAAACTCTTAAGATTTTCTATAGCGTGGTCCTCGTTTTCAAAAGGTTGGTTAAAAATTTTTATTTCACAACTATTTTTGAATTTTGACCAATCAACTAGCTGTTCAGCTACACCTTGGTAATCATCGAGTATAGCTACTTTCATAGAAAACTACTTAGATAGTAAACTGCTTAATTTTCTAATATCTTTAACTTTTTCTAAGTGCCTAACTGTTTCGATCAGGGCTTTAGATTTTTTACTAGACCATTTAGCAAATTCACAACAACCTAAAAATTTATCTGCAACTTCATCATATGTCATAGGAATCATTGGACTTCCTTTACCAAAATCACCTCGTCCAGATATTTTCTTTCCATTTTTAAGATGGATATCGATGATAGTTGTCATTTTATCGTAGCCAGCAGCCTCAGCAACTTTATTTTTATAGAAATTAATTTTTCTTAACATCTTTTGAACATCAGGCTTATTAATTCTTTTGTCTTGATATTCAGGTATATAAGCTCTTCTTTGAACTAATAAAATTGCCATTGAATATTCCATACTGAACTTTGCTTGAAATTCATTTGTTGGCCTATGATGAATTAGAGCATTTTGCATATTGTGATTAGTTCCAACATCAACTTTTATGACATCTTGAGGCTTAATGTTATGCTTTAAAATCAACTCAAGCATTTTGGTCATACCAGGATGAGTTAAAGATCCACATGGATGAGGTTTGATAGAAATACCAGGCTTTGAAAAAGTCCATGGTCTTCCCAATTGTCCTTTAATAGAATTTAAATTATAACCACCTCCATGTGCTTGAAAAAAGCCTCTTGGTGATTCTAAAATTTTATCGGTAGCTGACCAACCATAACCTACAAGATCACAAGCTACGACACCACTTTCTGCTGCTCTACCTGCATGAAGTGGTTTTGTCATGGTTCCAAAATTTTCTCTAAGTCCTGCACTTAAAGATGCTGCAATTGCAAGTGATCTTTGAATCTGATCTACATTATAACCTCTAATTTTAGCGGCTGCTGCAGCAGAAGCTAAAGTTCCACATGTTGCTGTAGAATGAAATCCATGCTGATAGTGTCTTGGAGACATTGCTTCTGAAACTTTACATTCAACATCTACGCCGATTAAATATGCGTTTAAAAAATCTTTACCGTTAATTTTTTTTAATTCGCCCTCTGCAAATGCACTAGGCAAGCAAGGTGCGGTAGGGTGAGTTAGTAATCCATAAACTCTGTCCTTTTGAACCGCAAGCTGCGTGTCATCGTAATCATCTGAATGAATACCAACTCCGTTTGCAAGGGCTGCAAATCTAGATGTAACTTTCATTTTTGAACCTATTACAGTCGCTCTGCCCTTTGCAGAATTTTGTTTAATATGTTTAAAAAGATAATCTCCAGTTCTTGCAACAGAACCGGACAACGCTAATCCGAAACCATCTAAAATGTGTTTTTTTGCTAACTCAACAACATTTTTTGGAATTTTGTTAAATTTATTTTTTTTTACAAACTCTGCAACGTATTTAGTTAAATTTTTTCCCTTATCTGACTTAATATTAGGTGTGTAAGCTTTTCCCATTTTATTTCCCCTGTAAGATTTAAGAGATAGTTTTGCAAAAAAAAATATGGATTGTCAATAAATTTTATAATATAAAATGTTGTTTCACATTGTAAAACATTATGAGTTCGATCAAAGTCTTAGATAAAGCGTTTCAAATTTTAAATTCTTTTGGGGATGGAAATAAAAGTATTTCATTAAAAGAATTAACGGCAATCACACGATTAAATAAATCAACAATATTAAGAATTTGTAACTCGCTTATTAAACATAATTTTTTAATAAAAAATGAAATTAATGGAAGTTATCGTCTTGGTCCAGGTAGCTGGAAGTTAGGATCAATTTATAATTCAAATTTTAAAATTGGTACAGAAATTCGAGATATTTTAAATCAAATTTGTGAAGTTACTGGTCAATCGGCGGGATATTGGGTTCGAGCAGGTAAAAAAAAGGTTTGTTTGTACAGAGTAAATTCAAAGTCAGAACTAAATCATTATGTTGTTGAAGGGACTACATTTGAATTAAACTCTGCTACAGGAAAAGTTTTGTTAGCGTATACGGATAAAAATTTAGAATTAAAAAAAGAAATTGAAAAAAAAGGTTATATTTATACTGCTGGAGAAAGACTTGATAACATTGCAAGTGTAGCTATTCCAGCTTTTGATAATAAAAATTTATTTAAAGCAACAGTAAGTGTATCGGGTTGGAAACAGTTTTTTACAAACAAAACTGTGCCTAAGTATTATAAAACATTGTCAAGCTTCAGTAATCAACTAAGGTCATTATTATCAAATGAATAAAAAAACTCATCAATTAAAAAAGTTTTTAAATGATAATAAATGCTATTATCTTCCAACATGTCATGACCCTCTCTCAGCCAAATTAATTGAAAGTAAAGGTTTTAAAATTTCGTTCATTGGTGGTTTTGCATTGTCTTCGGCAATCTTGGGTTATCCTGATGCAAGTTTAATCACTCAAAAAGAATTAGTTGACGCTACATACTCTATTTGTAATCAAACTAAACTTCCAGTTATTGTTGATGCAGATACTGGATTTGGAGGACCAGCAAATGTTTACAGAACTGTCAAAGATTTAGAAAATGCAGGAGCATCTGCATTAGTTTTAGAAGATCAAATTTTTCCAAAAAAATGCGCACTTACAGATCAAGTCTTATTGTTGAATTTAAAAGAAGCAAAGGAAAGATTATATACAGCAATACAAGCTGCAAAAGAAAACAAAAATATTTTAGTGATTGCAAGAACAGACGCGCTTACTTTAGGATCCATGAATGAAACTTTAAAAAGATGTTTAGAATATAAAAAAATGGGTGCTGACGCAGTTTTTATGACTGGTCTTAATACTCAAAAACAACTCAAAATAATAAAAGATCATGTTAAAGGAATCCCGCTCATGTTGAACATAACACAAAATGTTAAGTTTCATTTAAAAGATGTTATTAAAAATAAATTTAAATTAGCATTATTTTCGCAACAAATTTTAGATGGTTATATTGATGCAACTAAACAAACTTTGGATTTGATTAAAAAAAATAGAATACCAAAATTTAAAAATAAAGCTAAAGATACTCTTTCTTTATTAAATTATGAAAAATACCTTAGAATAGAGCGAAAAAAATAAAATGTTTGGATATATTAAAGCCATTCAAAAAAGTTATAAAAGTATTCTGATTGGTGCGGTCGGTGGTTATCTAGCAACTTTAATTAATTTACCATTGCCGTGGTTACTAGGTGCATTACTTTTAAATTTATTTATTTCATTCACAAGTTATAGAATTACATTTGATAAAAAAATTTTTTTACCGGTTCTTTTAATAATCGGGGTTATACTAGCTGGTTCATTCAATATAAGTTTATTATATAAAATTCATTTATGGGTATATTCCTCAATAGCAATGATAATTTGCACTATCATTGGTGCAATTATAACTGCAGTTTACTTTCATAAAATTTGTAAATTTAAAAAACTAGTTTCTATCCTTGCTGGAATGCCAGGAGCATTTGTAGTGATAGCCGGTGCAATAAATCAATTGACGAATAGCAAGAAAGAAAGTGGACAAGTAGTGATACCTCAAGCAACTAGGGTTCTATTTATTGTATTAATTTTACCCTTTGTATTTGTGACACAAGTAGGCTATCAAGAAATTGCATCTCATGGTAACAATCCGGTTTATTCTTTAAGATACTTTTTAGAATTAATTTTTCTTTTAATTATATCTCAAATAGGCACAATAGGATTTGAAAAATTAAAAATACCATCAGCACCCATCCTTGCAGCAATGATATTCTGTGGTTTCTTTTATACATTAGAAATTACAACAGCGCGATTTCCAGATATTTTTATTAATATCGCTTTTGTATTCTTAGGTTCTGCAATTGGATGCCGTTTAAGTGGTTTGCCGATTAAAGAGATTGGATATTATTCATTTCATGGTTTTATAATATCTATTTTACTTTTAGGTGTTGCAGCCATATTTGCATATTTACTTCAAATCTTTTTTGGTTTTGACTTTATGGCAGCTTTCTTAAGTTTTGCTCCTGGAGGACTTCACGAAATGGTAGTGATTAGTATTGCATATAATATAGATCCTCTTTTTGTGACCTATCACCATTTCTTGAGAATTTTTTTAATTATATTCTCTATTCCTTTAATATTAAAATATTTTTCTAAAAATTAATCCCAAATTTTTTTTAAACGCTGAACTCTGCCGCAGCCAGTTTTATAAAGTTTATATCTAACAGGATTATTTTTATAGTAATCCTGATGATAATCTTCAGCTGGATAAAAAACGTCTAATTTTTTTAAGTGTGTTACAAAATCTGAAATATCTGATTTACCTAATTTTTTTTTAGAATCTTCAAATGCTGATTTCTCTTCATCATTTTGATAAAAAACAGCTGTGAGATAACTTGAGCCTTTGTCACAAAATTGACCTTGCGCATCATACGGGTCGATATTTTTCCAAAATACATCCAGTAATTGCTTGTAAGAAATTAGTTTTGGATCATAAACCACTTCTACGGCTTCATAATGGCCAGTTTCATTATAGGTAACTTGTTCGTAAGTTGGGTTTTTTAAATCACCGCCTGTATATCCTGATATAGCTTTTAAAACACCTGGTGTTTTTTCAAAAGCTTCCTCAACACACCAAAAGCATCCACCTGCAAAATACGCTTTTTTTTCTTCTGCCATTGTTAATTTATTTAAACTAAAAAAAATTAAAAAAAAGACAATTAATCTCATTAAGTATTTTAGAAAAACTTTTATAAAAAACATATTATTATATGATGTTATTCAAATTATAAAATATGTATAGCAAATTCCAAAATAAATTTTTAACTGCCGATAATAAAAAAAGGGCATTTATAGAGACTGAGAAAATTAAAACTCTTTGGTTTAACACTGGAACATTGTGCAATTTAGCCTGCAAAGGTTGCTATATAGAATCAAGCCCAAAAAACGATCGTTTAGCTTATTTATCTTTTAATGAATTTAAAAGTTTCGTAAACGAAAGCATTCAAAATGAGATGGGTACAGAAAAAATAGGTTTTACTGGCGGAGAACCATTTATGAATAAAGATATTTTTAAGATGATTAAGTATTCATTAGATAATGGTTTTAAAACTCTTGTGTTAACAAATGCCATGAAACCAATGCTAAATAGCAAAAATGATCTATTTAGATTAAATCACTTAAATTTAACAATAAGGGTTTCAATTGATCATTATTTAAAAGAAAAGCATGAGTTAATAAGAGGGCCGGATAGTTGGGCTCCTATGATTGAAGGGTTAAAATGGTTATCAAAAAATAATTTTAATTATTGTTTAGCCACAAGATTAATGTGGAATGAAGATGAAACAACAACAAGGGAGAATTTTAAAACATTTATAAGAGATAACGAATTAAAAATTAATGCAGATTCAAAGATACAATTAGTCACCTTTGCTGAGATGGACGAAAAATCTGACACACCAGAGATAACAACAGAGTGCTGGAAAATTTTGAATAAAAATCAAAGTGAAGTTATGTGTTCAAGTTCCAGAATGATTGTTAAAAAAAAAGAAAATGATTATCCATCCGTAATTGCATGTACTCTACTACCCTATAATTCGGAATTTGATTTAGGAAATACATTAAAAGAATCTTTAAAAAAAATTTATTTAAACCATCCACATTGTTCAAAATTTTGCGTTTTAGGTGGGTCTAGCTGTGGCTAATGAATAAAAAATTTTTAAAAACTCTAATAATTTTAGTTTTTTTAATTTCGTTTTTATCAGTATTAATATTAGATTTAGGTCAATTCCTATCTTTTGAAAATATTAAAAATAGCCAAGTTAGTTTGCAAAATTTAATAAATGAAAATTATTATTTTTACTACGCAGTTTTTTTTATTATTTATATAATTGTAACTGCATTCGCCTTACCATTTGCAGCAATAAAAACAATTTTAGCAGGTGTTATGTTTGGATTAATACCAGGGGTGTTGCTTACCTCTTTTGCAAGTTCAATTGGTTCTACTTTGTGTTTTTTAATGTCTCGTTTTGTTCTGAGAAACTATATAGAAAATAAATACCAAAAATACGTGGAGAAAGTGAACTCTGGTATCAGTAAAGACGGTGTTTTTTACTTATTTTTTTTACGGTTAAGTCCAATTTTTCCATTTTTTATTGTAAATCTGATTTTTGGTCTTACAAGAATGAAAGCAACAACATTCTATATAATTTCTCAAATAGGAATGTTAATTGGAACTGTAGTTTTTGTAAACGCAGGTGTCCAATTAGCTAAAATTAATAGTATCAATGATATACTTAGTTTTAATATTATAATTTCATTTATGTTGATTGGTTTAGTACCTTTTATTATAAAAAAAATTATAGAAAGATTTAAAAAATGAATAAAGACATAAAAGACTACATAAAAACTGAATGCGGATTATCTAAGTTTTATCTTCTTAAAGCTAGAAAAGGGTTCTTTAATAAGTGTAGATTTTATTGGTTTGTTATGATTGCGACAATAAGAGATTTACCAAAAAAAAATCTAAAATAATTTAAATTTAGTCTTTACAAAAAATATTTTTCAGTATATCACTCATTTCAGCGCTGATTTTATCAAATTGCGGGCGCTATAAAAATCCAGCTAAAGCGAACTTATAACCACCGCTTTAGCCGGTGGTTTTTTTTTGACCATTTTCACAAAAAAACCTGGGTATTTGAACCGTATTGTACACCCGGCATATGCCAAAGTACTAAAAAGGAGATGTTGAACAAATCTTTATTCTCCTATGTTTGTATTTGTTCAACTTTCTCCAAAATTAAAGGAGAAAAAAATATGAGTAACAAATTAATAGATAAACTTAATCAAGGACCAGTAATTTGTGCCGAAGGATTTTTATTTGAAATTGAAAGGAGGGGCTATTTATCAGCTGGTGAATTCGTTCCGACAGTAGCATTAGATAGGCCTGATGTTCTTGAGGCTTTACATAGAGATTTTCAGCATGCAGGTTCAGATATTGTTCAAGCTTTTACCTACAATGTTCATAGGGAAAAAGTTAGAGTTGCGGGTAAAGAGCATTTATTAGAAAAACTAAACAGAGCGGCTTTGCAAATTGCAAGGAAGGTAACAAATATTAGTTTAGATCAACCTAAGCCCAATTTAATGGCAGGAAATATATCAAATTCAAACATATGGAATGAAAATGATAAAAAGGTTCAGTTAGAAGTAGAAAAAATGTTTTCAGAAATGGCTCAGTGGGCAGTTGATGAAAAAGCAGATATTATGATTGGTGAAACCTTTTATTATGCAGAAGAAGCATTTAAAGCTTTAGAAATTATCAAAAAAACAAATTTACCTGCCGTAATAACTATTGCTCCAATGGGCGAAAATAAAATGAGAGATAACTGGTCAATTGTAGATACCTGTAAAGAATTGGAACAACGTGGGGCTGATGTAGTTGGTATGAATTGTTTCAGGGGCCCGAATACAATGAAGCAATTTGTGCTTGAAATTAGGAAAGCCGTAAAATGTCATGTAGCCGCTTTGCCCGTACCGTACAGAACAAATATAAAACATCAAACTTTCTTTAACCTTCCGGATAGATCTAACGAGTGTGGGTGCGAATCGCCACATGGAAGAACATTTCCAACCGCCCTAGATCCTTTGTATTGCAATAGATATGAAATCGCGAAATTTTCAAAAGAAGTTTACGATAAAGGTATCAATTACCTAGGAGTGTGTTGTGGTGCGAGTCCAGCATTAATACGAGAGGTTGCACACGCTGTTGGTTTAAGAGTAAGCGGTTCTAAGTATAAAGAGAATATGAAAAACCATTTTATGTATGGAGACAACCAAAGAATTCCAAAACATATAAAAGAATATGGAGATCTTGCTTAAGTAAATTATTCTTAATTTAGACAAAATTAAGTATTAAGTCTATTGCATGTTTAGATTATTAATAACATTAATTTTTTTATGTTTCGTATCTGTTAAAAGTTACGCAGGATCATGCCCAATATTAATTCAAAAAATTGATCAAATTCTTTCTGAGTCGAAACAAATTTCCAAAGAACAATTTAGTGAAATTAAACAATTGCGTGATCAGGGTGAAAAAGCGCATAATTCTGGAGAACATAAAGAGTCAGAAGATTTATTAAACCAAGCCTTAAGATTACTAGAAAGTTAATAGTCTTAAAAAAGACAAAATTTCTCACAAAGTCAGTCATAATTTACTATTACCTATATAGTATGAAAAAAAATAACTTAATAAAACTTGCTCAGGTTGATCCCATAGAGATCGAACAAAAAACAAACTCTTTTTTTAATAAAGGTACACAATTTTTGTTAGCAGCGAATTTAGTTGTATTAGTTTTAATTTACTTTGTAATTTTTTAATTATTAGTTTTAACCATATATTTAATTAAGAATAAAAATATGGGTTTTGGTAATATTTTTAAAGTTTTAAAAATCAGACTCATCATAAAAGGGAAGGTAATATCATATTTCTTCTTCTCTAAACCTTTGTAGATAATGTTAGCAGCTTTTTCTGCTGTCATAAGGAATGGCATATCAAATTTATTTTGATCAGTAAGCCTTGTTTTTACAAAACCAGGATTGATTATACTCACGTCAATATTATTTTTTTTACAATCATTATAGATTGACTCTGAATAATTCATCATTGCAGCTTTACTTGGCCCGTAACCAGAAGAGTTTGGTAATCCAAAAAAGCCTGCAAGAGAACTGATCATTGCAACATGTCCGCTTTGTTGTTTTTTTAAATAAGGTAAAATTATAGACATTACATTGATTAATCCCATAAAGTTAACCTCGATAGTTTTTCTATATAGGTCTAAATCTACATCAAATGTATTATTTGGTTTATAAAAACCACTTGAATATACTACAAGATCTAAATCACTATAATTGGTAATTATTTCCCTAAGTGTATTTTGTGTTTCATCAGCATTGGTCACATCAACCCTTTTACAAATAATATTGGTACTATCGTTAGCAAGATCATTTTTTATTTGTACAAATTTATCTTCGCTTCTACCTAGAATAATTAGATTATTAGTTTTTCCTAAATATTTTTTTGCTAACTCAAGGCCTATGCCGAATGTTCCACCGATAATTATAACGCTCATTGTATTTTAATATTTAGTGTATATATATTAAATATAATCAAAATATTATGGCATCAAGAAATGAATTTGATAGTTTTGGAAAAATCAAGGTTCCAGATGATAAATATTGGGGTGCTCAAACTCAAAGATCTATAAAAAATTTTAAAATCGGTAAAGTAAATGTCCCATTGGAATTAATACATGCAATTGGAATAGTTAAAAAATCTGCAGCCATTGTTAATCAAAAGTTTAAAGACTTGGATCCTAAGATTTCAAACGCTATACAAAAAGCTTCTGATGAAGTGATTTCTGGAAAATTAGATGATCATTTTCCACTTAAAGTTTGGCAAACAGGTTCTGGTACACAAACTAACATGAATGTAAATGAAGTGATATCCAATAGAGCTATTGAAATACTCGGCGGCAAACTGGGCTCTAAAAAACCAGTTCATCCTAATGATCATGTTAATATGGCTCAATCAACAAATGATACATTTCCAACAGCTATGCATATTGCTGTTGCAATTCATGCAAATAAAAGATTGTTACCTGCGCTTGTAAAGTTAGAAAAAAGTTTAAATAAAAAAGTAAGGCAATTTAAAAATATCGTTAAAATTGGAAGAACCCACCTTCAAGATGCTACTCCTCTAACTTTAGGTCAAGAGTTCTCGGGATACGAGGCACAAGTAAAAAACTCTATAGATAGAATTAAAAAAGCTTTAAATGAAGTTTACTATTTAGCACAGGGAGGAACTGCAGTAGGAACTGGCATAAATTCAAGAAAAGGTTGGGATAAAAAAATAGCTTTAGAAATTAAAAGAATTACAAGACTACCATTTCAAACAGCTAAAAATAAGTTTGAAGCGCTAGCAAGTCACGATCCGATTGTAAATTTCTCTGCAAGTCTAAGTACTACGGCAGTAGCACTTACAAAAATTGCTAACGATATAAGATTTCTTGGCTCAGGTCCAAGAGCAGGTTATGCAGAATTAGAACTACCAGAAAATGAACCTGGTTCATCAATTATGCCTGGTAAAGTTAATCCAACTCAATGCGAAGCTATAACAATGGTTTGTACCAAAGTTATTGGAAACCATACTGGTATTACAATAGCAGGAACTCATGGACATTTTGAATTAAATGTTTTCAAACCTCTAATTGCTCATAATATTATTCAATCAATCGATTTAATTTCAGACTCAGTAAATTGCTTTGTGGATTTTTGTGTAAAAGGAATTAAAGC
Organism: uncultured Pelagibacteraceae bacterium; assembly: GCA_902524955.1. Lineage (GTDB taxonomy): Bacteria > Pseudomonadota > Alphaproteobacteria > Pelagibacterales > Pelagibacteraceae > HIMB114. Next base: position 325 of record CABZEY010000009.1, on the reverse strand, counting down.
TAATAAGAAAAAGATAAATGAACTTTTAAATAATTCTCTTATGCTTGTTACTGCGCTTTCACCGGTTATTGGATACGATAATGCAAGTAAAATTGCTAAAGCAGCTCATAAAAATGGGACGACGCTTAAAAAAGAAACTCTTAAAACTGGTTTAATTAATGAGGAACAGTATAACAGGTTTGTAAATCCAAAAAAAATGGTAAAGCCTAAATAATTTTATAATAAATTAAAATATTTAGATAAGTTTATTAAATTTTCTAACTGACCCAAAATTACTTTACTATTTAAATTATTGCTAAGTTTTTTAATCTCGTTATCGTTATAC
>CABZEY010000008.1 GCA_902524955.1 uncultured Pelagibacteraceae bacterium | reverse complement strand
CAGCAGCTACAATAATGTCAAAGTTTTTACATTCTCTTTTAGCAATACTAGTTGCATCACCAGGTTTTTGAGTATCATAAATAGTAACTGAGCTTTTAAGACTAAGCCTCTCTTTAATTTTTAAAAGCTTTTTTATTTTTGCGCTACCCGCATTCGGATTGTAAATAATTGCTATTTTGTTCATATATTATTTTTTTTTTAAAAAAATTTTAACACTTCTGTAACATAATTATGATTCAACTCAAAGTGGAGATTCGTTTATGATAAAAAAACCAGCATTAAAAGCAGTTGACGGAAAGTTACTACAGTACAAATCCATCTGGATTTCAGACATTCATTTAGGAACAAAAGGTTGTCAGGCAGATATGGTTTTAGAATTTATTAAATATACTCGCTCAGAAAATTTATATTTAGTCGGCGATATTGTCGATGGATGGGCAATTAAAAATAAATGGTATTGGCCCCAGCAACATAATGATGTTGTTCAAAAAATATTAAGAAAAGCAAGACATGGCACAAGAGTTTTTTATATTGCTGGAAATCATGACGAGATATTAAGAAAATTTATTCCTATTAATCTTGGAAATGTCGAAATTCTAAACCAATTAATTCATGAAGGAATTAATGGAAAAAAGTATTGGGTGGTACACGGTGATCAATTTGATGGAATTATAAGATATGCAAAATGGTTATCAAGATTAGGATCTACTGCTTATGAGGGGTTAATCGCTTTTAATAGATATTTAAATTATTTTAGAAGACGCCTTGGTAAGGAATACTGGTCCTTATCAAAATATTTAAAATTTAAAGTTAAAAATGCTGTAAAATTTATCAGTGAATTTGAAGAATTAGTTGTTAAGTCTGCAAAAAAACAAAAAGCAGATGGAGTGATCTGTGGTCATATTCATCATCCAGCAATGGAAAATATGAAAGCAATTGAATATAAAAATTGTGGTGACTGGGTTGAAAGTTGTACAGCATTAGTTGAACATTTTGATGGGACATTTGAACTTATTTACTGGTTAGATAAAAGAAAAGAAATTTTGACTGACACTTATGTCGAGGAACAATTCGAAGAGATTAGACAAGATAAAATTAGGGTTGTGTCGTAATTTAAGTGAGTCTTTTTAAAATTTTAATTATTACTGACGCTTGGTATCCACAAACGAATGGAGTAGTGCGCACTATGGATAACCTTGGACAACAACTTCGAAAAAGAGGCCATGAAGTAAAATATATTACTCCTAAAGAATTTTTTACTGTCCCGATGCCAACCTATCCCGAAATTCGATTAGCTTTAAATGCATGGCCAAAAATTAATAAAATGATTAAAGATTATAATCCCCAGGTCATTCATATTTCAACCGAAGGACCGCTTGGTTTTTTTGGAAGAAAATATTGTCTTAAACACAATATTAAATTTACAACTTCATATCATACAAAGTTTCCAGAATACATTAATGCAAGAGTTAAAATTCCAGTGAGTTTTTCTTATCGTTTTATGAGATATTTCCATAAATATTCTCAAAGTATTCTTGTTACAACTAATACAATGAAAAATGAATTGGTATCAAATGGATTTAATATTGATAAGCTTAAAGTCTGGACTAGAGGAGTAAAGCATGAAGTTTTTGGCAATGGTGAAAAAATAAAGGATTTTAAAGGTCCTGTGTGGATTTATGTAGGACGTGTCGCTATTGAAAAAAATATTAAAGCATTTTTAAATTTAGATATTGATGGAACTAAAATAGTAGTTGGAGACGGACCACAAATGAGTGAGGTTAAAAAAAAATATCCAGATGTTATTTTTACTGGAATTTTAAATGATAAGGATATTTCTAACTACTTGGCTTCTAGTGATGTATTTGTTTTTCCAAGCAAAACCGATACGTTTGGTATAGTATTGATAGAAGCACTCGCAGCAGGTTTACCAATAGCTGCTTATAAAGTTCCTGGCCCAATTGATATTACTGGAGGCACAGAAATTGATACTTTAGATGATGATTTAAAAACTTCAGCTTTAAAAGCATTAAAAATTGATAAACAAAAATGTAGGAAATTAGCAAAACAATATACTTGGGAAGAATGTGCTAAAATATTTGAGTCAGCCTGTGCACCTAATTATTAAAAGACTCTTTGCCTCTTAAGGTATATTCTCTCAACTCATTTGAAATTTCAGAGTTACCCTTACCTATAAATTGAGAAGTATGATAGGTTGGTAAGCATATTGCTTTAAAAAATTTATTTTTTTTATTAATTAGCTCCCTCGCAAAAAGAATTCTTCTTAACGGGTAATGCATCATTCCTAATAGGTGAAATAAAAAACTATTTTCACCATGAAAATAAACAGGACATATTGCTGCTTCGGTTTTTCTAATTATTGCACCTAAAATAGATTGCCACCTCTTTTCAATTGCTTTTTCAAATATTTTTTGTCTAGTTGCCACTTCACCAGATGGAAAAATGATTAAAGCACCGCCATTTTGAACATATTGGATAGCATTATTTTTTGATTTTAAGTTAAACTTTATAGATTCTCTTTTTTCATCAAGTTTAAGAGGAAACAAATAAGGTCTTATGAGATCAACTTGTGATATTTCGTCGTTAATAAGTATACGGTAATCTCCCCTTTTCTTAGAAACAGTATCAGCAATAATTAATCCATCTACTAGTCCAAATGGGTGGTTACATACAATAATTACAGGACCAGTCTTAGGAATTTTTTCAGTATTTAATATCGAGTATTTTATGTTGAAAAGTTCTAATGTTTTATTCCAAAAATTATTTTTAAGTTCAGAGTTGTTATAATGTTTTTGGTATAATTTTTTTAAATACAAAAAACCAAATAACCAAGCTATTAATGATTTCACTCTTAAAGTTTATATAAATTTTTTAAGATAAGTCTTGCTAATATTTTTGTAAGGTAAATAAATAAAAATATCTGTTGTTTTGACTACATAATCAATCACAGCTCCATCACCAATTTTAGCTCCCAATCTTAAATATGCCTTCACTAAAGTTGGTAGATTTTTTACAATTGATAGTTCAGAAACATTATCTAAATTTGCGATATTCATATCTGTTTTGTGTTTATTTAATGCAGAAACTCTAATTGACTCTTCCATTAGGAATTTTTGATAAAGATAAGTTAACTCTGTTTTTATTTCTTGAGGTTTATCATTTAAAAAACTTGCCATACCAAATAAGACATCAATATTATGATTTAAAATATAATGATGAATTTTTTTCCACATAAATTGTAATACATTTTTTTTTCTAAAATTTTTATGAATGCACGAACGACTTAATTCTAAAAGATTTTGGTTCTCGTGATTATTTAACATTCGATCAATGTCAAATTCTTCCTTTGAATAAAATCCACATCGTTGAGCAGATTTACTATTTAACAATCGATATGTTCCAACGACTTTCGTTTTAGAAAACTTACCGTTTTGATGCGTAACTATTAAATGATCTGCGAATTGGTCATATTTATCAGAATCTTTTTTAAAATATTTTAAACTTACAATCTTTTTATCTCGTTCTGAAAAAAAAACTTTATATCGCAGTCGTTGTGCAGCCTTAATATCTTTTTGGTTTTCAGCAAAATAATAACTTAATTTAGGAGCAAAAAAGGCAGAGGTTATAATATTAACTTTTTTTGCAAAAGGATATTTAGTAAGTTGTTCAGTAGACATGGGACGCAGTTAAAGTGATTTGGTTTCAGTAAAATGAAAGTAATGTTTCAGTATTATGACTTTTTGCAAAATAATGTTAAAAGTTAGTTGATATGCTAATTATTCCAATTTTTAATTTCATTTTACTAGTTCTACTGTTTTTTTTTGAAAAGTTAGAACTAATTTCATTAGTAATTTTGTGCATATCAAATGGCACATTAATGTATTTCGCCTCCAAGATTGAAGATCAAAAAACAAAAATAAAGAAAAATACAGCAGATTTTAATGTCACAAATTCTTCTAGAGCATTCACTTCTGAGGATTTAGAAAATCAATTAATCAATGAAATTGAAGATTATATTTTATTTATAAACTCGTTTAATGCAATCTCTGCAGCAAATCAGGCTGCAAAAAATTACTATGGCGATATTATTGGTAAAGATTTATCTAGTTTTATCAGAGTTCCTGATCTTTTGGATAAAATTGAAATTTCAAGAAACAAAAGAATTAATGAATATCTTGAGTTTGACATTAATTTGCCAACATATAGTTTTTTTAGACTGACTGTTGTGCCGCTTAGTCAGAAAAATGTTTTATTAGTCGTAAAAGATTATACCGATGTTAAAAAAGCTGAAAGGTTAAGATCTGACTTTGTTGCAAACGTTAGCCATGAACTTAAAACACCATTAGTTTCTATTAAAGGATTTTTAGAGACAATTTATTCATCAGCTAAAGATGATCCAATAGCTCAACAGAAATTTATTAAAATTATGCAAGAGCAAGCAAATAAAATGGAAATATTAATTTCCGATTTGATGTCTCTAAGTCGTATAGAGATGCAAGAACATGTTCAGCCCAATTCAAAAGTAAATGTTAATGAGATTTTAGAAAGTTTACAAAAGGTACCAAATAAAATGGCTGAGAAAAAAGGGTTAGATATTAAAATTATTAAAAACAAAACGACACCTTTTGTAAGAGGTAATTATGATAAAATTTTTGAGGTAGTTCAAAATCTTTATGATAATGCAATTAAATATACAAAAGATAATTCAGTGGTTGAAATATTTTTAAAAAATAACGAGGATAAATTAACAAAAGGATCAGTAAGCATTCATGTGAAAGATCAGGGTATTGGAATACCAAAAAATGAAATACATCGAGTGACAGAAAGGTTTTATAGAACCGCTAATGCAAAAAAAAATCTTATTCAAGGAACGGGTCTTGGTTTAGCTATAGTTAAACATATTATTAATCAACATAGAGGAGATTTAGAAATTAACAGTAGACTAAACGAGGGAAGTGAGTTTATAGTTCATTTACCGATTTATGAAAAAAAAAATTAGTATTTTTGTTTTAATATTGTCGTTTTTTTTATTTCCTAATATTTCAGTGTCAGATCAAAAAGAAGTTGTTACAAATTTAATGCAACGTCCATTAAATTATCTAGATTTAGGTATTATTAACTTAGAAAGAGATATGGAACGATCAATTGATCGAATTATAAGCAGATATACTTCAAGATTATTAAAAAATTTAATAGGAGATAGAAAAGAAGAGGTTGAGATGTCGGTTATATATAATTGGAGAAATACTGCAGTTATTGCTTCAATTTCTATACCAATGAGTAAAGGTCTAAGTGAAAATGATTATTTAAGCTCGAGCAATAAATGTAGAGAGATTTTCGATGATGTGAGACATAGCCTTTTAAGGAGTCAGCCAGAGTCAACGCTATCTGAGTCTCAAGTTGCATCATATTTAGTTGAAAAATTTTATCCACCTTCCAACCAACCTTGGACACTCCAGGAAAATTACCGAAAAGCTTTGGTCAAATTAGTTGTGTTAGAGGTTGTTTTGAGACCGACAAACAAATATGCGTTATCACAAGCTGTGTTGCCAGTTTCATGTAGTGGCAACTTATCTGAAGAAAAAAGCGATGTAAAAATTGTTCATAACTCAACCATTCGGTGAGCTTTTTTACAAAACTGTAATATTTGTTTAATATTAGTGCCACGCCATATTTGTAAACCGTCAAAACATTTTAACTTTAATTAAAGGAAATAATAAAATGAAAAAACTAAACTTTGTATTATCTCTGTTAGTTGCAATTGCTATTTCAGGTGTTGCATCTGCAAGAGATCAAATCAAAATCGTTGGTTCTTCTACAGTATATCCATATGCAACTATCGTTGCAGAAAAATTTGGTAAGTCTGGATTTAAAACTCCAGTTATTGAATCGACTGGTACAGGTGGAGGAATGAAACTATTTTGCGCTGGTGTTGGTGTTCAACATCCAGATATCACAAATGCTTCTAGAGCAATCAAATCTAAAGAAAAAGCTCTATGTGCAAAAAATGGTGTGAAAGATATCGTTGAAATCGTTGTAGGTAATGATGGAATTTCTTTTGCTCATTCTGTGAAAGCAAAAGATATGAATTTTACTAAAGAACAACTATGGAGAGCTTTAGCTCATGATGTAGATGTAAATGGTAAAGTTGTAAAAAATCCTTACAAAAAATGGAGTGATATTGATAAGTCACTACCAAATACAGGCATTAAAATTTTAGTACCTCCCCCAACTTCTGGTACTAGAGATGCTTGGAACTCATTAGTAATGGGTAAAGGATGTTCTAAAGTTGCAAAAGCTGCCTTTACTGCTGCTGGAAAAAAAGCAAAAAAAGCATGTGCTAAATTAAGAGAAGATGGTTTAGCAGTTGAAGCTGGTGAAAACGATACTCTAATCGTAAACAAGCTAGCGGCTGATAAAAACATGTTTGGTTTATTTGGTTTTTCTTACTTAGTAGCAAACAAGGATAAAATCAAAGCAACTAAAATTGAAGGTAAAAAACCTTCTTTAGCTTCTATTCAAGATTACTCGTATCCAATAGCGAGACCTTTGTTTTTCTATGTTAAAAAGGCTCATGTTGGAACCGTACCGGGTATCAAAGAATACTTAAAAGAGTTTACTGCTAAAGGAACTATGGGTCCAAAAGGTTATTTAACTGACATTGGATTAGTACCTCTAGATAGCAAATCTTACAAAAAAACAAGAACTGCTGGAACTAAGTTAACAACAATCAAGTTAAACTAGTCTAGTTTTAATTTTAAGGGCCTATATAGTGTAGGCCCTTAATGAAATTAAATTCTAAAAAGGGGACACGGTGAACGCAATACTTTTAACTTCGTTAGTTCTTTTTGGAATTTCAAGTTTTTTTTTCGGTAAATCAAGAATTAAAAAAATTGCCACATCAGGTTCTTTTAGACCAAAGGCCCTCCCACATTTTTATGGATATTATCAAGCTTTATGGTGTGCATTTCCAGCATTTTTAATTTTAATACTTTGGACAATTTTAGAACCTATTGTTGTAAAAAATTTAATAGAAAACAAGTTACAATTGTCATCGATAAATGAGTTAACAAAAAATGAGTTAAATTTAATATATTCTCAGATTGTATCCTTGGCTCAAGGTAATTTTTCTGGTCAAGTTACGGAAGCAATAAAATCTGGAGCGTTAACATATAAAAATTTGTTATCTATTTCTCATGGTGCAAAGGCAGTACTTTTCTTTTGTGCAATAATTGCTACATCCTTATTTGCTTATAATAAAATTAACAAAAATGTTCACGCAAGAGATGGTGTAGAGAAGATATTTACAACAGTATTATTTTTATCATCTGTTGCAGCTATTTTAACAACAGCTGGAATTATATTTTCTTTATTATTTGAGACAATTCAATTTTTTACAAAAATAAATCCTTTAGATTTTTTCTTTGGATTGGGTTGGTCACCACAAAAAGCATTTGTCAGTGACCCAACTAACCTAACACCGCAGGAGGCAAAAGATTTAGCCGAAGCGTTTGGGGCAGTTCCATTATTTGCTGGTACAGCCTTTATCGCATTTATTGCAATGTGCGTAGCGGTTCCTGTCGGTCTCTTTTCTGGAATTTACTTAGCAGAATACGCAAATTATAGACAAAGAAAATGGGGCAAACCAATAATTGAAATTCTTGCTGGAGTTCCAACCGTAGTTTATGGTTTCTTTGCAGCGCTCACAGTTGGACCATTTTTTAGGGTCGTTGGAGAGAGTCTAGGTTTGGAGGTATCTTCGGAAAGTGCGTTAGCAGCCGGTTTAGTCATGGGTGTCATGATTATTCCATTTGTTTCCTCTTTGTCTGATGATGTAATTAATGCAGTACCGCAATCATTAAGAGAGGGTTCCTATGCTATGGGAGCAACAAAATCTGAAACAATCAAAAAAGTTGTTTTTCCTGCAGCATTGCCAGGAATTGTTGGATCAGTTCTGCTTGCAGTTTCCAGGGCAGTCGGAGAAACTATGATTGTTGTGATGGCCGCAGGCCTAGCTGCAAATTTAACGATCAATCCTTTAGATTCGACAACAACCATTACAACACAGATTGTAATGATATTAGTCGGCGATCAAGAATTTACTAGTGCAAAAACTCAATCTGCTTTTGCATTAGGTTTAACACTTTTCGTTCTTACATTAATTTTAAATTTCATTGCATTGAGAATTGTTAAAAAATATAGAGAGAAGTATGATTAGAGAACAAAGAATGAAAAAAAGATATGCTGCGGAAAAGCGCTTTCAATTTCTCGGTGTAGTATCAATAGGCATTTCAATATTTTTTGTTTGTTTATTGTTATTTAAAGTTTTTTCAACTGGAAGTACCGCATTCTTTAAAACAACTATTCAGACTGAAGTCGATTTTGATAAAAAATTATTAGAATTAGAAGATATAAAAAATCCTACATTAAAACAAATTAAAGAAGCAGAGTTTTTTGATGTTACATATAAAGCTGCAACAAGTTTGTATCCGTACAAAAATAATGAGGAAGAAAAAAGTGTTAAATTATTATTAGGCGGAAATTATGAATATGAAATTAAAAGTTATTTATTAAAAAATCCAAAAATGCTCGGAAAAAAGGTTATAATTGAATTAACCGCGTCCGATGATTTAGATCAGTTACACAAAGGTAATTTTCCAAGAAATATTCCAGAAGACAGAAGACGATTAAATAACTTTCAACTAAACGTATATGATAACTTAGTAGAACAGGGAAAAATTGGGTCTTCTATTAGTGATTACTTCTTGTTTAGCGGAGATTCAAGAGATCCTGAAATTGCGGGTGTCGCTGGAGCAGTAATTGGTTCATTTTTTTCAATTATCATATGTTTAATAATTTCATTTCCAATTGCTCTGATGGCTGCGGTTTATCTTGAAGAATTTGCACCTAAAAATGTAATCACAGATATAATCGAAATTAACATAAACAACCTCGCAGCAGTACCATCAATAGTTTTTGGACTGTTAGGCCTTGGTATGCTTTTGGGTGTATTTGGGATGCCAAGATCTACAGCACTTGTTGGAGGTATGACATTATCATTAATGACTTTACCAACAATTATTATCGCTTGCCGCGCATCGTTAAAAGCTGTTCCTCCATCAATTCGTGAGGGTGCATTAGCTATTGGCGCATCAAAGGTTCAAACTGTATGTCATCATGTTGTACCGCTTGCAATGCCAGGGACTTTGTCTGGAACAATCATTGGATTAGCACAAGCTTTAGGTGAAACAGCTCCATTATTATTAATAGGAATGGTTGCATTTGTTGTAGACGTACCAAGCGTTCCAACAGACCCCTCAACATCCTTGCCAGTTCAAATCTATTTGTGGTCTGAGTCTGCTGAGCGAGGGTTCGTAGAAAAAACTTCAGCAACAATTATGTTGCTAATTGGATTTTTAGTAATTATGAATTCCTTAGCAGTATGGGCAAGGCAAAAATTTGAAAGGAAATGGTAATCAGGAGCAACATGAGTAATAAAAATAAGATAACAGCAAAACAGGTTTCAGTTTTTTATGGATCAAAACAAGCTTTATTTGATGTTGATTTAAATATAGCTGAAAAAGAGGTTACTGCTTTAATTGGTCCATCGGGGTGTGGAAAATCAACCTTCATAAGATGTTTAAATCGCATGAATGATGTAATTGATATTTGTAAAGTTGAAGGCAATATAGAAATTGACGGTCAAGATATTTATGACAATTCTGTTGATGTTGTGCAACTCAGAGAAAAGGTTGGAATGGTTTTCCAAAAACCCAATCCATTCCCAAAAAGTATTTACGAAAACATTTCCTACGGTCCAAATATTCATGGGATTGCGAAAGATAAAACCCATATGGATGAGATTGTTGAAACAAGTTTAAAAAGAGCGGCATTGTGGGATGAAGTTAAAGATCGTTTAGATCAACCTGGAACAGGTTTATCTGGTGGACAGCAACAAAGACTTTGTATAGCAAGAGCTATTTCAATTAATCCAGAAGTAATATTAATGGATGAACCTTGTTCAGCGCTTGATCCAATTGCAACAGCGAAAATCGAAACCTTAATTGATGAGTTAAAATCATTATACACGATTGCAATTGTAACTCATTCTATGGCTCAAGCAGCTCGAGTTTCTCAACATACTGGATTTTTTCATTTAGGAAAATTAATAGAATTTGATTCTACTGAAAAAATATTTAAGAATCCAGAAGATAAAATGACACAAGATTATATAACAGGAAGGTTTGGATAAATTTATGAGTGAACACATTGTAAAATCATACGACGAGCAATTAAACATCTTAAAAAATACAATTGCAAAGATGGGTTCATTAGCTGAAAAACAAATTAAAGATGCTACGGAGGCAGCGATCAAGCAAGATCAGGAATTTGCAGATAAAATTGTTGGAAAAGACGACCGTATTGATGACTTAGAAAAAAGTATAGAAGAACAGGTTGTAAATTTATTAACTATGCGTCAGCCACTAGCAATCGATTTACGAGAGACCGTTTCTGCAATGAAGATTTCTTCTGATTTGGAAAGAATTGGGGATTTATCCAAAAATATTGCAAAAAGATCTCGTCATCTCGATAAAAACATTGGACATGAAATAAATAAAAATTTTTCATTGGTTTCTGAAAAAGTTCAAAAGAGTGTAAAGATAGTTTTGGATGCTTTTTTAAACCGTGACACTAAGTTAGCAGAGCAAGTTTGGAATGCAGATCAAGAAATAGACAGATTAGTCGATATATGCATGAATTCAATTTTAAAATGTATTGAGGAGAAAAAAGACGGAGCAGCAGCTTTTTCGCAATTAATGTTTATGTCTAAAAATTTAGAGAGGATTGGTGATCATGCAACTAATATTGCTGAAACAGTTTATTTTTTGGTTTCAGGGAAATATATAGAAGGTGATAGACCCAAAGGCGAATCAGGTATAGTGTCTGGTCAATAATTTCTATGAATGCAACGATACTAGTTGTTGAAGACGAAAAACCAATATCGACTTTAATTCAGTATAATTTAGAAAAAGAAGGTTTCAAAGTTCATATATCAGAAAATGGAGAAGACGGACTTATTTTTATAAAAAAAAATAATCCAGATCTAATTCTACTTGATTGGATGCTACCAGATTTATCAGGAATTGAAATTTGTAATCAAATTAAAAAGGACAGTAAACTGAAATCAATACCTGTAATCATGTTAACTGCAAAAGCAGAAGAGTCTGATAAAATAAGAGGGTTTGAGACAGGAGCCGATGATTACGTTACAAAACCATTTAGTACAAAAGAGCTTAATCTACGAATTCGAGCTTTATTAAAAAGAGTGAAGCCATCCTTAACTGAAGATATAGTTATATTTAAGGATATTAAAATTGATCGTTTGGCAAGACGTGTTTATCGAGGCGGTAAAGAAGTTAAATTAGGTCCGACCGAATATAATTTGTTAAACTTTTTTATCAAAAATCCAAAACGCGTTTACTCTAGGGAGCAGTTACTGAATCATGTTTGGGGTAATGATATTTATGTAGAAACTCGTACTGTTGATGTTCATATTAGAAGATTAAGGAAAGCCATTAATATAGATAACCAATGTGACTTGATAAGAACTGTACGATCAGCCGGCTATTCAATAGATGGTTAGTAAAAATCTTTAGGTTTAATAAATCCATCAAGCAAACCATCACCAAATTTTATTTCTGACCAAGATCTTTTTTTAAAAATAATTGTTGCAATGCCTGCAGTGCTAAATTTTTGGATTAAAATTTTTCCCTCACCACTTAAATCTGAACATAATTGCATTGTTAAATTTTTTACTGCTGGTTCGTGATTTAGAATTAGAATACTTTTATACTTATCCTTTGTAGACCGAATTGTTTCGAGCAAAATTTTTGGTGAAGCCAAATAATGATCTTTTTTTATTTTTTTTTTCCTTAAATTTAAATCTTTTATATATTTAAATGTCTCCATTGTTCTTTGAGACCCAGAAATATAAGCAAAATCAAAAAACATTCCCTTATTTTTCATAATTTTTTTCATCAATTTTGCATTATGTCTTCCTCTTTTATTAAGTGGTCTTTGATAGTCAGATAAATCAGGATTTTCCCAACTAGATTTTGCGTGTCTCATGACATATAAATTTAACATTTCTAGATTATATTATTAAATAATTAAAAATTTATGACAAAAAGATATAATAATAGGGAGTTATCCTGGTTAGAATTTAATTCAAGGGTATTATCCGAAGCAGGCAATACTGATCAGCCACTTTTTGAAAGAGTAAGATTTTTATCAATTGCCTCTAATAACTTAGATGAATTTTATATGGTTCGTGTGGCAGGTGTATATGCACAGATTAAAGAAAAAATTAAACACGAAACAATAGATGGATTATCTCCCAAGGAGCAATTGAAAAAAATAAAAATCAAATCATCCGAGTTATTAAAAAAATCAAATTATATTTGGTCAAAATTAAAAAAAGATTTATCAAAACAAAGAATATTTTTTAAAAGTTTTGTAGAAATTAATCAGGATGAGAAATCAAATCTTTTAAATATTTTCAATACTAATATAGCACCAGTCTTAACACCTCAAGCCATTGATCCTTCGCATCCTTTTCCATTTCTTTTTAACCAAGGACACTTTTTGCTTATGGAAATGCAAAAAAAAGGAAAAAAAAGATCAATTTATTCAATTATTATTTTACCTAAAAATTTAAAGCGATTTTACAATGTCAGCAACATTGAAGCTGTAAAAAATTATGTATCATTAGAAGAAACCGTAAGCTCATATGCCTCAAATCTTTTTCCAGGTTATGAAATCAAAAATTATATATCTGCACGTGTAACAAGAGATAGCGATATTGAAGTTGAAGATGAGGCGGAAGATCTGGTGGTTTTCTATGAGAAAGCTTTGAAAAAAAGAAAAAGAGGCAGAATTGTGAGGTTGGAATTAAGGAAAGGATCTGAACGTCATTTAAAAAAATTCTTGATAAAAAAAATTAAAGCAGACCCAGATACAGTAGATGAGATTGAGGAGTTTGTTGGAACTCACGAAATCTCACAAATCCTTGAACAAGGCAAAAAAGAGTTCTATTTCAAAAAATTTAATTCAAGACAAGTTGAAAGAGTAAATCAATTTAATGGTGATTATTTTAAAGCAATTAAATCTAAGGATATGATTGTACATCATCCTTATGAAACTTTTGATGCAGTTATAGAATTTTTAAATCAGGCGGTAAATGATCCAAATGTTCAAGCAATTAAACAGACTTTGTATAGAACAACTTTAGACTCACCAATTGTTAAAGCTCTCAAAATTGCCGCAGAAAATGGAAAGTCAGTCACAGCAATAGTTGAAATCAAAGCAAGATTTGATGAAGAAGCAAATATAAGTTTAGCAAAATCTTTAGAAAGATCAGGTGTTCAGGTTGTTTATGGTTTTGTTCATTTAAAAACACATGCCAAATCTAGTTTGGTTGTGCGGTTAGAAAATGGAGTCTTAAATAAATACGTTCATATAGGAACAGGAAACTACCATCCCATAAACGCAAAAATTTATACTGACCTGTCATTATTTAGTGCAGACCCCGATTATGCAAATGATATTGAAAAGTTTTTTAATTTTGTAACTGGTTATGGAGATCCTGGAGAATTAGAAAATGTGATACTTGCCCCAAGATTTTTGAGACCAAAATTAAATGACTTAATTGACAATGAAATTGAAAACGCAAAATCTGGGAAGCCCGCAGAAATTTGGGCAAAAATGAATTCATTAGTAGATCCTGAAATAATAGATAGATTTTATTTAGCCTCAAAACATGGTGTTAAAATTCATTTATTTGTCAGAGGAATTTGTTGCTTAAAACCTGGAATAAAAAAGATGTCAGAAAATATTTATGTTAAAAGTATTGTAGGAAGATTTTTAGAGCACTCAAGAATTTACTGTTTTGCGAGTGGTAAAGAAATGCCATCAAGACAAAATAAAGTTTTTATTTCATCAGCTGATTTAATGCCGCGAAATTTGGACCGCAGATTAGAGATTATGTTGCCAATAAAAAATGAAACAGTACACGCCCAGGTTTTAGACCAAATCATGATGGCAAATCTTAAAGATATTAAGTTGAGCTGGGAGTTAAAAGATAAAAAATATTATAAAATATTAAAAGCAGGTGACGACGTATTTTCAGCACATGAATACTTCATGAAAAATCCAAGCTTGTCTGGTCAGGGCAAATCAATTATCAAAGACATGATAACAAAAATTAGAATATAAATGTTACTGCAAAAGGCTATTACACAAAAAATTTTTTCTGCAAAGAAAGAAGCCGTTATAGATCTTGGATCAAATTCTATAAGAATGCTAATTTATGAAGATTTTGAAAAGTCACAAATACCAATCTTTAATGAAAAAGCAGTATGTTCTATAGGAAGCACTCTTGAACTTACAGGTAAATTGGATCCTTTGGGAGTTCAATATTCAATTACTGTCTTAGAAAGATTTAAAAATATTTTAGATAATTCAAAAGTATCTAATGTAAACATTTTTGCAACAGCTGCTGTTCGTGATGCAAAAGACGGAGTATATTTTAAAAGTGTTGTTGAAAAAATTTTTGACCAAGAGGTAGAGATATTAACTGGAGAAAAAGAGGCTGAAAGATCGGCTCTCGGTGTTATTATAGGGTTTGAACAAGTCAATGGTATTGTTGCTGATCTTGGAGGAGGAAGTTTAGAACTTGCAAAGGTAAAAAATGGAGTAATTGAAAAAAAAGCTTCATTACCAATTGGCGTACTGAGATTATTCAATAGGCCAAGGAAAAAAAAATTAATAAAGGTTAGTCGTTTAATTCGAGATAACCTATCAAATATTAATTGGTTAAAAAAAACTAAAGTTAAAAACTTGTATGTTGTTGGTGGTGTTTGGCGAACTTTATTGAAAGTAGATATTTTTTTAAAGAAATATCCGCTTAATGTTTTACATCAATATCAAATTAGTAGAGAGGAAGCCCTAGATTTGTGTTTAAAATTAGATGATAAAAAAAAAATAACTTCTCTAAAACTTGATAAAATTACGAAATCAAGAACTAAATATTTACCGATTGCTACCAATATTTTAAAGGAACTTCTAAAAATTATATCACCGGAAAAATTGCAGTGTTCAATATCGGGCGTAAGGGAAGGGACATTAATCGTCAAATCAAGTTATAAATTAATTAAGCATGATCTACTTAGTAATTTTATTGAATATTCAGCATTTAGAACAGGTGATTATGGCGAAAATTATTTAAAATATTTTAATTTTATAAAAAGGATTTTTAATGATAACGAAAATTTTCCCGCAAGATTATTAAAACCAACATGTTCCTTAAGTAACATGGACTGGGGGCTCGGAGCATTTCAAAAAGCCGAACTTGTTTTTTCTCAGATATTAAATACTCCAGCTTTATCTTTGAGTCACAACGATAGAATAAAAGTTGCTTTAGCTGGTTTTTGGAGACATTGCTCCACAAAGTACTATCCTGATAGAGAATATTTAGGTTTATTATCAAACAATGAAATTTTAATTGCCAGACAAGTTGGTGCCGCATTACGATTGGCTTCTGGGATATCAACAATTTCAACCATTTTTTTAGATAATTTATCTTTATCTAAAAAAAATAATACAATTATACTGTCGGTGCCTAATAAAAATAGTAAGATTATAACAAAATCTGTTCAAAAAAGATTGAAGTCTTTATCCAAAGAAATGGACTCAGACTTCAAAATTTTATATTTTTAAAATTAATTATTTAGTGATGCAGTTGACGTTTGAGCTGTTTTGACTTTAGCTTGTTTTTTTGCTTTTTTTTCAGCCGCTTTTCTCTCAAGTTTAGCAATTTTAATTTCTATTTTTGATACCTTTTTTTCTTGTGCAGATATCTTTTTTTTCAATTTACTTACGGTTTTAAGTATTTTTTTTCTTTTATTTTCTTGTTTTTTTATTTTTTTCTTCATGTGCCCCCTTATTTGAAATAATATTTTAAGCTAACATAATATTAGATTTTGTAAATTCTTTTTAGTAAGATTTTACATAAAAACGCGCCAAATAGCTGGGCAATCACAAAGTAAATTATGTTTGAAAAGTGTATACCGGTAAATGTGTTGGTCAGTGTTCTAGCAATCGAAACGGCTGGGTTTGCAAATGCAGTTGATGACATAAACCAAATTGCAGCTCCAATGTAAAGTCCTACTAAACCCGCAACCACCTCAATTTTATTTTTTAGATTTAATAAAATAATCATTAATAATCCAAATGTTGCAATGATCTCAGATATTAAAATATTTGGCCCATTTCGATATTTTGTAGATAGTTCCACTGCGTCAAAGCCAAAAATGATATTTGCAATTATAACACCTGTACACGCACCCATAATCTGCATTAAAACATAAATGGAAGCTATTTGTGGTTTAATTTTTCTCAGTAATAACATAACTAATGTAACCGCAGGATTAAAATGAGCACCTGATTTCTTACCAAAAGTAATAATTAAAAAAACAAGAGTAAATCCAATGGCCAAAGAGTTTGCTAATAAGATTACTGCCTCATTTTCTGTCATGGATTGTCCCATCATACCAGATCCTACAATTGATAGTAATAAAATTAATGTCCCTAAAAACTCTGAGAAATATTTGTCTAAATTTTTCATTTATTTATAAATTCTTTTTTAATATATTTATGAATTTGATCAAACGTTCTTTGAAATTGATTTAATTTCTCTTCATCATTTCCATTAAAAGCAGCAGGATCCTCTAGATCCCAATGTAATTTATTTGGCGATCCAGGATAAACAGGGCATGTTTCATTTGCTGCATTGTTACAAACTGTAACAATAGTATCAAACTTTGTATCTGAAAAATCATCCCAGCTTTTACTTGAAACCTTTTCATAATTTATATTATTTTTTTCTAAAATTTTTATTGAATAGGGATTCACTTTACCCACTGGTTTTGATCCAGCACTAAATGCTTGATATCTATTTTTACCCATTTGATTTAATAGACATTCTGATATAATAGATCTTGCAGAGTTCCCTGTACAAAGAAATAATACTTTTTTCATAGCTCCAAACTATTATGGATTTGTTACAGATTTGTTAAATGCCAAAATTTATAAGAAAAAAATCAGGAATTAATAACTGGGGCCTTTTTGCAGGACAGAATTTTAAAAAGGGTGATAAGGTTATTGAATATAAGGGTAAGAAATATACCCATAAACAAGTTGAGGAAGATGATCAGTTTGACAATTCTAAAGCGATTTATTTATTTACTCTGAATAAAAAAATTGTTCTTGATGGTGATATAAAATCTAATACTGCAAAATACATTAATCATTCATGTAATCCAAATTGTGAAGTTGATATCATTAAAGGTAAAATTTGGATTTTAGCTCTCCAGGACATCAAAAAAGGTAATGAACTTTCTTATGATTATGGTTTTGGTTACGATGAAGATTATAAGCAGTTCCGATGTAAATGTGGTTCAAAGAACTGTTGTGGTTACATTGTCAGAGATGACCAGCGTTGGCGAATTAATCGAAAATTTGCTAAGACTAAAAAAGCTAGAGCTAAGCGCGTTTGATTTTTTTTGGAATAAGGTTTTGCACTTCATTATTGTTTATTTGAGGCTCATCTCCTTTTTGCCCACGAGGTTGATAAGCATGAAGCACATGTAATTTGCAATAAATTCTCTCATCCATAGGGGTTCTTCCACAGAAATAAAAATCTTTTTCATCAGGGTGACCGATCGGCCATCTGCAAGTTTTGTCTGTAAGATTTTCAAGGGTTGTTGGATTTTCAGGTTCAAAATCTTTTTCAATAACAATAGCCCTTAAGCCCCTTGGTCTTCTAATTCTTCGCTGAAGATTATTTTTTTTTTGGTACTGGTTATTATTAATTTTAGGAGTTGAAATCATCCTCGATTGAGTTCTGCCCGCAAGATTTAATCTATGAGCCTTTCCAATTACTGCGTTACGTGAAATATCATCACCTAACATTCTTGCTATTTGACTAGCGGTATGACCCTCAGCCCAAAGCTTTTTTAATTTTTCAGTTTTTTCCTCAGTCCAAGACATTTTTAATTTATATTAACCATATTTTGCATATACAATTTAATTGAGCACAATATGTTGATTAAAAAACATAGTAAAAACCGCTAAATATAAAAAAAACCTTATATATCCACATTTTTTAACCTTTTTTTTAATTTAACTGGTAATGAGAAACTTATGAGCACAGTACAACATAAATATAAAATAGGTGTAAGAAGATTTGGTTTGATAAACTGGATAGGTTTCTACACACTCTATTTTAAGGAAGTACAAAGATTTTTTAATGTTTGGCTTCAAACGATAGTTTCGCCGTTAGTTACTTTACTACTTTTTTTAGCAGTATTTAGTTTAGCTATCGGTTCAGATAGATCTGACGTATTGGGACACAAATTTACTACTTTTCTGGTTCCTGGATTAATAGCAATGCAAATAATGCAAAATGCTTTTGCTAATACTACCTCTTCTTTGATGATTTCCAAAGTTCAAGGAAATATAGTTGATATTTTATATCCTCCTTTGTCACCTGGCGAAGTCACATTTGCTATAATTTTAGGTGGGGTTACTAGAGGTTTAGTTGTAGGCTTTTTTTCCATTTTAGTATCATTAATTTTTATAAAAGTCCCTTTTAATCACATTTTTTATGTCATTACATTCGCAACACTTGGTTCATGTTTTTTGTCTTCCCTTGGGTTTATTGCTGGTTTATGGGCGGAAAAATTTGATAATATGGCAGCGGTAACAAATTTTATTGTTGTGCCATTATCATTTTTATCTGGCACTTTTTTTTCAATAAACAGATTAGAAGGGCCACTTTATACCATGAGTCAGTTTAATCCTTTTTTTTATATAATAGATGGTTTTAGATTTGGTTTTCTTGGACAGTCGGATGCCAATGTTTATAATGGATTAATAATTCTTCTAATTTGTAACGCTTTTTTACTCACAGTATGTTATTTACTTTTTAAAAAAGGTTATAAAATAAAATCTTAATATTATGAGTGCAATTTTAGAAACATATGCAAGAAGATCATTGTCATTTTCTCATGGAAAAGGATGTTATCTTTTTTCAACATCTAATGAAAAATATCTAGATTTTGTATCTGGTATAGCTGTGAATGCTTTGGGTCATTGTCATAGCCACTTAGTAAAAGTTATGAAAAGCCAAGCCGAAAAGTTATGGCACGTATCCAACGCATTTGAGATACCAGAGCAAGAAAAATTAGCAAAAAGGTTAGTCGAAAATACTTTTGCAGATCATGTAATTTTTATGAATTCTGGTGCGGAAGCAACAGAGGCAAGTATTAAAATAGCAAGAAAATATTTTTATGAAAAAGGTCAGATTAATAAAAATAGAATTATAACTTTTAAAGGTGCTTTTCATGGAAGAACTTTAGCTTCTTTATTTGCTGCAAACAATCCTGACCACATTAAAGGATTTGAGCCTAAAGTTGACGGCTTTGATCAAGTAGATTTTGGAGATCATGATAGTTTAAAAAAAGCAATAAATAAAAATACAGCTGCAATTATGGTTGAAACGATTTTAGGAGAGGGCGGAATCAAAGTAATTCCCCCTGAATGTTTAATAGGTTTAAGAAAGATTTGTGATGAAAATGATCTTTTACTTATTTTAGATGAAGTGCAATGCGGTATTGGTAGAACTGGAAAATTTTTTGCATTTGAATGGTCTGGTATTGAACCAGATATTGTGCCAATAGCTAAAGGAATTGGAGGAGGTTTTCCAATCGGAGCTTGTCTTGTAAATAAAAAAGCTGGTAGCTGCATGAAGCCAGGATCACACGGATCTACATTTGGTGGAAATCCACTTGCAATGAGCATAGGTAATGCAGTTTTAGATATTATTTTTGAAAAAAACTTTCTAGATAATGTCATTTCTCAAGGAAACTATTTTGAAGAACAATTACTTAAAATTAAAAAAAAGTTTCCTCACGTCGTAGAAGGTGTCAGAGGTAAAGGATTATTAAAAGGTATTAAGTTAAAGGTAGAAAATACAAAATTTATTAATCAATTATTTGAACAAAAGTTATTAGTTGTTAAAGCATCTGAAAATGTAGTTAGATTACTACCACCTCTGATCGTTAATAAAAATGAGATCGATGAAGCAATTTCAATTATTGACAAAGTCTGCGAGAATTTCTAATGAAGCATTTTCTTGATCTTTCTCTTATTTCAAAAACTGACTTGCAAAACATTCTGTCAGAAGCAAAAAGAAGAAAATCACTTCAAAGCAATTCTGGAAAAGTAATTATTTCTGATAAATCTAGTGCAAAAGATAAATTACTATTAATGTTATTTGAAAAACCCTCTACTAGAACAAGATTATCATTTGATATTGCTATGAGACAACTCGGAGGACAAACAATTGTAATGAACTCAAGCGACATGCATTTAGGTAAAGGGGAAGAGAGCGTTGAAGATACAGCAAAAGTTATCTCTAGTTTTTCTGATATCGTGATGTTTAGGACCTTCAAACATCAAACATTAATAGATTTATCAAAACTATTAACGGTTCCGCTGATAAATGGATTAACAAATTCAAGCCATCCGTGTCAGTTACTTAGTGATGTTATGACTTATGAAGAAAAAAAAGGTTCAATTAAAAATGCAAATATCGCATGGGTTGGAGATGGTAATAATGTTGCAAATTCAGCAATTGAAGCTGCTGTTCAATTTGATTTTAATTTAAATGTTTGTGTGCCAAAAAAATATTTACCATCAAAAAAAATTTTGGACTGGGCTGAAAAAAATAATGGAAAGATAAAAATTTTCCATGATCCAAAAAAAGGTGTCAAAGACGTTGATTGTATAATGTCTGACAAATGGGTATCAATGGGTGATAAAGGTGATAGTAAAAAGAAAAAAAATAATTTAAAAACCTTTCAAGTAAATGATAAGCTTATGTCTCTTGCAAATTCTAATGCAATTTATTTACATGTCTTACCAGCAGCTAGGGGAGAAGAAGTCACCTCATCTGTCATTGACGGTAAACAATCTTTAGTTTGGGTACAAGCAGAAAATAGATTACATGGACAAAAAGCAATAATAGATTGGTGTTTATCGAATTAATTTCGCCAAAAAGCAGGTAAAAATAAAACTAATACTGTTAAAAGTTCCAATCTACCAATTAACATACCTAAACTTAACATCCATTTAGCACTATCGCTTAATAAAGAAAAATTCCCTTCAGGTCCAATCGTTGAGCCAAGTCCTGGACCTACATTAGATACTGAGGTTGCGGCTGCGGACACCGAGGTAACTAAATCTAAACCTGTTAAAGACAGACATAATGTTAATATAAAAAAAACAAATATATATAAGCAAACAAATGCTAAAACTGAAGTTAAAAAGCGATCATTTATATTTTGATTATTATATTTAATCGGAAATAATCCATTTGGATAAAATATTTGTTTTATTTGCCTATCGATAAATGAAAAGATTATTTGAAATCTAAATATTTTAATTCCACAGGTTGTTGATGCTGAACACCCTCCAATGAACATCAGTATGAGAAAGAAAAAAACTGAAAAATTTCCCCAGTTACTATAATCTTTTGTCGTATATCCTGTCCCTGTTATAATCGATGTAACATTAAAAGCTGCATCTCTTAAACTATCGATCATATTCCCATGAGAATTGATTATTATGTTAAAGAAAATTATGAATATTGAACACAGAAGTATAAATATAAAACCAGTTATTTGTTTATCTTTAAAAAAAACAAATAAATCACCCCTTGTAAATTTAATATAAGCTAAAAAAGGAATGCTACCTGTAATAATAAATACTATTGCCACAACCTCAATCATCGCATTATTAAAATAACCTATAGATTGGCTGTATGTTGAATAGCCACCTGTTGATACAGTAGTTAAAGAATGATTAATTGCATCAAATACACTCATACCAGATAACCAATATGCTAATGAACATGTCAAAGTGATTACGATATAAATCTTTGTTATAGAAAGTGCAATTTCGGTACTTTTGGGCACTACCTTCTCAACCTCCATTCCTTCTGATCGAAATAACTGCATCCCTCCAATATTTAGCAATGGAAGGATGGTAATAGCCATTACAATAATACCAATACCACCCAACCATTGTAGTAATGATCTCCAGACCAAGATACCTTTAGATGCCTTTTCTACTTCAGGCAAAATAGTTGACCCAGTTGTGGTTATTCCGGATACGCTTTCAAAAAAAGAGTCAACAAAAGTTAAATCTAATGATGAAAAATACAGAGGAAGAGCTCCAAAAAAACATATTGATAACCATGCCAAATTTGTCATTAAAAAAGCTTGTTGGACGTTTAATGATCTATCTTTAGTTTGGCTTATTAAAACTAGTAAAGTGCCTACAAAGGCAGATAAAATTCCAGTAACTAAAAAGTGCTGTGATTTATCTCCAATCGTAATTTCAACAATGTGAGGAATTATCATAAATATAGATAATATTATGATAAGATAACCATTAATTAAAAATGTAGTTTTTAATCCAGAATTCATTTCAAAGCAGTTTATTTGAAAATATATTAATATTTCGATTAGACAATCATTCAAATGTTTGCAATTTGAAAAAAATGAATTTTAGCCTATAAACGAAATATCTATGAATTCCGATTTTTTAAACACTAAAGCTTGGCCCTTTACAGAGGCCAGATTAATTTTAAAAAAAAAGAGCGATTCATTAAAAAAAAAGGGATACGTTTTATTTCAAACAGGCTATGGGCCTAGTGGCTTACCGCATATAGGGACTTTTGGAGAAGTATGTCGTACTACGATGGTAATTCAAGCTTTTAAAAAATTATCAGATATACCGGTAAAACTATTTACTTTCTCAGATGATATGGATGGATTAAGAAAAGTTCCAGAAAACATTCCAAATAGCGAGTTATTGAAGAAAAATTTAAATAAGCCACTATCATCAATTCCAGATCCATTTAATAAGTATTCAAGTTTTGGAGAACACAATAATGAAATGCTTAAAGAATTTTTAGATAAATTTAAATTTGATTATGATTTTAAAAGCTCAACTCAAATGTATAAGAATGGAGTTTTTAATGAAGAATTACTTAAAGTTCTCAAAAATTATGAAAAAATCATGAATGTAATTTTGCCAACATTAGGTCCAGAAAGAAAAAAGACTTACAGTCCTTTTTTACCAGTATGTCCAGAAACTGGGAAAGTATTAGAAATTCCTATTTGTGAGATTGACGAAAAAAATAGTGAGGTTGTGTTTGATAATTCAGGTAAAAAGTTAAAAACTAAAATAACGAATGGATTATGTAAATTACAATGGAAAGTTGATTGGGCAATGAGATGGTCGGCTCTTAAAGTAGACTTTGAAATGTATGGAAAAGATTTGATACCAAGCGCAGAACTTTCATCAAAAATATGTAAAATTTTAGGTTCATCGCCTCCAAATGGGTTTGCTTATGAATTATTTTTAGATGAGAAAGGTGAGAAAATTTCTAAATCAAAAGGCAATGGAATTACAATTGAAGACTGGTTAAAATACGCAACACAAGAGAGTTTAGCTTTGTATATGTACCAAAATCCACAAAGAGCAAAAAAGCTTTACCCGCAAGTGATACCCAAAGCAGTCGATGAATATTTAACATTTCTTGAAAAATTTGAATATCAAGATGTTAAAGAACAATTAGGAAACCCTGTTTGGCACGTTCATAATGGAAATCCTCCAAAAGAAAAAAATGTAATTTCATTTGGTGTGTTATTAAATTTAGTAAGTGCGAGTAATGCTGAAAGTGAGGAGGTGTTGTGGAAATTTATAATAAATTATAATTCTAAAATTATTAGAGATGAACATCCAATTTTAGAAAAGTTAATAAAAAATGCCATTCAATACTTTAACGATATTGTTAAACCATTAAAAAAATATAGATCAGCTAATGCAAATGAAAACAAAGCAATATCAGAATTGATAAGTGTTTTAAAAGAAATGCCAGAGGGTAAAGATCCTGCAGAAATACAAACTGAAGTCTTCAGTGTAGGTAAAAATTACTATCCAAAAGAGAAATTAAGAGATTGGTTTAAAGCAATTTATGAAATCGTTTTCGGAGATGAACAAGGGCCAAGGATGGGATCATTTATTAGTTTCTTTGGACGCAAAGAAACTATTAAATTATTAGAGGACAGTTTAAAGAGATAATATGTTATATCAAATTTTAAATTCGTTTTTAAAACAAACGGATCCCGAGACAGCACACGAATATGCAATTAAATTTTTGAAACAGGATATTATTCCGTTTGATTTTTTTAAATTTACAGCAGATCCATCTTTAAAGATTAAAGTTTTTGGTGTTGATTTTGATAATCCAATAGGCTTAGCAGCAGGTTTTGACAAAAATGCGGAGGTTTATAATTCAATATTTAAGTTAGGTTTTGGATTTTCAGAAGTCGGAACAATTACGCCAGAGCCACAAAATGGAAACCCAAAACCAAGGGTGTTTAGATTAAATGCTGACCAAGCAATTATAAATAGCCTAGGTTTTCCAAATGATGGAATGAACAAAGTTTACGAAAGAATTAAAAATAATCCGAAGAAAAGTATTTTAGGAATAAATATTGGACCAAATAAGGAAAATGCAACTAAAGAGGATGATTATTTGAGATGTATAGAAAAGTTTTATCCGTTGGCTGATTATATTACTATCAATATTTCTTCACCAAATACGCCAAATCTGAGAAACTTACACGATAAAAAAAAAATATTAGATTTAATTAATATTCTTCAAAAATTTAAAAATAATTTTAAAGAAAAAAAGGCAATAATATTTAAACTTTCGCCCAATTTAAATAATTCAGAAATTAATGATTTATCAGAAATATTTTTAGAAAAAAAAATAGATGGCATAGTTTTGACTAATACCACTATTGAAGGGAAGGAATTGCTAGAAGACGAAAATAAAAATAAAGAGGGCGGATTATCAGGCTACCCATTAAATCAAGTCTCAAATCAAATAATAAAAAAATTTTATATAAATTTTAAAAAGACCATACCAATAATTGGCGTTGGTGGTGTGAGCGATGGCGTTACAGCCTATGAGAAAATAAAGTGTGGAGCAAGTTTGCTTCAGTTATATACTGCGATGGTTTTTAAAGGTCCTTATGTTGCATCAAAAATTAATAAAGAATTATCAAATTTGATTAAAAAAGATGGTTTAAAAAATATTTCAGAGGCTATCGGCGTAAATACCAATTAGCATTATTATATGAGATACCATTACTAACATGGTTAAATTTTTTCTAATTTTTAAATAATCATCGTTTTGTAGAAATTTGTTATCTATCTGCTGTATTAAAAAATAAAAAATTGCATAAACAAAAAATTTAATTTGAACTCTTAAAAAAATTTCGCATAAAATTAAAAAGACTGGGCTTAGTATAATAAAAAACAAATAAGGTTTTATATTTATTTTGTCCTTAATTAAAATTAGATAAATCCAAGTAGATCCACATAAAAAACTTAAAATAACCAAAGAGTAAATTGAAAATATATCAATTATGATAAGGCTATTAAAATAAAAATTTAAAATTGATAAAGAAAAAAAAGGTATTAAACCACTATAACAAAGAAATTTTATAATGTTTAAATTGTTCATTTAAGCAATTTTTTAAAAGAATAAGCTACTATAATACCTATGCCTATAGCTACAGTAACTGAGGTAATTCCATAAATTACAGGATGATTATCAGATATATTAATCATGAATTTTGTAAAATTATTAAAATCTGGAGCAAGTGAATTAGTTATATTAAGGGAAGGTAAAATTTTTGAAAAAAGTAAATCGTATCCAAATTTAAAACCAAAAGTCAGAATTAATATAGATAATAGGCCTCTTAGTTCTTCACCAGCTAATTTACTGCTAATGAATGACCCAATTTGTGCACCTATAACCGATCCAAAAGCTAAAATTAGAACAAGATATAGATCTATTGTTTTATTAGAAATTGCATGCAGCAAGGTTACAATAATCATTACGAAAATCATGGCAAATAATGATGTTCCTGGTACCAGTTTTGCCGGCATACCCATTATGTAAATTAAAATCGGAACTAATATGAAGCCACCACCAACACCGAGTAGCGATGAAAGAAGACCTATTAAAATACCAAAAAAAATTGGACCTAAAGCACTAATATAAAGTTTTGATGCATGAATTCTAACTTTGAAAGGCAAATTGTGTATCCAATAATGTTGATGAAGACGACGTCTAATAAATTTATTATTTCTGATACGCCTCATTTCACTTAAACTTTCATAAAACATTAATATCCCAATAGAACTTAAAAGAATGAAATACGAAATAGATATCAAATTATTAATAGAACCTTCTTTTATAAAATATGTAAAAATTTCAACACCAAGGATTGCTCCCATCAGACCTCCAATTAAAATTAATATTCCCATTTTTACATCGATTTGATTTTTAAAATAATGAGCTAATGATCCAGACACTGAGGCAGCAAGGATATTGTTTGCACCATTTGCAACGGCATAGACAGGTGGTATGCCTAAAAAAATTAGTATTGGTGTCATAAGAAAGCCCCCACCAATACCAAGTAAACCTGTCAGAAACCCTACTGTCGCGCTAATTAATAATAATAATGGAACATTTATAAAAACTTCTGCAATCGGTAAATAGATATCAAGCATTAATCATTGAGAGTTATTAATTAACAAATATGCCTGTAAATTCGAATTGTCAAATTCATATATTATATAAAAGTCTAAAAATTGCTTGACCAACACATTTTAAGGAAATATATCCTCAAAATCTATGGCAAACATTTGTGAACTGACTGGAAAAAAACCTATGAGTGGACACAAAGTGTCTCATGCAAATAATAAAACGAAAAGAAAATTTTATCCTAATTTAAAAAAAGTATCTTTAAAAAGTGAGCTATTAAAAAAAAATGTAAGTTTAAAAATTTCTACCCGTGCTCTGAAAGCAGTTGATTTTCGAGGCGGTTTAGATCAATTTTTAATTAGAGCAAAAAACAAAAATTTAGCCCCAAGGATAAAAAAATTAAAAAAAGCTCTAATGATTAAAACTAAGTCAAAAGTTAATTGATAAATAAAAAGATAATTCCATATATTTTTTCTATGATGCTAATTGTACTAGCATCTAACTATTTAGTACAAATACCTTTTAAATTCTTAAATCTCGAGAATATTTTAACATGGGGTGCCTTTACGTATCCGATTGCTTTTTTAGTGACTGATTTAGCAAATAGAGTGCACGGAATTAATTTTACAAAAAAAGTTATAAAGATTGGTTTTGTATGGGGGATTGCCGTTTCATTATATTTCTCATTAAGTCAATTTGATTTAATTTCTTTAAGAATTGTTATTGGTTCAGGTGTCGCCTTTTTAACTGCCCAATTACTTGATGCTAATATTTTTAATAAATTAAGAAATCATAAGCATTGGTTTATTCCTCCTTTTTTATCTTCAATCATTTCTTCCGCAATTGATACAATTTTATTTTTTTCGATTGCTTTCTATGGAACAGAAGTACCTTGGATCACATTAGCACTTGGGGATTTTGTAGTAAAAATTCTGATAGCAATGTTAATGCTTGTACCTTTTAGATTAATTATTAAGAATATGAACTTAGTTCAAAGTTCTTTTTTTAAGGGGTGAATTAATAAATAGTTCAACTAACTGATCTACCATTGCATCACCAAGTTCTTGAACGTCAGCAATCTTAATTGCTTTCTCGTAATAATTGGTTACATCATGACCAATTCCGATTGCATTAATTTCTATTTCAGAATTTTTTTCAATCCAATTTACAACTCTTTTTAAATGTTTTTCCAAATAGTTTGCTTGATTTACTGATAAAGTTGAGTCATCAACCGGCGCTCCATCAGAAATTACCATAATAATTTTTCTTTCCTCTTTCCTTTTCTTCAGTCTGTTGTAAGCCCACAAGATTGCTTCTCCGTCAATATTTTCTTTAAGTATTCCCTCTTTTAGCATCAAACCAAGATTGTTTTTGGATCTTCGCCATGGAGTATCCGCTGATTTATAGATGATGTGACACAAATCGTTTAGACGACCTGGTGAGTCTTTTTTTTGTTTCATCCAAAGTTCTCTACTCTTACCACCTTTCCAGTTTAGAGTAGTAAAACCCAGGATCTCAACTTTTACAGAACAACGCTCCAATGTTCTGGATAGAATATCTGCACAAATTGCAGCAATCGTTATTGGTCTACCTCTCATTGATCCTGAGTTATCAATTAGCAAGGTGACAACAGTGTCTTTAAAATCTATATCTTTTTCTTTCTTATATGAAAGTGAATTAAAAGGATCCATAATGACTCTCGGCAATTTTGATGCATCTAGTAAACCTTCCTCAAGATCAAAATTCCAAGATCGATTCTGTTTTGCTAAAAGTTTTCGCTGTAATTTATTAGCAAGTCTTGAAATAAATGATTGCAATGAGGATAACTGAACATCAAGATTTCCTCTTAATTTTGATATTTCTTCATCTGTGATTAGCTCGTTAGCCTCGAGAATCTTGTCAAATTGATTAGTAAAAACTTTATATTTGTTGTTTTCATTATTAGTTTGCTTTTTTACTCTAGAAGTTTGAATATCTTCATCTTCGCTGTCCTCTAATGCAATCTCTTGATCATTTAGACTTGGATCAAAATCAATTTCTGGCACTAAATTATCCATATCAAATTCGGGATTTTTTGATTGTTGATTTTCTTGCTCTTGCAATTGCTGTTTTTCATTGTCTTGCTCTTTGTTATCATCATCATTTTCATCGTCATTCTGTGAATTTTGTGGATTTTGATTTTGATCTTGAATTTCTAGATCATTAATTATTGAATTGATTTTTTTACCATATTCTTGTTGATCGTTTAAACTTTTAATAAGAGACATTATTTTTTTTGCAACTTTGTTATCGAATATTTCATTCCATCTTTTAAAATCGTCTTTTTTATTGTCTGGAACAGAAAAGTTCATTACTTTGTTTCTTAAATATGCTTCAAATGCATCTGCTATAAAATTTTGCGAATGAACATTGCTTTCTGATATTTTTTTTTGGTAAAACTTATTAATATTATTTTTTATTCCTTTGTATTGATCAGAACCAATTTTTTCATATCTTATTTTCTCTGCGATATTATATATCATTCTACCAATAGTACCATTAGGCTGATTTTTATTTAAAATATTATCGTCGCTATATTTAATTTTTAAAGCTTCACTATCCGATAAAACTCTTGCCTCTAAAATCTCTTCATTATTTTCAGCCGAAAGAATTTTTGGTTTTGAGATTCTATCAAATTTTTCTCTCTTCTCACTAAAACTGCTCCTCGCAATCGCTTTAGCGGTTGAGTGTATTGCTGTTTTATATTTTTCTAAATTTGGACGGTCAGCCATTTATTCAGGTTTGTTTTTATCTTTTGCCAAGATATCCTCACCAAAACATCTTTGATAATATTCAGAGATAATAGGCCTCTCTAATTCATCGCATTTATTTAAGAAAGATATTTTAAACGAGTGTCTGAGATCAGAAAATATATTAAAATTATCAGCCCAAGTTAACACAGTTCTAGGACTCATTACTGTTGAGATATCTCCATTTGCAAAACCATTTCTAGTTAGATTAGCCACTTGAACCATATTTTTAATAATTTGTTTTCCATCACTGGTATTTAGATATTTACATTTCGCCAAAATAATCTCTTCTTCTTTTGATGGATCCAAATAGTTTAATGTCGTTACAATATTCCATCGATCCATCTGCCCTTGATTAATTTGTTGAGTACCATGATACAATCCCGAAGTATCTCCAAGACCAATAGTATTTGCAGTCGCAAACAATCTAAATGACTTATTTGGATTAATTACTTTGTTTTTATCTAATAAAGTGAACCTGCCCTCACTTTCAAGTACTCTTTGAATAACAAACATTACATCAGGTCTTCCAGCATCATATTCATCAAAAACTAAAGCTACTGGATTTTGCAAAGACCAGGGAAGTATACCTTCTTTAAATTCTGTAATTTGTTTTCCATCCTTAATTACAATTGCATCTTTACCTATCAAATCGATACGGCTAATATGACTGTCCAGATTTACTCTAACACACGGCCAATTCAATCTTGCAGCGATTTGTTCGATGTGTGTTGATTTACCAGTGCCATGAAAACCTTGGACCATTACTCTTTTATTATTTGCGAAACCCGCAAGGACAGCGAGAGTAGTTTCTTTGTCAAAAACATAGTTATTGTCAATTTTTGGAACGTAATCATTTTTTTCAGAAAAAGCTGCTACTTCCAAATCACTGTCAATATTAAAGGTTTGCTTTACTGAAATTTTCAAATCTGGTTGTTGTTCAGCTAATATTGTGTTCATATTACCTTTTGTTTATCACTAAGTGATTTTTTCAAATATGAGTAAGCTATTGTTATTTCCTTTAACTTTTCTTCATATTTTTTATCGCCAGCATTCATATCAGGGTGATATTTTTTCACAAGTTTTTTGAACTGTTCTTTGATAGTAATCCAAGAAATATTTGGTTTCAATTCCATTTTTTTTAATGCCTTGATTTGTTTTTCAGTATATTTTTGGTTTTCATGGCTTAATGTTTTTTTAAATTTTGAAATATTTAATAATTCATCCTCAATTGCATTATTCCATAATTTATAAAAAAAATTATCCCTTGAGCCAAATTTTTGTGTCTTTCTATGACCAACTATATCTTTAAAAATAAAATCTTCAATTTCGTCTTGTGACATTCCTTCAAAAAAATCCCACTTTTTATTGTACTCTCTTACATGCTCTTCACAAAACCATAAAACTTTATCATCTTTTTTTGCTGGAGCTTTAAATTCTCCTAACTTATCACAAGAGTTCCAGTCGCATTTTAAATTTTTCTTTTTGATATATTGTTCATAATGAAAAATACATAATACTTTATATTCTTTATTTTTTTTGTCTCTTACAAGGACTTCTTTAAAACCTCTTTCTGAGCAATTTTTATTTTCACAGTTTTTATTCATTCATGATATAATATAAAAAAAAAATGAATGCTGAAGCACTAATTAAAAAAAAATTAAAAGAAAATTTAGGCTTAAAAAATGTTAATGTTTTGAATAACTCTCATTTGCACAAAAATCATAATTCTTCACCCAAAAGTGGCAATAGCCATTTTAAGATAATTATTCATGACAAAGAATTTCATAAATTATCAAGATTGCAATCTCATCAAATAATTTATAAATGTTTATCAGAAGAAATCGATACTTTTATTCATGCTTTAGAAATTACAATTATTGACTCTTAGGAGATCTATCCAAAAAAACTTTTATTTGCGTGATTTGATTTTTATTTTTATTAAGTATTTCATAAATAATATTGTTAAATTTAAATGTTTGACCAACTTCTGGCAATGCTTCAGTTTTATAAATAATATAACCAGCTAATGTTGAGGCATTATTCTCTGGAAGTTGTAGATCAAGCTCTCTATTAATATCCCTTATGTTAACATCGCCTCTGATACGATATAGATTTTCATTAATCCTTCTGATCCCTATCGTTGACGAGTCCTTTTCGTCAAAAATATTCCCAACAATTTCTTCAATAATATCTTCAAGAGATATAAGACCCATCAACTCTCCATATTCATCAACTACAAATGCAATTTTTTCTTTTCTATTAATAAACTCATTAAGTTGATCTTTTACTTTAGTTGTTTCAGGTATAAACCAAGGTTTAATAATGCTATTTCTAATTTTATTGATTTCTATTTTTCCAAACTTATCTAAGTTGCTTAAAATATTTTTTGCATGAATAATACCTAAAATATTATTTGGGTTTTTTTCCCATACAGGTATACGACTAAAGGAACTTTTGGCTATTATTTCGTAGACTTTTTCTGTTTTATTCATGTCTAAGGAAAAAATATTTTTTCTATGCGTCATAATCTTTTCAACAGTTATTTCTTTTAAATCTAGTATTGCATTGATCATATCACCTTCATCTTTATGAATATCACCTTCATCTTCATGCATATCAATTATGTTTCTTATATTTTCTGTTGCTGAAAACTCATTGTTTTTATTGTCAATACCAAAAACTTTGTAAATAATTTGATTTATAATCTTGAGTATTAAAATAATAGGATAAAATATTTTTACAAATAAAGTGAGAGGACTAGAAAAAAAAAGCGCGAACCTCTCAGCTTTTATCAAGGCTATATTTTTTGGTAAAACTTCGGCGAAAATGACAATTAAACATGTCATCACAATAGTAGAATAAAAAATTCCATCACTACCAAAATATTCAATTAATACTGCGGTAGCTAAAACTGAGGCAAAAATATTTACAATGTTGTTACCAACCAATATTGAACTTATTAAATCATTTTTATTATCAATAAGATTTAAAAGTTTTTTCGCTTTTTTGTCACCTTTGTTGGCTAATTTATGAATTTTGCTTCTATTAACAGATGTTACTGAGGTTTCTGATCCAGAAAACATTCCAGAAATAATAATTAACAAAGTTATATATAAAATTGGTAAATAGTTAGTAATTTCCATTTTTTATATCTTTTTCAATTAAAGGAATAAAACTTTTTTTTAAAGTAGTTTCTTTTATTAACGATTTTCCAATTTTTTTTAACAGAATAATTTTAGTTTTTTTTCCAAACGATTTCTTGTCATTTATCATTATTTTAAAAATTTTGTTCATATTTTTTAATGATACAAACTTTTTATATTTAAAATTAAGCTTCAATTTTTCATACATATTTTTTATTTCTTTCAAATCACTATTTTTTAAATATCCTAAATGATTAGATAATCTTGATGCAAGCATCATACCAATTAGAACGGCTTCTCCGTGAATAATTTTTCTAGAGTAATTTGTTGCAGTTTCAATTGCATGTGCAAATGTATGACCAAAGTTTAAAATTGCTCTATAATTGTTTTCAAATTCATCTTTTTTAACAATTTTAGATTTAAGCATACAACTTTTGAAAATAGCTATTGAAATTATATTATTATCTCGGTTTCTATTTTTTAAAATCATTATACCATTTATTTTTAACCAGTTAAAAAATCTTTTGTCTAAGATTAATGAGTATTTTAAAATCTCAGCAAAACCTGCGGACATTTCTCTTTCTGGCAAAGTATTTAATGTATCCGTATCTATCAAAACAAAATTAGGCTGATAGAAGGTACCTATAATATTTTTTCCAAAACGGTTATTGATAGCTGTTTTTCCTCCAACAGCAGAATCTACCTGGGATAAAAGAGTTGTTGGCACTTGCACAAATTTTATTCCTCTTTTGTATATACTAGCTGCATATCCGGATAAATCTCCAACAACACCTCCTCCCAAAGCAATAATACAATCATTTCTATTAAAGTTATTTTTTGATAAAATATCAGTAATTTTAATCAAATATGAATTTTCTTTAATTTTTTCACCGTCAGGAAATATACAGCGGTATATATTTTTTTTTTTTATATTTTTAATAAGAGTATTAAAATATTTTTTTGGAATTTTTTTTGTACTAATAATCAATAATTTATTAGAATTTTTCAAATATTTATTTTGGTAATTGCCAAATTGTTTTAAGATATTTTTGCCAATAAAAATTGGATAATTTTTTGTTTTCGTTTTAACAATTAAAGTTTTCACAATTTTTTTATAATATTTTCTACAATCATTTTTTTGTTATCAGACTTTATCTGAATTGTATAATCTGCTTTTTTATATATTGGTTTTCTTTTATCGTAAATTTCTTTAATAGATTTTTTTAAATTTTTATAGTTTAAAAGTGGCCTTTTATTTTTTGATACATTTAATCTTTTGTAAATTTTGTCTAATTCAGTATTAATCCATATTGATATTGCATGTATCTTGATTTTACCTCTTATTTTTTTATTTAAGAAACCTCCTCCGCCGATAGAAACAACACATGGTTTTCCATTGATCAGTTTACATGACATATTTTCTTCAGCTTTTCTAAAAAAACCCTCTCCTCTAGTTTGAAAAATTTTTGGTATATTCATTTGATATTTTTTCTCAATTTCTTGGTCAATATCTACAAAAGCAAGGTTTAATTTTTTGGCCAATTCTTTACCCACAGAAGTTTTTCCTGACCCCATCATGCCGATTAAAACTATTGTTTTTAACATTACGTGTGATTAATGATAATTTAATAACATATTTTTGACTAAAATGTTTATAAAACATAATTAAATGATTAAAAAATTTATCTTTAAAAAATTATTACCGACCTTAATTATTGTTTATGGAGCTATGTATTTGGTAAATTATTTAGATATTTCACCTGAGGCACAAAAAATTAAAAAAAAACTATCTAATGATATTGTTATTACAATTAAGTAAGAGATTTTTAATTTTCTTCGTATTTATCTTTAGTTTTTTAATTAATTCTTCTTTTAGTGAACCTAAAGATATTTGGAAAAAATCCAAAGAAATCAAATTGCAAGAAAGTGAAGAAAAAAAAATAATAAAAGATAACTCAAATAAAAATTTACCACAAACAATTTTTGATAAAGAAAAATTAGATTTAAGTGTTAATAAAATTAATCAGTCTGACAAAATAAATGATAATGAAATAATTTTTGGATTATATGAACCTCAAGAAACAAGTATAAGTTTGAATTTTTGGTCTGTAATAAATCAAAATACTTATGATCGCTTTATTGAAATCCTATTACAAAGAAATAAAAAAAGTTTAATTGCTCTATCTGAAAGAATTTTATTTACTAAAACCAATTTGTCTAGTTTCCCAGACAAGGGCACAAAGCACCTAGAATTTATTACAGAGTGGTTAATCAAAAATCAGAAAATAAATCTCGCTGATAAAGTGGTTAACCAAAATAAAATAATAAATAATAATTCAAAATTAATTAAGTACTTATTCGTACATTATTTGTCTAATGGACAAATAGATATGGCTTGTAATTATATTAATTTAAAAAATGCATTGGTTCAAAATGTTGAGTTAGATAAATTTAAAATTTTTTGTTTATTAAATAATAAAAAAATCAAACAAGCCCTTTCTCAACTTGAACTGACACGAGAAACGAATTCTTTAGATACTTTTTTCATAGAAAAAATAAATTTTTTAACAGGAATAAGTGAAAGTAAAGGTACTAAAAATTTTGACAATGTTTTTAATGCTCACTTAACTTTAAAAGTAATAAATGATGATGAAATAAAATTTGAAGATTTTTCAAAGAATAAAAATTTGAGAAATTATTTTTTCAAAAGTGGTATAGCTAATAAACTTTTAGAAGAAACCATGAAAAAAAGTTCCCCTGATGAAAAAAATAAACTAAATGAATTAGTTATTTTTTTAGAGAGATCGGCAAATGATGATTTGTATCAAAGTAAAAAAATTTTAGAAATATATAAAAAATATAATTTTTCATTTAATCAACTTTTTAGGGTTGATGATGCTGTTAAAAATTTAAAAAGACCAGAGTCTCACGCAATTTTATACCAAGCTATGTTATTAGCGCAAAATCCTGAAATGAAAATAAAAATATTAAATAGTTTAAGAGAAAAATTAATTTTAAATGGATTAGCAAAAATTGCTGAGCCAGTTTACTTTAGTGAACTAAATAAGATTTCAAGTACTAGAAAAGACTTAATAGATAAAAATCTTTTAAAGGAAATTGAAATTTATAATAAAAATAAAAATAAAAATGGTCAAGAATTCGATAATAATTTTATATACACATCAGAGTTAAAAAAATTATTAATAAAGGGGATTGATAAAAAAAATAAAAAAAAAATACTTAAATTACTTAGTAATTTTGACAAAAAAATTAAAGACAAAACCTATAAGTTAAATAATAAAGATATTGCTTTGATCAACCTGCTTAAAAGAGAAAAAATAGATTTACCAGGTTCGTTGGCAAAATTTGTATATAATCAAAGAGTCTATATACCTAATGATATATTTAATGCACTTGAGAAAAAATCGAACGATGATGCACTTCTTAAAACATTAATATTTTTAGGAAATTTGAATGAAAAAGATGATAATTACACTAGAGATATTTTATCAATTGTGAAGGTATTTGATAAGATAAAGCAAAACAACTTTAAAGAAATATTTATAATTAATGAGTTTAGTCTATAGAGTGAAATGAATTATTTAGATTTTGAAAAAGAGCTCGAAATACTTGACAAAAATTTAGAGGAACTAAAAAATCCTTTTAGCCAAGAGGATGGATTGTCAACAGTACAAAGTTCAAAAATAAATGAGATCGAAAATCAAATCAAAATCAAAATTGACGAAATTTATTCAAATTTAGATGGGTGGAAAAAAACTTTGTTAGCACGACATGAGTTTAGACCTAAAGCGGAATTTTATATATCATCAATTTTCCAAAATTTTCAAAAATTATCAGGTGATAGAAATTTTGGAGAAGATCAATCAGTTATAACTGGATTTGCTACAGTTAATGAAAAGTCTGTTTTGGTTATTGGTCAGGAAAAAGGTAACGATACTGACTCTAGGATAATAAGAAATTTTGGAATGATGAAACCAGAGGGGTATAGAAAATGCATCAGATTGATGAAATTAGCTGAAAATTATAATATTCCAGTTGTTACATTAATTGATACACCAGGTGCATTTCCTGGAAAAGGTGCAGAGGAAAGAGGTCAAGCCGAAGCTATAGCTCAATCCATAAATTGTTGTCTTGATCTAAAAGTTCCAATTATCTCTGTAGTAATCGGTGAAGGAGGATCGGGCGGAGCAATTGCTCTTGCAACTTCTAATAAGGTTTTGATGTTAGAGCATGCAATTTATTCAGTTATATCACCAGAGGGCTGTGCTTCAATTTTGTGGAAGGATGCAACTAAATCTAAAGATGCAGCTTATGCAATGCATCTTACAGCTCAAGATCTATATAAGAATCAAATTATTGACCAAATTATTGAAGAACCAAAAGGTGGAGCTCATAGAAATCCAGAATTAATGGCAAAAGTAATCAAGGAAAAAATATATGACTTAGTTAATTTTTTTGAAACGCAATCTTCATCTGAAATAATCAATGATCGGAAAGATAAATTTAAGAATATTGGTCAAAATTTACAAACAGATATTGTTTCATTAGAAACAATAAGAGACGCTAGTTTTAAAGAAGGATTTATAAAAAATAAAAATAAAATATTAGCTGCTTTGGGCTTTTCAATATTGTTATTTATTTTTTTCTTTATTTTTTAGATTAATGCTCCACAGCAAGCTTTAAATTTTTTACCAGTAGCAGGGCATTTTTCATTTCTAGATATTTTACTTTTATTAACATCATTTAATAGACATCCTTCAATTTTTTCTTTTTTAGAAATATCTTTAGATAATTCTTCTTGCATTTGATCTGCAATTGTTATTTCGATGTTTGATAGAAAAATAATAATATTTTCTTTGATTTTTTCTAATAAGTTTTGAAAAAGTGAAAAACTTTCTCTTTTATATTCATCGATAGGATTTTTTTGACCATATCCCCTTAGACCAATAACTTGTCGTAATTGTTCCAAGTACTGCAGATGGCTTCTCCACTCAAAATCTAAATTTTGTAAAAATATTTTTTTTTCTATATCTTTATTTACATCATCCCCAACTTTGCTAATTCTATTTTTTCTTTTTTCTTCAAATTTTGATTTCAATTTAGATATTTGATCTTTACTTTGGAGTTTGATGAATGCCTCAATATCTGTGTCGTTGAGCTTATATCCTAAAATTCTTTCTATTTTTGATTTTAGTATACTTTTATCTAAATTTTCTGTGGGTAATTTAGTGTAATTAACAATATCTTCTGATACATCTTTAAAAAAGTTATTAGTTATGTCGTAAATATTATCTGTTTTTAAAATCTCTAACCTTTGCTCGTAAATTACCTTTCTCTGGTCACTCATAACATCGTCAAATTGCAAAAGAGATTTCCTTATCTCAAAGTTTCTCCCTTCTACTTTTTGTTGAGCTTTTTCAAGAGCTTTATTAATCCATGGGTGGTCAATGCTCTCGCCTTCTTTCAAACCTAGTTTTTGAAGAATAGTGTCAATTCTTTCTGATCCAAAAATCCTCATTAAATCGTCTTCTAAACTTAAAAAAAATATTGATTTCCCCTTATCTCCTTGACGACCTGATCTACCTCTTAGTTGATTATCTATTCTTCTACTTTCATGTCTTTCAGTTCCGATAACAAATAATCCACCTGCATCCATTACTTGGTCCTTTTCTTTTTGGTAATTTTGAACTTCAGTTTCCAAGTTTTTTGTTTCTTTTTTTCTTAATTCTAAATTTCCTCCAAGTTGAATATCTGTTCCACGTCCTGCCATGTTGGTTGCAATAGTAACTGCTCCCAATCTACCAGCTTGAGCAATAATTGATGCTTCTTTTTCATGGTGTTTAGCGTTAAGAACATTATGAGAGATTTTATTTTTTTTTAAATAGTCAGAAAGTTCTTCAGATTTTTCTATACTCGTAGTTCCTACTAAAATAGGTTGGCCAACTTGTTTTGCTTCTTTAATACTTTCAATAATTGCATTAATTTTTTCTTTGTCTGTTCTATATATTTGATCATTTAAGTCTTTACGTTCCACAGCTACGTTTGTTGGAATATCTACTACATCAAGTTTGTAAATATCAAAAAATTCTTGAGCTTCTGTCATTGCAGTACCCGTCATGCCTGAAAGTTTTTCATATAATCTGAAATAATTCTGGTAAGTGGTCGAAGCAAAAGTTTGATTTTCGCTTTGTATTGGGACACCTTCTTTAGCTTCAATTGCTTGATGCAAACCATCTGAATATCTTCTTCCATCTAGAACACGTCCTGTAAATTCATCAATTATTTGAATTGTATTATCTTTCACAATATAATCCTTATCTTTTTGAAAAATAACATTTGCCTTTAAAGATTGATTAATATGATGTACTAAAGATAAGTTTCTAGGATCATAAAAATTTTCACCTTTTAATAAATTTATCGCTTTAAGTTTTCTTTCTACCTCGTCTATTCCATGATCAGTCAATGTTACATTTTTATCTTTTTCATCAACTTTATAAAAATGTTCTTCTAATTCGTTTATAATTTTATTACATAAAAAATACTCTGTTGAAGATTCTTCTACTGGCCCAGAAATGATTAAAGGTGTTCTCGCTTCATCAATAAGAATACTATCAACTTCATCAACAATACAGTACTTAAAGCCTCGTTGAACCATCTCATTTAAGGACAATTTCATATTGTCTCTTAAATAGTCAAATGCAAACTCATTGTTGGTCCCATATATAATATCAGACTCATAAATTTTCTTCCTATCCTCATCAGGTGTCTCACTTGTAAGACAACCAACAGTCAAACCTAAAAATTTATAAATCTTTCCCATCCACTCAGCGTCTCTTTTTGCTAAATAGTCGTTCACAGTTATTATATGTACGCCATGTCCAGTAAGTGCATTTAAAAAAGCAGATAGTGTAGCCACTAAGGTTTTGCCCTCACCCGTTTTCATTTCTGCAATCTTTCCTTGGTGCAGAACGATGCCACCCATTAGTTGAACATCATAATGTCTTTGACCGATTGTTCTTTTGCTTGCTTCTCGAACTAATGCGAATGCCTCTGGTAAAATTTTTTCATTGTTTTGATTATTCTGAGCTATTTTTTTTAAATTAGCCGCTTTTTCAAATAATTGTGTATCAGATAATTTTTCAATGTCTTTTTCCAATGAGTTTATTTGTTCAACAATTGGAGCAAGAGCATTTATTTTCCTGTCATTTGTTGAACCGAATATCTTATTTAAAAAATTGAATTTCATAATTTTATAATTTTTATTAATAGCAAATTGTGCTTATGTATCTTATAAACCCTTAAAATATCAACGTTTAAACTTATGGATTTGAAACTAAAAAAATATTTTAAAACCCAATTTTTAAAAAATAATGGCTCTTTTATTGATTTACCAGTATTAGATGGAGTAAAAATCTCTTCATCTAGTGCAAAATTATACAAAAAAAAGAACAGAAAAGATTTATGTCTTTTTTACTTCGAGGATGGAGTTAACCATGCTGCTGTTTTTACTAAGTCAAAAGTTTTTGCAGAGTGTATAAAATGGAACAAAAAACCAAAAACAAAAAAAATTAAGGTTTTATTTGTAAATACCAAAAATGCGAACGCACTTACTGGGAAGCAAGGATTTAATTCATTAAGAATTATTAGAAAAGAAATTTCAAAAAAATTAAATATTAAAGATAAAGAATGCTATTTTGCATCAACTGGAGTAATTGGTGAAAAATTTCCAATTCAAAAAATTAGAAAAGCGATTCCTAAGCTAATTGAAAAAAACAAAGTTTCATCAGCTGAAAGTTGGCTAGATGCAGCAAAAGCTATTATGACAACAGACACAATTCCGAAGTTAAGTACAAATTCTTTTTTTTTAAATAAAAAAAAAATAAATATAGCTGGTATTGCAAAAGGATCTGGGATGATTTTCCCAAACATGGGTACAATGTTGGGATTTATTTTTACTGATTTAAATATTTCAAACCAGTTGTTAAAGTTAGCCTTAAAGAATAATTTAGACAAAACATTTAATGCAGTCAGTGTTGATGGTGATACTTCAACAAATGATATGGTTCTACTTTTCTCAACCGAAAGAGCAAAAAATAAAAAAATTACCAATATAAAAACTAAAGAATTTAAACTTTTTCAAAGCAAACTACATCAGGTTATGCTTTCATTAGCAAAACAAATAACAATTGATGGAGAGGGAGCAAGTAAATTTATCGAGATAAGTGTTACAGGAGCTCAAAATGATAGAGATGCAAAACAAATAGCTTTTTCAATAGCAAACTCTCAACTCTTTAAAACAGCAATTGCAGGCGAAGATCCAAACTGGGGTAGAATATTAATGGCAATTGGCAAATCTAATTCTAGTATAAATGTAAATAAAATTGATTTGAAGTTGGGCAATCAATTGGTTTTCAAACACGGCAATATCTCAAAAAGTTATAAAGAGAAAAAAGCATCCAAGTTTATGAAAGGGATTAAAATAAAAATATTTATTAATCTTAATCTTGGTAAATCAGAATTTAAAGCATATACATGTGATTTAACACATAAATATATTTCAATAAACGCAGATTACAGAAATTAAGTGAATTTTATTTTTGTTTCGATTTGTATTATAAAAAAAAAGGATCAAATTTTAATTACCAAAAGACCATCACAAAAATTATTCGGCGAATTTTGGGAATTTCCAGGTGGAAAGTTAGAGAATACCGAGACCTTTGAAGAAGCGATGGCACGAGAATTGTATGAAGAAATTGGAATAAGAATAAATATTAAAAATTTAAAAAGTTTAGATATACTTAATCATTCATATGACAAAAAAAATTATGTTATGATGAACTTATTTTGTTTAAATAAATGGAGTGGAAAAATTAGAAATAGAGATACTAAAAAATTTGTATGGGTCAATAAAACAGGACCTTTTCCAAATAAATTTTTAGATGGAGGTTTATTGATTTTAAAAAGGTTAAGAAATGGATATTATAAATTATGAGAAATTTTGTTATAATATTCTTAATTTTAATTTTTAATGGGTGTTCAAATATGAATCTATCAGATTACAAAGACAAAAAACCTTTGCTTAAACTTGAAGAATATTTTGAAGGTAAAACAATTGCTAGAGGAGTGTTTGAGGATCGATTTGGTAATATTAAAAAAAGTTTTAAAGTATTTATTGATGGAACTTGGGATGGTCAATTTTTAGTTCTAAAAGAAGATTTTATTTATGATGATGGATCTAAGGATTATCGAGAATGGAAAATAGAAAAAGATAAAAATAATCCAAATGCCTATTCGGGATATGCAGAAGGAGTTATTGGAATAGCAAGTGGTTTTGTTAGCGGAAATGCATTTAATTGGAAATATGCTTTTAAACTTCAAATAGGAAAAAATAAAGTAAAAGTCAGATTTGATGATTGGATGTTTTTACAAGAGGATGGATATCTAATAAACATTGCCAAAGTAAAGAAATTTGGAATTACTTTAGGTCGAGTGATTTTATTTTTTGAAAAGAAATAAATATTCTATTGAAAAAAATTTAATAAATATTACATAATTTTTAATGATAAAATATCATTTAAAATGTGAGTGTGGAGTGGAGTTTGAAAGCTGGTTTTCAAATTCTAAAGAGTATGACAGGTTAGAAAAAAAAAATCTGTTATCCTGTAAATGCGGTCAATCTAGAAATATCTCTAAGCAAATTATGTCACCACAGATAGCATCGAAAAAAGAATTAAATTCAAATTCTTCAAAACAAGAAATTTTTTTAAAGACAGTTAATAAAAAGCTCAGGGAACTAAGAAATTATATAGAAAAAAATTCAGAATATGTGGGTGAAAATTTTGTTTCAGAGGCAAGATCAATTCATTATGATAAAAAAAATGTAAGAAGCATTTATGGTAAAGCTACACCAGAACAAACAGAAGAACTTTTAGAGGAAGGTATAGCAGTTGATACAGTGCCATGGGTAAATAAAATAGATAATTAATTTTTTTTAAAATAGCACATATAATTCACATCAGTATTATTACTTAATTTCCATTTATTTTTAAATGGATTAAAGGTGACACCTTTAGTTTCAACATGTGTAAGATAATGTTTTGAAACTTTATTAATAATATCATTAGGCGATATAAATTTTTTCCAATCATGAGTGCCTATAGGAAGCCATCTTAAAACATATTCTGCTCC
The DNA here is from genome assembly GCA_902524955.1 of uncultured Pelagibacteraceae bacterium. Classification (GTDB taxonomy): domain Bacteria; phylum Pseudomonadota; class Alphaproteobacteria; order Pelagibacterales; family Pelagibacteraceae; genus HIMB114. The sequence goes on along the minus strand of CABZEY010000008.1, from coordinate 8,766 downwards.
AACTATTGCAAATACAAATGATTTCATAGTTTTATTTAGGGTAGCAAAAAAAATTATTCCATTTTTTTTTAAAAGTCTGACACAACTTTCTATAAAAAATGTAACATCTTCTACATGTTCTATAATTTCCATACACAAAATTACATCATAATATTCTGTTTTAATTTCTTCTGGTTTCTTATTTAAATAATTAATATTTAGATCATTTTTTTTCATATGTATTTTTGCCACTTCAATATTCGCTTTAGCTGCATCAATACCTGTTACATCAGCACCAAGTCTGCATAGTGGTTCGCATAAGAGACCACCTCCGCAACCAACATCCAATATATTGACCTTATCAAAAGGATTTTGATTGTTAAGGTCCAAATTAAAATGTTCGGAAATTTTATTAACAAGATATTCTTGTCGTACAGGATTAAATTTATGCAAAGGGGCAAATTTTCCTTTAGGATCCCACCATTCTTCTGCAAGTTTATCAAACTTATTTATTTCTTCTTTATTTGCTGTATTTTTAATTTGCATTTTTTTATATCTAGTATTGTTTAATTTATAACTGAAGAGTATTTAAGTACAAATTTTATATAATAATATGAGTATAACAGTAATGAAATTTGGTGGTACCTCTGTTGCTAATATAGAGAGGATAAAAAACGTCGCAGATATTATCAAAAATAAAAAAAAAGATAATTCAAAATTAGTTGTAGTAGTTTCTGCTATGGCCGGTGTTACAAATGATTTAGTACAAAAATCTAAAAGTATATCAAAAAACTTTTCGAATGAAGAATATGATGTACTATTATCCTCAGGAGAGCAAGTTACCTCAGCACTTCTATCTGCCTGTCTTATTGAAAAGAACATTCAGGCCAGGTCAATGCTCGCATGGCAAATTCCAATTGTTACTGAAGGTCAGCATAAAAATAGCAGGATATTATCATTGAACTCTAAAGCTATTTTAAATTATTTAGATATGAACTATGTCGTGGTTATTCCTGGATTTCAAGGTATATCTGAAAAAATGAGAGTCTCTACTATTGGTCGTGGTGGATCAGATGCATCAGCAGTTGCTTTGGCAAAAGCATTAGATGCTGATCGATGTGAAATTTATACTGACGTGGAAGGTATTTTTACAACAAATCCCGAAATATGCGATAAAGCAAAAAAAATTGAAAAAATATCTTATGATGAGATTTTAGAAATGTCTTCTCTAGGAGCTAAAGTAATGCAAAGTTCATCGGTTCAAAAAGCAATGATGAATGATATCGAAATTTTTGTTAAATCTACTTTTTCCCCAGAAAAAAGTGGTACTCAAATTTTGTCTGAAGATAGAATTTCATATAATCAAGTTATCACTGGAGTTGCATCTTCCAATGATGATGCAAAAATAACTTTAATTGGCGTAAAAGATAAACCTGGCGTCGCTTCAGCGATTTTTAAACCTCTAAACGACCAGAATATAATTGTTGATATGATTGTACAAAATATTTCAGCTGATAGTAAAAAAACAGATGTAACGTTTACTGTCAAACGAGATGATATGGATAAAACAAAAAAAATGTTAGAAAATTTAAAAAAAGATATTGGTTATGACAATTTACTAACTGATAATAAAGTTGCTAAAGTTTCAATTGTAGGAGCTGGCATGATTACCCATCCTGGCGTTGCTTACAAAATGTTTAACGCTTTATCTTTAAAAAAAATTAATATTTTAGTAATTTCAACATCTGAAATTAGAATTTCAGTGTTAGTTAATGATAGTAACGTAGAACTTGCAGTGAAGACGTTACACTCAGCTTTTGAATTGGATTAAATTAAATATGAATTCGATTAGACCATTTAGAGATATAAAAAGAAGACTGTCTAAAGAGATAAATGTGGGCAAAGTAAAGATTGGAGGACAAAACCCTATCTCCGTTCAATCAATGACCAATACTTTGACTACAGATGTAAAGAAAACTATTGATCAAGTTAATTCCCTGCATGAGGCTGGCGCAGATATCGTGCGTATTTCTTGTCCAGATGAGGACTCTACGAAAAGTTTAAAAGAGATAATCAAAAATGTTGAAGCACCAATAATTGCTGATATTCATTTTCATTACCAAAGAGCAATAGAAGCAGCGAAAGCTGGCGCAAGTTGTTTAAGAATCAATCCTGGGAACATTGGTTCAAAACAGAGAGTAGCAGAGGTGGTTAAAGCAGCAAAAGATTATAATTGTTCGATGAGAATAGGCGTTAATGGTGGCTCTTTAGAAAAAGAAATATTAGAGAAATATAAAGAACCTTGTCCCGAAGCACTTGTTGAAAGTGCAAAAAAAAACATCACATTACTAGAAGAAAATAATTTCAACAATTTTAAGATAAGTGTTAAGGCATCGGATATTTTTTTGGCAGTGGGGTCATATAGACTTCTAGCTAAACAATGTGAATATCCATTACATTTAGGTATAACCGAAGCTGGTGGATTATTTTCTGGCACTGTAAAATCATCGATAGGTTTAGGTTTATTATTACTTGAAGGAATTGGAGATACAATTCGAGTTTCATTGTCCGCTGATCCAATAGAAGAGGTAAAAGCTGGTTTGGAAATACTCAAAAGTTTAGGTTTAAAAAAAAGAGGAGTAAACATTATTTCTTGTCCTTCTTGTGCGAGACAAGCATTTGAGGTGATTAAAACTGTTGAGATTTTAGAAAAAAGATTGTGTCATATTAAAGAGTCAATAACACTCTCGATTATCGGATGTGTAGTGAACGGTCCAGGAGAGGCAGCGCAAACTGATATTGGTTTAACAGGTGGTGGAAAAGGAAATAATATGATTTATCTATCAGGTTTACAAAATCATCAGGTTCCGAATGATAATATAATTGAACAAGTAGTATCGCTTGTTGAAAAAAAAGCAGAAGAGATAAGACGAAAAAAAAATGCTTCCAATTAATAAAGTTAAAGAAATTATTACAAGATATGAAGTCTTAGAGAAGTCGTTATCACAGTCAGATATTGACAAAAACACCTATGTCAAAAATTCAAAAGAATATGCTTCTATTGGAGATATTATTGAAGATGTTAAATCATATTTACAAATTATTGAGGACAAAAAAAGCTCGGAAAAAATTCTTGAGGATAAATCTGAAGATAAGGAACTTAAAGAAATGGCAGAATTAGAACTGAGTGAAATCAAATCTAAAGCTACTGAATTAGAGAACAAGATCAAAATTTTTATGCTTCCTAAAGATGAAGCTGATGAAAAAAATGCAATTATAGAAATCAGAGCTGGAACCGGTGGACTTGAAGCCTCATTATTTGCTGGAGATTTGTTTGAAATGTATCAAAAAGTTGCAACAAATAATAAATGGAAAATTGAGGTAATAAGTACTTCAAGTAGCGATGCGGGTGGTTATAAGGAAATTGTTTTTTCAGTATCTGGTAAAAATGTTTTTTCTAAACTTAAGTTTGAATCAGGCGTGCATAGAGTTCAAAGAGTACCTAAGACAGAAACTCAAGGAAGAGTTCATACTTCTGCTGCAACAGTAGCTGTCCTACCAGAGGCTGAGGAAGTAGATATAAAAATCGATGAAAATGATTTAAGAGTAGATGTATTTAGGTCAAGCGGTCCTGGTGGACAGTCGGTAAATACTACAGATAGTGCAGTACGAATTACTCATATACCTAGCGGAATTGTAGTTTCTCAGCAGGATGAAAAATCTCAACATAAAAATAAAGCCAAAGCTTTAAAAATACTCAGATCAAAATTATATGAGTTTGAGAGGAAAAAGTTAGACCAAGAAAGATCGACAACAAGAAAATCTCAGATTGGATCTGGTGATAGATCAGAAAGAATAAGAACATATAATTTTCCTCAAGGTCGTGTGACTGATCACAGAATAAACTTTACCTTACATAAGTTATCTGATTTTCTATCTGGAGATGTTTTTTCTGAAATTTCAGATGCTTTGCAAATTCAATATCAAGCAGATCAATTGGATAATAGTAGATGAATATTTATCAAGCACTTAAAAATTCTTATTTATTATTAAATAACAAATCAAAAACATATAAACTGGATTGTGAAATTTTGTTAGCAAATAGTTTAAAATTAAACAATAGATTAGATTTATTTTTAAATTTAGAGAAAAAGCTCACAAAAAAAGAAATAAATATTTTTTTTCATTCAATCAAAGAAAGACAAAATTTTAAACCAATTTCTAAAATTACAAAAAAAAAAGAATTTTGGAATATTCAAATAGATGTATCAAAAAAAGTTTTAATACCTAGACCAGAAACTGAAGTTCTTTTAGATCTAGTGTCCAAGGTCTATAATAAAAAATCAAATATTGAATTTCTTGATATTGGATGTGGTTCAGGCTGCATAGCTTTGTCACTTCTAAATATTTTTATAAATTCCAAAGGAGAGGCATTTGATATTTCTAGAGAGGCAGTAGCGAGTACAAATTTAAACTTAAAAAAAAATAATAAAAGTAATAGAGTGAAAGTTTTTCAAAGGGATCTTTTTAAATTTAAAACAAATAAAAAATATGATTTAATTATTTCTAATCCACCGTATTTAAAAAGTTCAGATTATATTAATCTGGAACCATCAATAAAAATATTTGAACCAAAAAAGGCACTGGTAAGTGATACTAAATATGGAATTGAATTTTATAATCATATTATAATACACTTAAAAAAAAATTTAAAAATTAATGGTTATTTAGCTTTTGAAATAGGAAATAACCAATTTATCAAAATACAAAAATTGTTAAGTCAAAATGGGTTCGTTGTTAAATCTAAGTTTAAGCTCATAAACAATCAAATCAGATGCTTATTAGCAAAAAAAATTAAAAATTACACTTTACAATAATAAATATATATGGTTTGAAGTGATATCTTAAATAAAATATTATAAACTAATTATTAGCTTACTAAAATGACAAGTTTTGATAGACGTCCAAAGGGACGAAATAATAGCAGAAGAAATGGTCGAAGAAATTACGCTAGACCATCTCACGTGATAAAATTGAACGAACAAGGTAGATCGTTTAACCATCAAAGAGTGAAATTTAATGGTAACGCAAGCAAGTTATATGAAAAATATAAAAAACTTGCTTTAGAATCCTTATCGACTGGAGATAAAATATTAGCTGAAAGTTATTTTCAACATGCCGATCATTTTGCAAGAATGCTTCCATCACAGGTAGTAACAAATGGTGCTTCAGATAATAAAGCTACTAGTGAAAATGGTATAGCTAACTCTGATGAAGAATTATCTGAACTTCAAGCAAATAACTCAAAAAATGAATCAGATGATGACAGCACTGTCGTGGCGAAAAGTATAACAGATAGCTAGTAGATTAAGTTGTATTTAATATATTGTGATTGTTTGTGAGTTCAAAAAGTCTTTTAAAAAATTTAGAGTCTGAAGCTATTTCGATAATAAGAGATTCATATTCTAAATCTAGTAATCCGGTAATGATGTATTCTATTGGCAAAGATTCATCAGTGTTACTCCATTTGGCTAGAAAAGCTTTTTTTCCATCAACGATACCTTTCCCATTGCTGCATATAGATACCAAGTGGAAATTTAAAGAAATGATTAAATTTAGAAATAAAATTAAAAAAAAATATAAACTAAATTTAATCGTATATACAAACGTGAATGGAAAAAAACTTAATCCACAAAAAGATAAAAATTACACAGATGTAATGAAAACTAAAGCTCTAAAAGATGCTTTAGACAAATATAGTTTTGATATCATTTATGGAGGCGCCAGGAGGGATGAAGAAGCAAGCAGATCTAAAGAGAGGATAGTCTCCGTTAGAGAACAAGGTCATTTATGGAACCCTAAAAATCAAAAACCTGAGCTATGGAATCTTTTTAATTATGAAAAAAAAGACACTCAAACTCTAAGGGTTTTCCCTCTATCAAATTGGACAGAAGTAGATATTTGGCGTTACATATATCAAGAAAAAATTGAAATCGTGGATCTTTATTTTGCTAAAAAAAGAGATTGTATAAAAAGAGGTGAATCTTATTTTTTAATTGATGATAGTAGATTTAAAATACAAAAAAATGAAAAAATTGAAAATGAGTCTATTAGATTTAGAACACTTGGTTGCTACCCTTTAACAGCAGGAATAAAAAGTAGAGCTAATACTTTAAAAGATATAATCAGTGAAACCTTAAAACAAAAAAATTCTGAAAGATCTGGAAGACTTATCGATACAGACAAGCTCAATAGTATGGAAATAAAAAAGCGAGAAGGTTATTTTTGATGAATATAAAAAAAGTTGTTACATGCGGCAGTGTTGATGATGGAAAGTCTACATTAATTGGTAGGATAATCTTCGAAACCCAAAATATATTGAATGATCAAAAATTAAAATTAAAAAAACTTTCATCAAGATTTGGTACAACAGGATCAAAATTAGATTATGCTCTTTTATTGGATGGATTACAAGATGAAAGAGAGCAAGGCATTACTATTGACGTTGCACATAGATACATAAATTATAAAAATCAGAGATTAGTTTTTCATGATAGTCCAGGTCATTATCAGTATATTGCTAATGTCATAACCGCTGCATCAAATTGTGATATAGCAATCTTGTTGATAGATGTAAAAAAAGGGATTTTAGAACAAACTATAAGACATCTCAAAATTTTAAATTTTTTAAATTTAAAAAATATTATTTTTGCCTTAAACAAAATAGATTTAGTCAAATATGATAAAAAAATTTTTTTTAAATTAAAAAAAAATTTAGAAAAGAACATTCAATCGAATGTTAAATCAAGTTTTGTCCCTATCTCAGCATTAAATGGTGATAATGTTGTGTTTAAATCAAAAAAAATGAAATGGTATAAAGGAAAAAGTATACTTGATATAATTAATTTAACCTTATTAAATAAAAATAGACAAACAAAACCTTATCTAACTGTCCAGCATATACATAGGCCTAACAGATTAGTGAGAAGGTATTTAGGTGAATTAAAGGGCAATCTACAAGTAAATCAAAAAATTAAAATACTCCCTAGTGGAAATACTGTCAGTGTTAAAAGTATCTATTCTAATTTTAAAAAAGTAAAGAAAATATCTAACTCACCAGTATCATTAGATTTTAAAGAACAATTCGCGATATCCAAAGGCGATATAATCTCGGGATTGAATAATAAACAAATATCTACCGGAAATGCTTTTAATGCAGAGATTGTGATTACTTCAGATGAACAATTAATTTCTGGCAGACAATATCTTTTACGAATTCACAACAAATTTTCTAAAATTACTATAACAAGAATAAAGTCAGTTTATAATTTTCAAAATAATACAAATATTAAAGCTAATTTACTCAGCTCAAATGATATCGGGCAAATTGAATTTTGTACCAACGACATAATACCCTTTTCAACTTTTGATCAAATAGATGATATTGGTCGCTTTATTTTAATAGATGAAGTAAATTTCAAAATCGTAGGTGCAGGTAAAATAAACTTTGCATTACGTAGATCTGGAAATATTTTTAAAACAGCAAGCGAAATAAGCCAAAAAAATAGACAGGATTTAAAACATCAAAAAGCCAAGTGTATATGGCTAACAGGATTATCAGGTTCAGGCAAATCAACGATAGCACAGCATTTAGAGAAAGAATTATTTTTGAGATCAAAACATACTTATATTTTAGATGGAGATAACTTACGATTAGGAATAAATAAAAATTTAGGGTTTTCCACTGTTGATAGAGCGGAAAATATTAGAAGAATTGCAGAAATTGCCAAGATTATGGTTGATGCCGGTTTAATAGTTATAGTAGCAGCTATTTCACCATTTAAAAAAGATAGACATTTTGCAAAATCTTTATTTCAAAAAAAAGAATTTCATGAAGTTTATGTAAATACTCCTTTAAAAGTTTGTATGAAAAGAGACCCAAAAAAATTATATAAAAAGCTTAAAACTATAAAAGGTTTTAATAAAATTGGATTGACAGGTAGTTATGAGAAACCTGAAGATCCTTCAATGAAAATTGATACCTCAAAAGAGACAATCAATAATTCAGTAAAAAAAATTTTGAAATGTATTTTCTAATTAATTAAATTTGATCTCATTACATCAATCCTAATTCTGGAAATCTCAAATTTTTCTCTATCTGTACCTTTCAAAGTTCTACCTGATGGCAGTTTTAAACGTTGAGAGTTTTTCCTTTTTCCGTTTACCAAAACTTCATAATGAAGATGAGGACCAGTAGATCTTCCAGTACTACCAACATAACCTATTATTTGCCCTTGTTTGACTTTGACACCTGGCCTGATTCCTCTAGCATAATTATTAAGATGTGCGTAGGCAGTTTTGTATTTTGAATTATGTTTAATTCTTATATATTTACCATAAGCACCCCACCATTTTGCTACTTCTACTGTCCCGGAACCGGACGCCATAATCGGTGTTCCTTTTGGTGCTGCAAAGTCTGTGCCACGATGCATTTTATTGTATCCGAGTATTGGATGTTTTCTCATTCCAAAAGTTGATGATAATCTGGCACCGTTAATCGGAGTTTTCATCAGAGCTTTCTCAATACTTTTGCCATTAGTTTGATAATATCCAGGAATTCCTTTTTGATCAACAAATCGATATAGTGCAATTTCTTTACCTCTATTTTTCATATATGCATAAACTATATCCCCATTTTTTTGAACCTCTCCATCATCATCTACAAATTTGTCATATACGATTTGAAATATATCATTTTTTCTTATGTCTCTTTGAAAATCAATTTCA
>CABZEY010000007.1 GCA_902524955.1 uncultured Pelagibacteraceae bacterium | reverse complement strand
ATTTTTAAAAAAAATATTATCTGGAAAAAGATCTGCATGAATAATTCCATTGCCTAATTTTTTTGGTTTATATTTTTTGTAAGTTATTAAGTATTCTTTTAATTTAATAGAATATTTAGGATAAATATTTTTTGTTTGGTTATAAATTTTGTTCCATGTTTCAAGGTTCAAAGTATTTTTTCTCTTAATAGGCAATTTGGAAGCAATTTTATGAAATTTTCCAATCTGTTTTCCAACATTATGACATTCACTACTGTTTAGTGTTTTTTTTGATTTACCCTCTAGATAAGACACTATGATTGCAGGTTTATTTTTAATTTTGAATATTGACCTTTTATAAATATTTGGAATTGGTTTAGGACATTTAAAACCTTTAGCATGCATCATATCCATTAATTTTACAAAAAAAGGTACATCTTTATTTTTAACTCTTTTTTCAAATATAGTTAAAATAAATTTATTTTGAGAGGTTTTTATAAAATAGTTTGTGTTCTCAATTCCCTCTTTAATCCCATAAAATCTGACTAGATCTCCCAAATTGTAATCGTTGAGAATTTTTTTGATATCTGACGTTTGTAAATTTGTAAATACAGCCATTTTTTATTTTACATTTTTTTTTATTAGAATAGTTATGTATAAACTGATGAGTCAAAAAGTTAAACAACCTATTAAAATAAATCTCGATAAAGATAGAGTATATTTTTGGTGTACTTGTGGACTTTCTGAAAAGCAACCAATGTGTGATGGATCTCACAAAGAAAAAACCGATAAAAAATCACATAGTTTTAAAGTGGATGAAACTAAAGAATATTTTTTATGTTCTTGCAAACTAACAAGCAATCCACCTTATTGTGATGGTTCGCATAATAAATAAATATTAATTAGTATTTTCTAATTTCTTAATTGAATTTTTTAATTTCAGAAAATTTATCTCTTCTTGTTTTTTAACATCTAAATTTTCGATAATAACTTTTTTTACTGTTTCAATTGCAATCTCTGTAGCCTCTTTTTTTATTTGACTAATAGCATCGTTTTTTGCCTGTTTAATTTTGTTAAAAGCTGCTGTCTCTTTATTCTCTAATGAGCGCTGCATTTTTTCTGTTGTGATTGCAATTTCATCTTCACTAATTTTTTGGGCTTTTCTTAAAATTTCTGTCCTATCTTTTTCAGACTTTTCTAATTTTTCTTGAACATTACTAAGTAGTTTTTCACTACTAGATTTAAGGTTTTCAGCTTCGTCAATTTTGTTTTTTAATTCTGAGATTTTAATATCAATTTGATTTAATACAAATTTTGGAACATTTTTATACAAAATTAGAATTATGAAAAGTACAAAAGATATGGCTACCCAAAAAGTTGCATCAAACATTTAGCTTATATTTCCTTTTCTTTTTTTACAAATTTCCTCAATATTCTTTAACACTATATTTTGGTCAACTAATTCCTCGACAGACAGTTCTTTCAAGAGTTCATTTGATAAATTATTTGAGATAAGTTTTATTTGATTAATTGAATTAGATTTAAAATCCTTAATTTCTTTTTCAGCCTCAACTGTAATTTTAGAAATTTTTTCATTTAATTCGTCTTGCTTTTTATTAAATTCAGTATTTAATTTTTTTCTATCATTAACAATTATTTCCTGTGCTTTGTTGTTTGAGCTTTTGATAAAATCTTCATATTGTTTATTTAATTTCTCGGTTTGTTCGGACAGTTTTTTAGCCTCATCAACCAAGTCACTAATATAGTCATTTCTTTGTTCTATACTTTCAGATAACCTTGGATAAACAATTTTGGAAATAATAATATATAAGAATCCAAAAGTTATAATTAACCAAAAAATTTGAGGTACCCAGCTTTTTGGATCAAGCTGGGGCATACCTGCACTTTCAGCAGCAAAAGCTGCTGAAGATCCAGAAATTAATATCAATAAAGCTCTAAGCATTAAATTTTATTTAAAATGCAAATAAAATAATCAATGCAACAACTAATCCAAATAATCCAGTTGCCTCCGCCAATGCGAAACCAAGTAATAGATTTGGAAATTGTTTTTGAGCTGCAGATGGATTTCTTATTGCTGCAGAGAGGTAATTTCCAAAAATTGTACCTATTCCCACACCTGCGCCTGCGAGTGCAATTGCTGCGAGACCTGCTCCAATTAGTTTTGCTGCTGCTACTTCCATTCTTTCCTCCTTTGTTAATGGTGTAAATTTAGTGCATCATTTAAATAGATGCATGTTAAAATTGCAAAAACGTAAGCTTGTAGAAAAGCAACAAGTATCTCCAAACCTGTTAATGCAACAGAAAAGCCTAAAGGCAACCAACCCCCAACCAGACCAAGACTTATCACAAAGCCTCCAAAAACTTTTAACATTGTATGTCCAGCCATCATATTTGCAAAAAGTCTTACTGATAAACTTATAGGTCTACTTAGATAGGATATAACTTCAATAACCACAATTATAGGTAATAAAACCACTGGAACACCCGATGGTATAAATAATTTTAGATATCCAAAACCATGTTTTATAAATCCAATTATAGTCACACCTACAAAAATAAACGCTGCTAGCGCAAACGTAACAATTATATGACTCGTTACTGTAAAAGAATATGGGATCATCCCAATCATGTTACAAAATAAAACAAATAAAAATAAAGTTAAAATAAATGGAAAGAAAGGCCTTGCTTTAGATCCAGCGGTTTCTGAAATCATTTTAGCGACAAATTGATAAGCCATCTCTGACAATAGTTGTAATCTAGAAGGTACCAAAGATTTTTTTTGAGTGGTTATTACAAAAAAAATGGAAATTAAACTAACTGTAATTACCATGAACAAACTTGAATTTGTAAAGGAAATATCAAGGTTCCCAATCTCTATTTTTGGTCCAATTGTTTTGACCTCAAATTGTTGCATAGGATTTGCCATAAAATTAGTCTTTATTAATCATTTTAGAAGATCTCACAACATTAAATATGCCTGCAACTGATCCGATAATAAAAAAAATAATTATAAAAATTGGCGTAGTTTCAAGCCATTTATCAATATAAAAACCAATAAAGCTTGCGACAAAAACGGCAGCAACAAATTCAGTACCCATTTTCATTGCTACACCAAGCGGACTAACTGTTTTGTCATTCATCTCTTGGGTTTCTAATTCTGATTTTACTTTTTTAATTCTATTTTTAATTTCTTCAGGATCCATTGTTTTATTAAGCGACTAATTCTTCAGCTTTATCTAAATTTACGGCAACTAGCTGACTTACACCTCTATCTGCCATCGTGACACCATATAATCTATTCATCTTTGACATTGTAAGTGCATGATGGGTAATTATTAAAAATTTTGTGCTTGTAATTTTTGTAAGGTCGTCAAGTAAAGCATTAAATCGTGTTACATTTGCATCATCTAACGGAGCGTCTACTTCATCTAATACACAAATTGGCGCTGGATTTATCAAGAACACTGCAAATATTAAAGCTAACGCTGTTAATGCCTGTTCACCTCCAGATAAAAGTGTAATAGATTGTAATTTTTTTCCAGGTGGGCTAACAAGTAATTCTAGGCCTGCTTCTAAGGGATCGTCAGACTCTATTAATTCTAATCGAGCATTACCTCCAGCAAATAGCTTTGTATAAACATCATTAAATTTTCTATTAACTTTTTCAAATGCATCTAGAAGTCTTTCTCGACCTTTTTGGTTTAAGTCATTGATACTTGATTTTAATTTTTGCAAACCTTGAACCAAATCTTTTCTATCCTCCATCATCTTATCAATTTTTTCTTGAAGTTCTTTTGTCTCGTTATCAGCTCTTAAATTCACCGCACCCAGAGAATCTCTACTTTTCTTCAAAATTTCTAAATGGCTATAAGCTTCTTCTAATTTCATATTTTTTAAATTTTCTACTTTTGAAAATTCAGGTATACTTTTTAGATCTAGATTAAATTCCATTAAACTTCTTTGTTGAAAATCTTTTACTTTTGATCGAAGATTTTCAACTATGGTTTGATATCTTACTTTTGACTCCGTTTTTTCTAATTTTTTCTCATTTATATTTTTTAATGCTGCATTCAATTCATCAATTTTAGTTTGTTTTGAAATTAATTTTAAATTTATATTTTTAATATCCTCTTCAATATTTTTTATATTCTGTTGATATGAACCTCTTTTTTCAGCTATTTGTCTTGGTCTATCATCCTCTTTCTCTAGGTTATTTTCCAACATTTTTAATTTTTCTTTTAATTCTTCAAGTTTATTAGAAGAATTTTCTTTTAAATCTCTCCAATTTTTTACCTCCTTATCAATATTGCTCAGCCTTTCTTTTCTTTTTATAGCCTCTTGTTTAACAAGATCATATTTACCAAATCGAGAAGCGTATTTTTCTTGACCATCTTCTATATTTGATAAATTCTCTTCAAATTCTGCACTTAAGTCCTCTTCTTTAGCGTTTTCTTTTGTTTTGATGATGTTAATTAATTTACCAAAGAAGGTTTTTAAATTCTCTCTGGCTTTATTTAAGTTGCTTAAAGATGATTTATAGTCATCTGTCGCTTTTTTTTCTATTTCATAATAATTTTTTTCTATTACTAAAATCTCATCTTTTTCTCCAATCAGCCTTTCCTCATTATTTGTAGAGTTTGCAATTATTTCTTTCTCTCTATTAATATCATTATAAGTTAATTTTATATCTTTTTTTAGTTTTTCAATTTCTTGATTTATTCTCTCCTCGTCCTTATTAATTTGATCAAACTCAATTTTTAATTTCTGTAATTCTTTTACTAATTCATTAGATTGTGAAGAAATAGGTTTTATTTCTAAATTGAGTTTTTCGATTTCATCTTCGTTGAAATTTTTTTCAATATTAATAGCACTAATCTCATCCTCATGTTCGTTTAGCTTTTCACTACTTTCATTTATCTCGTCTTCAACTTGTAGGGCGTTTAAAAAAATTATAGCAGCTTCATATCTTTTAATTTCGTCTGAGATCTCTTTATACTTAGATGCCTCCTCTGCTTGTTTTAAAAGATTTTTAAGTTGATTTTCAGTTTGACGTGTTACGTCATCAGCCTTTTTTAAATTATTTTCTGCAGCATTTAGTCTTAGCTCTGCTTCGTGCCTTCTTGCGTGAAGTCCAGCGATACCCGCTGCTTCTTCCAGGATTGCTCTACGATCTGTGGGTTTAGCTGTTATGAGAGCTCCAACACGCCCTTGACTAACCATTGAAGGTGAATGAGGTCCAGTTGATAGGTCAGCAAATAGAATTTGAACATCTTTTGCTCTGACCTCTTTACCATTAATATAATATTTTGAACCTTTATCTTTCTCCAATTTTCTTTTGATTTCAATTTCGGGAGTATTTTTATATTGAATTATATTTTCATCATTCTCTAATTTAATAGATACTTCACAGATATTTTTAGAGGGTAAGTCAGACGTTCCACTAAAAATTATGTCTTCCATGCCTAATCCTCTCAAACTTTTGGCTGATGTTTCACCCATGCACCATCTAAGTGCCTCAACAACGTTAGACTTACCACAACCATTTGGTCCAACAATTCCTGTTAACCCTTTTTCAATATAGAAATTTGTTTTCTCGGCAAAAGATTTAAATCCAGATACTTCTAATTCTTTAAATTTCATTTTTTAAAGTAGTTTTTGAATATATTTTTCAATGTTTTTAAATGAACCTTTATATTTTTTTTCATTTATTATTAATGTTGGAGTAGAATTAATGCTATATTTGCTTTGTGCATTTATCCTACTTTGTAATACTTTTTTTTCAAAACTTTTATTTTTTACACAATTGTTAAAATCTTTATCTTCTAATCCCATTGATTTTGTGATCTCAGCTAGGTTTGCTTTTAACTCCTTTAACGTTTTTGCATTATTCCATTTTGATTGATTTTTATAAATTTGATTTAAATAAATTTTTTGTTTTTCACTAGCAAAACACTTTTGAACTTGTGCAGCAATAAGTGCACTTTGATCTAGAGGATAATCATGATATTCAATGTAAGCAAATTTATTATCTACATATTTTTTGATTAAACTTGGTAAAAATTTGATATGTAATTCTGCACAATATGGACAAGTGAGAGACGAGTAAATCTTAATATTTATTTTTGTAGCAGGCGATTTAACACCGTAGGATACTACATGTTTTTCTGCGTAAGCAGGTAATGAAACTAAAAAAATAAATAAAATTATTGTAATTTTTTTCATTGTTTTTTACTTTCAACAAAATTTAATAGCTTATCTTTAAGCGGCTTATCATCCAGGGTTTCTAACATTTTCTTAGTTTTTTCGTTCAATTTTAAACTTTTTTTTCTCAATTGTGTACTAGGGATGTCCTCAAAATTAATTAAAATTTTACTTATGCATCTATAGCCAAAAAAAGAGTTAATTTTTTTTATTATTTCATCTCTAGCATAGTCAATTTCAATTAAATCTTTACGGTCAACTTTTATAAAAATACATTTTTCCTTGTTATATTTTTCCATTTTTAATAAGTCACATTTTCTAGCTGTATCGTCTCCTAAAACTGTTTTCCAGGACATTTTTAGAGTATCAAAATCTGTGTATGATTTATTTTTAATTAATTTCTTTATATTTTCTGGTAATAATGATCGTATAGGTTTTAATGAACTAAAAGTTCTATTTTTTTTCATTGTAATATGTACTTATCAATATCAAAAAAAATTTTAGCTTGGTATAAAAAACATCAAAGGAAATTACCGTGGAGAAAATATAAGTCTCAAAAGGACAGGCATTATAAAGTTTTTTTAAGTGAATTTATGCTTCAACAAACTCAAGTAAAAACAGCAATTCCTTATTTTAACAACTTCTACAAGAATATTGATTCTATCGAAAAGCTATCGAATGTGTCACAGTCCAGAGTAAATAAATTATGGCAAGGGTTAGGATATTATAGAAGAGCGAAGTACTTGTTAGAAACATCTAAAATAATATCAAACAAATATAATTCAAAATTACCTCAGAGTTATTCTGAATTGATTAAATTACCAGGGATTGGAGATTATACAGCCAAAGCACTGTTGTCTATTGCGTTTGATAAAAGTGAAATTGGTATTGATGGAAACGTAGTAAGAGTTATATCAAGATTATTTTGTCTTAAAGACAAAAAAAAGATTCCTCAATATGTAGAAAAACTTAAAGTAAAAAAAAATTCAAGTTCATTGATGCAGGGAATAATGGAACTGGGTGCCTTGGTCTGCAAGCCAAAAAATCCGGATTGCATTAATTGTTGTTTAAAAAGTTTATGTAAATTTAAAGGAAATAAAAAAATTGTTTTATTGAAGGGGTCCAAGAAAAAAATAAAAAAACTTAATGCCTGTATATATATTAAGAATAAAAAAATTTTGTTGACAAGAAAAAATAATTTTGGTCCGCTCAAAGGTTTTTTAAATGTACCAATATTTGAAAGTTACTCTAATGATTTACAGGCTGATTTGAATAAATTTTTTAAACAGAAAATTAAATATTTGTTACTAAAAAAAGTAAAAATTTCTATTTCTAATTTAATCGCAGATATTAATTGTATTAAAATTAAAAATTTAAATAAAATAAATGATAATTATATTTTTTATACAAATAAACAAATACAAAAAAATTTTAAATCGAGTTTTTTAGATAAAATTCTAAAAAGAGCAGAGGGAATTTAGTGAAAAAAATAGGAATTGTTGGAGCAGGAATTTCGGGTTTAACTCTGGCTTGTCTGCTAAAAAAAAATACAAATTACGATATATCTATTTTTGAAAAAGATAATTTAAAATTTAAAAACATAAATGGAATACAAATTTCTCCTAATGCTTTTAGAATACTTAGTAAATTAGATTTCAACACATTTGATCAAAAAAAGGTATGTAAAATATCAGGTGTATCTTTTCACGATTATCATTCTAATTCAAATATTGCTACAATGAACTTTAATTTGAATGATCAGTCTTATATTGCATTAAATAGAAGTGATTTAATAAATTTCCTAATAGATAAATTTTCTTTGAAAGATCAGATTATTGATAAAGAGGTTGTAAAAATTCATGAAAAGTCAATTTTGTTTAAAGATAAAAATAAACAAGACTTTGATATTTTAGTAATTGCCGATGGAATTTTTTCAAATTTAAGGAATAAAAAAATAGAGCCAGTATATTCAGGTTACTCCGCATTTAGAGGAGTATTTTTAGATGAAAGACAAAGTAATAAAATTGATTTATGGATGGGAAAAAATTTTCATTTTGTCAAATATCCCATCGATCAAAATAGAAATCATTCATTTACGTTAGTAAAAAAAATTCCGTGTAATAAAGATATTTTAAATTATGACTATGAAATTAAAAATCTTAAAGAAAATAAAAAATTTTATTTCCCTAATTTAAACAATATATTATTTGAAGATTTAAACATAAAAATGTGGCCAATATATAAATTAAATAAAGTTTTTTATGGTGACAAAGATACTTTCTTTATTGGTGACAGTGCCCATGGTTTTATACCGTCTAGGGCTCAAGGTGCAGCGCAAGCTATTGAAGATTCATATGAGCTGTTCAATCTTATAGCAACAAATGATATTTCACCTAGAAAACTCTTTAAAATTAGAAAAAATAGAATAAAAAAAATTAAAAGAAAATCAGAGAATAATATAATTATTTTTCATTTTGATTTCTTTATATTAAGAAAAATTAGAAATCTATTAATTAAAATAATCTGCTCTTCAAAATTTTTGGTAAAGTTAATAAATAGTTATATATTTGATTATAATTATAAAAAAAATTTATAAAGACTTTCTTATTTTCTTCCTTAAAAAATCAATAGGTTCTAATTTTCCCTCAATATTAAAATGCCAATAAGACCAACCATTGCAACTTGGCATACCTTGAATTTCAGCACCAACCTTATGAATTGACCCTTGTATTTTGTTACAATAAATCGACCCATCTGCCATGACCTTAGCTTTATATTTTTTTTTATAATCAAACAAATTTAATCCAGGTTCAACCAAGCCAGATTCAACCAAATATCCAAAGGGTATTCTTTTTTCCTTTTTTTTATCAATCATTTGAATATTAAAATTAGTGTCTATTTCATTTGCTTTTTTAATTCGCTGTTCTGAAACTTTGAAATATTTCTTATCCTTTTCAATACCAATAAAATTTCTACCCAATTTTTTTGCAACAGCACCCGTTGTTCCAGTTCCCATAAATGGATCAAGAATAAGATCATTTTTATTACTAGAACATAAAATTACTCGATAAAGTAATGCCTCAGGTTTTTGAGTGGAGTGAATTTTTTTATTGTTGGAAATCATTCTCTCGGAGCCATTACAGATAGCTATATCCCAGTCTGATCTAAGTTGTTTATCATCATTAAATGTTTTCATGGATTGATAATTAAATGTATATTTTGATTTATCAGATTTAGCTGCCCATATTAAAGTTTCATGCGCATTAGTAAGCCGTGTCCCTTTAAAATTTGGCATAGGATTTTTTTTATTCCATATTACATCGTTTAAAATCCAAAAATTATTATCTTGTATAATCTTTCCAACTCGAAAAATATTATGATAACTTCCAATCACCCACATGGAACCATTTTTTTTCAAAATTCTATTACATTCTCTTATCCAATCATTTGAAAATTTATCATAATCTTCAAATGAATTAAATTTATCCCAATAATCATTGACCGCAGAAACTTTTGAAGTGTCCGGTCTCCTAAGTATATTTTTTAACTGCAGGTTATATGGCGGGTCAGCAAAGATTAAATCTATACTTTCCGTTTCAATTTTTTTTAATCTAGCCAAGCAGTCACTATTGTATAATTTTGCAAAAGTCATATTTCAACCGGAGGTAGAATAGACTAAATTTACTTCTTACTGTCAACAAACAATTTTTTTTATTTGGTGTTCACTTTTTTTATAGACTCAATATTTTGTGTATCGGGGCAAATGTTTTTCTATGATGTTCTGTGACACCATAATTTTTAATGGCTTCAATGTGTTTTTTGGTTCCATATCCAGAATTTTTTTCCCAAAAATAATTCGAATATTTTTTAGATAAATTAAGCATTAAATTATCCCTATATACTTTTGCAACGATTGATGCTGCTGCAATAGATGGGTAAATAGAATCTCCCTTAATTTTTGGTATAATATTTTTATTTTTTTTATCGAATGACCATGGACCATCAACAAGTATCTTATAATTAGATGGTAAACGAAATTTTTTTATAGCTCTATTCATTGATAGAAAAGTAGCTTGCAGAATATTATATTTGTCTATCTCTACTACGTTTGCAATTCCAATCTGATAGTCACATGTTTCTATAATTAAATTATAAATTTCTTGCCTTTTAGACTTGGATATTTTTTTTGAGTCATTTAGATCATCAGTTTTAAAATTTTTCGATAAACGAACGGCTGCCGATACCACCGGTCCTGCCAAAGGCCCTCGGCCAACTTCGTCAATACCTATTATAAATTTAGAAATAATTTTTTCATTTTCTAGACTTAACATATTTTATCTCTATCAATTCGATTTTTAAATTCCTTAAGATCTTGCCACGAATTTATCTTTTGCGATGGCTGACTTATTAAAAAATTTGGATGAAAACTTGGCATACAACTATAAGTATTATTTTTTATCTTTAGATCTAGCCATTTACCCCTAGCTTTAGAGATAGATTCTTCATTGTTAAAAAATGTTTTTAAAGCAGATGCGCCAAATAACATAATTAACTTGGGATTTATAATTTCAATGTGCTCATAAATTATAGGTTTGAATATTTTTATGTCATAATCACTTAACTTTTTATTATCTGGTAATCTAAAATTGATTACATTAGTTAAATATACTTTTGTTCTATCAAGTTTAATTGCTTTCAGCATTTTATTTAATAATAATCCAACGTCACCTGAAAAGGGCTTATTGTTTATTTCATCACTGATGCCAGGGGCATCTCCGATAATCATAATTTTTGACTTGCTATTTCCATCTGAAAAAACTAACTGATCGCTTTGTTTATTATATCTACTTTTGATAGATAATGTTTTTTCAATGAGTTTTTCAATCGTAAGGTGATTGTTATTATTTTTATTTCTAAAAATAATCCTGTCATAAATCCCTGATGATTGATAAAATTCAAAGATATTTTTATTATATTGCATTTAAAATGACTCTAAAAAGATATTTTATAATTGGAATTACTTTTATTTTATTATCCACTACTCATTCAATTTCTTTTACCGGCAACAATAACAAAAAAATTTATTCCTCAAAATATATTACAAATTATTTATATGGATCCATTTTGTATGATGAATTTCAGCACAACTTGGCAGTGAATAATTTAGGTAAAAACTATAAATTGCAAGGTCAGCATTATGACTATGATGTAAAGTACGTGACATCGTTAGTAATTGAGGGAAAATTTGCTGAAGCAGAACAGTATGTTTCTTCATTAGATGAGATTTATTCTGATGTCTTTATATTCAATTTTTTAAAATCGATTTTTTATTTAAAAAATGAAGAGTATGAAAAAGCCTTAAAGCAAATTAGAAAGACAAACAATCAAGATAGACTATTTATTGAACTTAAAAACACATTAGTTTTTTGGATAGAATTGGAACAAAAAAAAAAAACAAAAAATACCCTAGTAAAAAAATTTAAGTCAAATAATTCGTCTGGCATTACTTTAATAAATAATTTTTTAGCCTCAAAATATATTGGTGATGTTGAATTATATAAATCATATAATCTTCGAATCTTAGCATCAGATGATTATACTAGATATAAGGTTTTGTCGGCATGGAATCTATCCAATGAAGGAGAAAGAGATCAAGCATTAAAAATCTTAGAGCTTGCATTAGTGAAAAACAGTCAAAATGTCCTTTTAAAACAATCATTTAAAAATTTTAAAAGAGAAAATTATAACATTACTTCATTTTTTAATTCTAAAAAAATAAATCATAATTTATCAGAAATTTTTTACTTATTTTCAAATTTATACCAACAAAGAAATGATATCTTATTTTCTAATTTACTTTTATCAATTTCATTGGAATTTAATAAAAGTTTTTTATCAAATAATCTGATTAAATTTGAAAATAAACTTAATTATAATTCTCAACATAATTTTAATTATTTATTTTTAAGCAAGTTAAGAGGTATAGGAGATGAATATTTATGGCATGTTGACTATAATTTATTAAGATACACTAAAAACCAGCAAATTAATAATTTGGTCTCGTTGATAAATGTAAACGATATTTTTATTGAAAAAAAATATATGGATCTTGGAAATTATTATAGAGTAAAAAAAGATTATAAATCAGCATTAGTTTATTACGATAAAGTTGAAGAAATTAATTCTGATCAGGACTGGTCATTCTACTACTTTAAAGGGATTTGTTATGAAAGATTGAAGAAATGGAAAGATTCTGAAAAAAATTTACAAAAATCAATTTTACTTTCTCCAAAAAAATATTCTGTAATTAATTATCTAGCCTATAGTTGGTTGGAAAGACGTGAAAATATAGATGAAGCCACAAAGATGCTTGAGAAGGCCGTTGAATTAAGTAAATGGGAATTGGGTTATATAATTGACTCTTTAGGATGGGCATATTTTTTAAAGAAAGATTACGATAAAGCAGAGAAAATCTTAAAAATTGCTTATGAAAAAACTCCTTATGAAAGTGAAGTTTATGATCATTATGGAGACGTATTATGGAAACAAAAAAAATATTTACAAGCAAGATATGTTTGGAAAAATGCTTTAAATTTAGAAAATATTGAATTAGAAAGAAAAAAGCGTATACAAGAAAAAATTCTAAACGGTCTAAAATTTAGTGAAAAAAATTAAATCTTACGCTAAAGTAAATTTATTTTTAAAAGTAACTAAACGCTTAAAAAAATTTCATAAACTTTATAGTTTAATTGTTCAAATAAATATATTTGATGAAGTCCTAGTCAAAGAGAATATGAAGAAAAAAAATACTATATTCTTTATTGGTAAATACAAAGCCAATACACAAAATAATACAGTAATTAATCTGTTAAAGTTAATGAAAAAAAAATTTTCCTCTATAAGATATAAAAATTTCGATATTTCTATTAAAAAAAATATACCAAATGGATCAGGTTTAGGCGGAGCATCCTCTAATGCTACGTCTGTATTCAATTTTATTAAGAAAAAATATAAACTTAAAATATCTGATACAGAAAGTCGAAAATTATTAGCGAAAATTGGTAAAGATTGTCCTTTATTTTTAAACAAAAAAGTTAAATTAATTAAATCCTCTGGTGAAAAATTTGTAGAGTTTACAGACAATCCTAAGTTAAACATGTTATTAATTTACCCTAATTTAACTCTTTCTACTAAAATGGTTTTTAATAAACTAAAAAAAATTTCAAATATTTCAGA
Source organism: uncultured Pelagibacteraceae bacterium (assembly GCA_902524955.1). GTDB lineage: Bacteria > Pseudomonadota > Alphaproteobacteria > Pelagibacterales > Pelagibacteraceae > HIMB114. Next base: position 38,884 of record CABZEY010000007.1, on the reverse strand, counting down.
TAAAAAGAAGTTTAAACTTAAAGATAAAAAAAAATTGCTTGAAGTATGTAAATATTATGGAAATGATCTTATAAATCCTGCAATTAACATTGCACCTAGGCTCAAATCTCTTATTAATTCAATTGAAAAAATTGAGGATAATAACTTTTATTCAATGACCGGAAGTGGTTCTGCATTTTTTCTAATTTCCAATAAAAAAAAATCTCTTTTAAATGCTCAAAAAATGATTAAAAAGCAAAGAAATAGTTTTTGGACTAAGATTGTAAAAACAATTTAGATGGAACAAATTGGGGCATAGCCAAGCGGTAAGGCAGCGGTTTTTGGTACCGCCATTCCTAGGTTCGAATCCTAGTGCCCCAGCCATTAGCAAATGAATTTAAATCTAGAAAAATTAAATGAAAATTTAGACGCAAAACAGATATACAATATTCTCAATGTAGATAAGGAAGAGCCCGTTTGTCTATTTGTTGGTGGCTGTGTAAGGGATTTAATTTTTAATCAAGAAATCTTAGACGTTGATTTTGCGACTTCTTTAACACCAGATAAGATTAAAAAAAAATTAGAAGCATCAAATATAGTCTATGATAGTAGTTTTGAAAAATATGGATCAATTAAAATAAAACATAATAATAAATCGTTTGAAGTGAATACTCTTCGTAAAGATTTTGATCAGGACGGTAGACACTCTAAAGTAATTTTCACACAAGACTGGAGACAAGATGCGTTAAGACGAGATTTCACAATTAATGCAATCTATTGTGATATTAATGGAAGAATTTATGATCCTTTCAAAGGTATTGATGACCTAAAAAATGGTATAGTACGTTTTATAGGTGAACCTATAAAAAGAATTCAACAAGATTATTTAAGAGCTCTGAGATATTTTAGATTTTTTATACAATTTTCTAAAGTTGATCATGATGAATATGTAATTAATTGTATCAAAAAAAATCAAGATAAAATCGAAAACTTATCAAAGGCTAAATTAATTGAAGAATTCCGTAAAATTCTTTTAACTGGACAGGCTTTCAAACTTTTTCAAGATAACTATGTTAAAGATCTTTATTTATCAGTTTATAGAGGAATTAAATATTTAACCAGACTTGAGTTTAATAGAAAAAAAAAAGTTTTAAATAAAAATATTGATTGGGTTATTTTATTGTCATTATTATTAATTGATCAAACCAAAAACTTTGAGCGATTTGTTAAAGATTTTCAATTATCTAATGAAATTAAAAATAGATTGAATAATTTACAATCTCAATTTACTTTTAAGACTGTAGATAAAATTGAAAAAATTGATAATTTAAAAAAAGTGGTTTTAAAATATGGTGTTCCGTCTGTAATCGACTTTATACATTTTCAATATTTAATAAATGAAAAATATGACAAATCGTTATATGAAAAAAATTTAAAAATTATTCAAAACACGGCCTCGCCAAAATTTGAATTTGATATTAATATTTTAAAGAAAAAAGGTTTTAAAGAAGATAAAGATTTAGGAAATGCATTAAATTTTATCAAGCAAAGATGGTTAGCAAACAATTACGAAGTAAGGGATAAAGATGTTGATGATGCAGTACAATTATTTAAGTAACTAAATATATTGAACATCGGTAATTTCAAAATTTTTATCACCTGATGGTGTTTTTATTTCTACAAATTCACCCTTATTTTTTCCAATAAATCCTCGACCCATAGGTGATTGATAATAAATTAATCCTTCTTTCACATCAGCTTCATCTTTACCTACAATTTTGTATTTACTTTCTTTTTCACTTTCTAGGTCCTTTACTATTATTGTTGATCCAAAAATTACTTTATCTTTTTTATCTAATTTTGTTACATCTATTACATTTGCAGTTGCAATTGTGGTCTCAAGTTCTTGTATTCTTTTTTCATTTAATCCTTGCTCTTCTTTTGCGGCGTGATACTCAGCATTTTCTTTTAGGTCACCATGAGATCTTGCTTCCGATATAGCTTGAACTATTTTGGGTCTAATATTATTTTTTCTGTCATTAAGTTCAAACTTAATTTTATTTAGACCATTTACTGTAATAGGCTGTTTTTCCATATGTAATCATAGCATTTTTTTATTTTCAAAAAAGACATAAATTAATTATTTGCATTTATTTGTCTCAAAGCTTCAGAGGCTCCAATCGCAACTGAAGTAGATAAATTTAATGATCTTGTTTTAATGTTAATCGGTATATTTAATTTATGTATTAGTTTGTCATGAACTTTTTGATGAACACCCTTACTTTCACTACCAAAAAGCAATGTATCTTCTTTTTTAAAATTGTGTTTGTAATATTGTTTTTTTGCTTTTGTTGTAAATAAAATAATATTTTTGATATTTTTAGATACTAAAAAATCCTCAAAATTATTATGATATTTAATTTTACATTTTTCTAAGTAATCCAAGTAGATTCTTTCTAATTTTCTCTCATTCAATATAAACCCTGTTGGCTTGATTATTTCTAACCTTAGATCAAGGCATGCGCAGGTTCTAATAATCGCTGCAGTATTTTGAGGAATATCCGGCTGATATAATGCTATATTGATCATTTTTTATCCAATCTGCGTCATTGTTGTATTAGAAAAAGGCCTAGTTTTAATAATATATATTATTATATCTTAAATATAAAAAAAATGAGCGACGAAATAAATAACAAAGATAAGACAACTAGAAGAGAATTTATCCATATTGCTACAACTACAGTTGGTGCTGTTGGTGCTGGTTGTGTAGCTTTACCGCTTGTAACACAAATGAATCCAGATGCTTCTGTAAAAGCACTAGCAAAAGTCGAAGTTGATATTAGCAATATTCAAAAAGGTAATGAAGTCACAGTGATGTGGAGAGGTAAACCAATTTTTATAAGACGAAGAACGGATAAAGAAGTGAGTACAGCTAGACAAGTAAGTTTGAAAGATCTTAAGGATCCACAAAAAGATGAAGATAGAGTCAAAAAAGGTAAAGATGAATGGTTAGTAATGGTAGGGGTGTGCACTCACCTTGGTTGTGTTCCATTAAAACAGCAAGGAGAATATGGAGGATGGTTTTGCCCTTGTCATGGTTCTCATTATGATATCTCTGGTAGAATTAGAAAGGGTCCAGCGCCTGTAAATATGGAAGTGCCAAACTACGAATTTGTATCAGATTCAAAATTAATAATAGGATAACTTAAAAACTATGAGCGAAACAAATTATAAACCTACATCAGCATTTGGAAAGTGGTTTGATGAAAGGTTACCTCTTTTAACATTATTTAATGGTCATTTGATGCAATACCCCACGCCAAAAAATTTAAATTACTGGTGGACGTTTGGTGGAATACTAACTTTTTGTTTGGTTACTCAAATTATAACAGGCATTGTTTTAGCAATGCACTACACTGCTCACGCTGATTTAGCATTCTCAAGCGTTGAACATATTATGAGAGATGTAAATTACGGGTGGTTAATTAGATATATTCACGCAAATGGTGCATCAATGTTTTTTTTAGCTGTTTATATACATATTTTTAGAGCCTTATTTTATGGATCGTACAAATCACCAAGAGAAGTAATTTGGATACTAGGAATTTTAATTTACATATTAATGATGGCAGCAGCTTTTATGGGATATGTTCTTCCTTGGGGACAAATGAGTTTTTGGGGAGCAACAGTGATTACTAATTTATTTAGCGCAATACCTTTAATAGGTGAAAGTGTTACACAGTGGTTATGGGGAGGTTACTCAGTTGATAATCCTACATTAACTAGATTTTTTAGCTTACATTATTTGATACCATTTTTAATCTTAGGTTTAGTCATTTTACATATCTGGGCGTTACACGTTCCTGGAAACAATAATCCAGTAGGAATAGATTTGAAAAAAGATGGTTCAGATACGGTACCGTTTCACCCTTACATTGTAATTAAAGATTTATTTGCTTTAGTAATCTTTATGATAGTTTTCGCTGGATTTGTTTTTTATGCACCAAATGTTTTAGGTCACTCTGATAATTATATTCAAGCAGATCCATTGGTAACACCAGCTCATATCGTGCCAGAGTGGTATTTACTTCCGTTCTATGCAATTTTAAGATCAGTTCCCGATAAACTTGGTGGAGTTGTATTAATGTTTGGTGCAATTTTTATATTGTTAGCTTTACCTTGGCTTGACACATCTAAAGTTAGATCAGCGGTATTTAGACCAATATATAAACAGTTTTTTTGGTTATTAGTTCTTGATGTTCTTGTACTTGGTTATGTGGGTGCGATGCCTGCTGAGGGAATATATTTGTTGATTAGCAGGGTAGCGACAGCTTACTATTTTATACATTTTATAATAATAATGCCTTTACTTGGCTATATGGAAAAAACTAAACCAGTTCCATTAAGTATTGCTGATCCAATTATTTCTTCAGGATCTGGAAATTTTGCAGCGGCCAAAAAAGATAAAATATTGAGCTAAATGGGAAAATTTTTTTTTGCTTCTCTATTCTTCATTTTAATTAGTACAAAATTATTTGCAGCTGGAGATGCGGCTAAACCAATTCAGGTTGATTGGTCATTTAACGGTTTTTTCGGAAAGTTTGATCGAGCTCAACTTCAGAGGGGATTTCAGGTATACAAAGAAGTTTGTGCTTCTTGCCATTCAATGAAATATTTAAGTTACAGAAACTTAGGCGAAAAAGGTGGACCTGAATTTTCCGAGCAAGAAGTAAAGGCTATTGCTGCCAGCTACCAAATAAAAGATGGTCCAAATGAACAAGGTGAAATGTTTGAAAGAGCAGGTTTACCGAAGGATAAATTTAAAAGTCCATATCCAAACGAGAAAGCTGCGCGTTCAGTTAATGGAGGGGCCTATCCTCCCGATATGTCCGTATTAGTCAAAGCGAGGGCAGGTGGGTCAAATTATATATATTCAGTATTAATGGGTTATGATGAGAAACCACCTCCTGAAATGAAAATTGAGGAAGGAGTGTATTACAACAAATATATGGCTGGGAACAAAATTAGAATGTCCAAGCCACTTAATGATGGAAGCGTTGAATATAGCGATGGAACTCAAGCAACAGTTTCTCAAATGTCAAAAGATGTTACAGCTTTTTTGACCTGGGCAGCAGAACCTCATCTTGAAAAAAGAAAAAGAATAGGATTTAAAACAATTATATATCTTTTAATTTTTAGTATTTTGGTCTTTTTATCGATGAAAAAGATCTGGTCACGTGTTGAAACGAAAATGTAATATATCTCCGTCTTTGACTATATAATCTTTACCTTCAATTCTAAGTTTACCATTATCTCTACAACCACTCTCACCATTGAAATTCAAATAATCCTGATAAGATATAACTTCAGCTTTTATAAATCCTTTTTGAAAATCAGAGTGTATCACTCCAGCGGCATTCGGGGCTTTACTATTCTCTTTTACTGTCCATGCCTTTGTTTCTTGAGGACCAGCAGTAAAATAAGTACAGAGTTCTAAGGATTTATAACTAGACTTTATAAGTCGGTCCAATCCTGTTTCTGTTAGACCAATTTCATTCATAAATTCTTTAGCGTCAACAGAATTTAGTTCATTGATCTGCTGTTCTATTTCAGCAGAAATTAATACTATCTCTTCATTTTTAAATTTTTGTGTAATATTTTTTGTATAATCATTTCCACACGCAACGCTATTTTCATCAGTGTTACACACTATTATTTTAGGTTTAAGACTTAAAAGATTAGATATTTTAACAGTTTTTTCATCATAATCTTTTCTGAGGTGATTAATAGACTCACCTTTTTTAAGAATATCGTAAGCTTTAGATAAAAGACTATCAAGATCATCATTATCACTTTTTAATTTTTTTTTTTTATCTAACCTTTTTTCCAAGGACTCTATATCTGCTAACATTAACTCGGTTTCAATTATTTCGAGATCTCTTATCGGGTCAACGGTTTTATTAACATTTTGTATATCTTTTGCGTCAAAGCATCTTAACAAATGTACAATTGCATCTACCTCTCGTATATGTGATAAAAATTTATTTCCAAGACCCTCTCCTTTTGATGCACCTTCAACAAGTCCTGCAATATCAACAAAAGTTATAAGTGTATTTATAATCTTTTCTGACTTTGCAATTTTAGCAATATTATTTAATCTTTCATCTGGTACCGATACTACTCCAATATTAGGCTCTATTGTACAAAATGGAAAATTTGCAGCCTCAGCATTTTTAGATTTAGTGATGGCATTAAAAGTAGTAGACTTGCCTACATTTGGTAAACCCACAATGCCGCATTTAAAACTCATAAAATATTATTTACTTTACTATTGAATTCATCAAATTTTTTTTTTATCAAAAGCTCAATATTATTTTTAATTATTAAAAAAGATTTATTTATAGTTTCTAATTCCTTTTTTTTAAAATCTGTTAAAACATATTTCTCGACTAAATCTTTACTACCTGGATGATCAATTCCGACTCTTATTCTATTATAATCATTGCCAATCTTAGAGGATATTGACTCTAAACCATTATGTCCACCGTTCGAGCCATCGCTTTTCACTTTTATTTTTCCAATTTCTAAATCAAGATCATCATGAATTATAAAGATATTACTATTGTCCAATTTATAGAATTTTTTGATTTCAGCCAAAGCCTCTCCTGAAAGATTCATAAATGTTAATGGTTTTAATAAAAAAAATTTGTGATTATTAATATCTTGTTCTGCAAATAAACTTTTGAATTTTTTTTTGTAACTAATGTTTTTGTCAAAAAAGTCTAAAAAAAGAAAACCAACATTATGCCTGTTTTTTTGATATTTTTGGTCTGGATTACCAAGGCCAGCAAGCAAAAACATTATTTCTTGTCTGAGCTATCTTTCTTATCTTTATCAGCAGTAGGTTTTTCAGCACCCTCAACTTTAGCTTCATCTGTCTTGGCTTCCTCGCCACCTTCAGTAGTAGTTGCAGCTTCTGCTTCAGCTGCTGGCTCAGGTTCCTTAACAACTGTAGGTGCCGCAACAGTTGCAATAGTAAAATCCCTGTCTTTAATTGTAGGTATAACTCCCTCAGGAAGTTTGATTGCTGAAATTCGTATGGTCTCACCAATTTCTTTTTCAGCTAAATCTACAACTAGTTCTGATGGTATTTTATCCGCTGGACAGTCTAATTCAACTTTTCTTCTAACAATGTTTAAAACACCGCCCATTTTTAAACCAGGGCAGGTCTCTTCATTTAAAAATTTTACTGGTATCCATACAATAACTTTTGTATTTGCAGATAATTTTTGAAAGTCTACATGAATTGGTTGATTAGACAAATTGTCAAATTCTACATCTCTTGGTAAAACTTCAAATTCTTTACCCTCAAGTGAGATTTTGATAACTTTACTTTTAAAGTTTGTAGTTTTTAGAAAGCGATCTAATGTGGTTTTTTTAATGCTTAAACTTATATTTTTTTCAATATCACCATAGAGAATTCCAGGAACAAATCCATTCAATCTAAGTTTGCTAAGCTCAGATTTTTTTTTAGTATCTCTTGTTATTGCTTCAATAACTTCGTTTTGATCACTCATAATTTTCAGTTTTTTACATTAAAGCAATTAAAAGACAAGTATGATAATTTAGATAAATAAAGACCTATTTGAAGAGTTTTGATACTGATTTAGAGATAGAAATACGCATAATTGCCTCAGCAAATAAAGTACCAACACTTATAATTTGAAATTTTTTAGATTTTTTAATTTTTTTAATATTGCAAATAGAATTTGAAATCACAAATTTTTTAATTTTGGAATTATTAATTTTTTTTACTGCCTGACCAGTTAAAACGCCGTGAACAACATAAGCATAAACATCTCTCGCACCTTTATTTTTTAACGCAGTTGCAGCATTCACTATTGTTCCTCCACTGTCTACTAAGTCATCTATGATTATACATATTTTACTTCTAACATCTCCTATAACATTCATAACTTCTGATGTTCCAGGACCAGACCTTCTTTTATCTATAATTGCCAAATCCGCTGACAATCTTTTTGCAATTGCTCTAGCACGTTCAACGCCACCCACATCAGGGGCCACGCAAACTAATTTTTTTGATTTAATATTTTTTTTAATGTGTTGCACAAAAGTTGGAGCAGCAAATAAATTATCAACTGGGATATCAAAAAAACCCTGAATTTGATTAGCATGAAGGTCCATCGTTAATACTCGACTTGTACCTGAGCCCATTAGAAGATTAGCAAAAAGTTTTGCACTTATTGGAGATCGAGGGCTGACTTTTCTATCTTGTCTAGCATAAGCGAAATATGGAAGAACTGCAGTGATACTTTTGGCAGACGCTCTTCTTAATGCATCAATGCAAATTAAAAGTTCCATAATGCTATCATTTACAGGTGTACATGTACTTTGAATAACGAAGACATCTTGTCCTCTCATGTTCTCATTTATTTCAACGTACACCTCACCATCAGCGAACCTGATAATTTTAGTATCAACTAATTTTTTATTTAATTTTTTTGCAATTTCTTTTGATAGATCTTTATTATTTGTACAGGATATTATTTTCATCTTTATGATTCTTTTTTACTATTATTGAAATATTTCTTCCATAATCATCTTCTTTTTTATGCACAGATCTTCGAAAACTATAGAATTGATTTGGATTAGAGTATGTATCATTTTTATGGATTTCAATGTTTTTATTTTGTAGGCCTGCCTCTAATAATTTTACTTGTGCAAATTGCTTTAAATTAAATAAAATTTTGTTTTTTTTAATTTTAAATAGTTTTTTATATTTTTTATTTTTTTTTAAAATTTTTTTCATAAAATCCTGTTTTACCTCATAATTAATAAAATTTATGCATGGACCAACTGAACAAATAATATTTTTATTGGTTATCTTATGTTTGTTAAATAAATAAACTCCTCTTTTGATTATGTCCTTATGCAAGCCTTTCCATCCACCATGAAGAGCACAAATATAATTTCCACATTTAGAGGATAAAAGAATTGGAGCACAATCAGCAGTTAGAATTCCTATTAAATTGTTTGTTAAAGACGTAAAAATCCCATCCGCAACACCTATTTTAATATTATTATTTCCTTTTTTTAAATGTACAATTTTATTACTGTGAATTTGTTTTAATAAATTAAGGTTTTTTACTTTAAATCTTTTTTTTACAATTTCTAAATTATTCAAAACATGTCTACGATTGTCTTTTGAGCCCAAACCACAATTTAGTGATTTGTAAATTCCTTTAGATACACCTCCTTTGTTTGAAAAAAAACCGTGCGAAATATTATTAATTTTTAAAAGTTTTTTTGACTCAATTTTCATTAGTAACTTTCAATACTTTAAATAAGTTTCCCATTTGCCTTGGGTCAATTAATCTATTTACTGCCATTTCTAGTTTAGCCTTACTTTTACTGCTAATTAAATTTTTTTTTGCATGCTCTAACCTCACTAAAATTCCATTTTTTTTTAAAAATGTTGATTGAGATATATTATAAGCATTAGTGAGACCATTCTTTTTAAATATTTGGTTTATTAGTTTAAAGTTTACAAGATATGTAATATCGGTTTTTCCAGGGTCATGAAAAATACTTACTTTTTTATGTTTTTTTAAAGCTTGTAAAGTATTTTTGAAGTAGTCATCACAATAACCATAATCAATAGCCAAAAAGCAATTATCTTTGTGTTTTTTTATTAATTTTGAAACATTATTTAAAAATTTAAAAATTTTTGGCGAGTACTCTATGAAGTTTACCTTTTCATTACAAAGGCTTAAAATACTATTTGGAATTTTTTTAATTTCAAAGTATTTTGATTTAATTTCTTTTTGTTTATTATCAAAAAAAATATATTTTTCGTGCCATTTTTTGTGAATTTTTTTTAAATGTTTCACAGGAAAAGAATCAAGTAATTCATTAGAAAGAATAAATAAATTTCTTTTATTAAATTTTTCTAAATTATCTATCCACTTTACATTAAATTCTTTTAAATTTTTTTTTTGTAATTTTATTAAATTTTTGCTTTTTTCTAAAATAAAATATTTAAATTCTATCTTTTTAAATTTTTGTAAAGTTTTTATTATATCTTTTGCCATAATTCCTTCACCTGCTCCAATTTCTAATAAATTACATTTAGTTATTCCTCGACTTAAAAAATAATTTAAAATATGAACTGATATTACTTCTCCAAAAATACTTGAAATATAAGGCGATGTAACAAAATCTCCTCTAGGGCCGAAAATTATATTTTTTTCATAATAACTGTACTTATATTTGTAAAGACATAAGTTAATATATTGATCCAATGGTATTTTTTTTTTAATTTTGTCTATTATATTTGACATAAATAAAAATTATTAATCCAATTAATAACATTATGAGACTTAATATTGTTCCCATACTAATGGAACTAAATATGTAACCCAAATGTTCATCTGGTAATCTAAATTGTTCAGCTAATATTCTAAATAAACCGTATAAAATTAAAAAAATAGCTGAAACATATCCCTTAATCTTTTTATATTTAAAAATTAAATTTATAATTAAAAAAAGCAATAGTCCTTCTAATAATGCTTCATAGATTTGCGAAGGATGTCTCGGTATATTATCAATTTTGATAAATACAACGGACCAAGGCAAATTAGTTGGAGTACCTATTAATTCAGAATTGATGAAATTTGCAATTCTACCTAAGAATAAACCAATTGGTGTTATAATTGCTAACAAGTCAGTGAATTCAAATAATTTAATATTTTTATTTTTGACAAAATAATATGTGATAAAAATTATACCAATTAACCCTCCATGAAAGGACATGCCTCCCTGCCAAACATAAAGAATTTTAATTGGGTCATTTAAATAATAATATAAATCATAGAATATGATATAACCCACTCGTCCTCCAATTATTATACCAAGAATAGCATAAGGCAAAAAGTCATCTAGGATCTCTCTTTTAAAATTAAAAAAATTATTTGTTTTAATAATGTACTTTCCGTATTGAAATGCGAAAATTAGTCCAAAAATGTATGCCAAAGAATACCATCTAATTTCAAATTCAAAAAAATTGAATGCTACTGGATTTAAATCATTAATAAACATTAGGATGGAAATGTTAAGTTAACTCTTAAACCAGATCCTTTTGGATTATTTTGTAAATCAATTTGGCCACCATGAGAATTTACAATATCTTGAACAATAGACAAACCTAACCCAACACTTCCTGGACTAGATTTACGACTTTTATCCAATCTATAAAATGGTCTTAAAACTCTCTCTCTTTCTTTCTCAGGTATACCAGGGCCGTCGTCATCAATAGTAATTAGAATTTTATCAGAGGTATCAGATACTTTTATTTCTGCTGTATTTCCGTATTTAAGCGCATTTTCAATTATATTTAAAATTGATCTTTTAATTAAATGTTGTCTTCCTGTTAAAAAATAGTTTTTCTTACATTCAAGATAAATTTTGGATCCACTAAATTTATGCATTATTTCATTTAACATTATAGATAAGTTAAACTTATTTGAGGACAATTCAGATTGTGAGGTAGAATAATCCAAGTAATCAGCTATCATTTTTTGCATTTCATTAATATCATCTTTGATTTTGTTCAATTTTCCATCTTTATTTAAAATTTCAATTTGTAATTTCAGTCTAGTTAAAGGTGTTTTTAAATCATGACTGATACCGGACAGCATTGAAGTTCTTTGACTTATATGTCTCAAGATTCTTTGTTTCATTTTTTCAAATTCATTAATAGCTTTTCGGATTTCCATCGCTCCCGAGGGCTTTGTTTCTGCAACATATTGACCTTTTCCAAATTTCTCTGCAGCAGACGCTAAGTTCGTAATAGGTCTTATTTGATTTCTTAAGAAAATAATTGATATTGATATTAATAATAATGCAGGAACTAAAATCCATAAGAGAAATATTCTACCTGATGCATTTCTTATTCTTGATTTTGGCACAAGTAAATCTACAATTTTATCGTCAAACTCAACTAAAATTTTAACATAGTCTTTATGAATTTTTGTATTAAACCAAAATTTGTAGTTTAAATTTTTTTCAAATTCTTCTTTTAACAATCTATCGTAAAATGCAAACTTTGAGTAATCCTCTTTTTTTTTAATTTTCCCTTCTATAATTTTAATATCATAAGGTTTATTTTTTTTAAAAAGATTAAGCGTGGTTTCTTTATCTTTAGCACTTTCTCCATTTTGATATAAATTTATAAATGTAGAAATTTCATCAGATAAAGAATTAACCAAACCTTTATTTGTTTTAAGCCATAGACTATCGAAAAATACAATTGCAAGAGTGATTTGTAGAAGAATAACTGGTGTAATGATAATTAAAAAATATCTATAAAATAAAGTTTTAGGTAAAAACTTTTTAATCATTTAATCTGCCCAAAGTACATAACCGTTTCCACGCACAGTTTGAAGGTAAATAGGATTTTTTGGATCAGGTTCAATTTTCTGTCTTAATCTAGTAATTACAACATCTACAGCTCTTTCTTTGTTCAGTTTTATAATTTTAGAAATGTCTTCCCTTTGAAAAACTTTTCCTAAAGACATTATCATAGTTTCTAGTAGAGCCTTTTCTGATTGATTAATTTTTTCAACATTTTTTTTATAGGTAATAGTCATTTTTTTTAAATCAACTTTTCGTTCACCGAATTTAATTAATTGAATACCTTGTCCTAAACTTTTAACTCTTTTCAAAATATTTTTTATTCTAAGTACTAACTCTTTAGGTTCAAAAGGTTTAGGTACGTAATCATCTGCACCTGTTTCTAAACCATGAATTCTACTAGCTGCCTCACCCATTGCAGTTAGAAATATAATTGGTGTATCCTTGTTCTTCCTTATTTCTTTTGTAAGCTCTAAACCTGATTGACCTGGCATCATTATATCTACTATAAGTAAGTCGAATTCTAAAATTTGAATTTTACTTTTAGCATCTTGAGAATCTTTTGCTGTAGTTACAAAAAAGTTTTCCCCTTCTAAATATTCCTTAAGAGGTTCACGTATCCCTTCCTCATCGTCAATAATAAGAATATGTTTTTTTTCTTTTTTCATTCAATAATTCTCTTTAAAACATTTTTAAAATAAAGAACCTCATCAGGAGATGATTTTTTAAAAGCACTCAAAATTCTAGTTTTTTGTGAACTGAATAAATTATTACTAAACTCCATTCCTTTTGTTGTTAAGTAAATTTTTTTTTCTCTTCCGTCCTTTTCTCCTTTAACAAGATTTATAAGGTTTTTTTTAATTAAATCTTGAATTACCCTATTTAAGCTTTGTTTGGTAATTTTAAGGCAATTTAAAATTTCAGTAACTCTTATGCCAGGTTTGTTATCAACTAATATCATCAATCTATGATGCGCTTTACCTAATGAGTTTCTTTTGAGCGTTTGTTCACTGTCTGAAAAAGAGCATGTGTAGGATTTTAATAGTAATTCTATCACATCTTTCAAATTTTTTTCTTTTAAGTATAGGAAATCTTTTAGCATTAAGTATTAGTCAGTATTATTGACTTATATTACATTCAAATATAATTTCTATTCAATTTTCAATATGGAACCCGTCCCGTACGATAAAAGAAATGGTAAGATCTGGTTCAATGGCCAGATAGTAGACTGGAAAGATGCAAAGCTGCATGTTCTGACTCATGGGTTGCATTATGGTAGCTGTGTGTTTGAAGGTGAAAGAGTTTATAATGGTGAAATTTTTAAATTAAGAGAGCATACAGATAGACTTATTTACTCTGCGAAAAGAATGGGCTTTGAAATCCCCTACACAGCAGAAGAAATAGACAAGGCTTGTAACGAAATTATCAAAATTCAAAATGTAAAAAATGGTTATGTTAGACCTGTAGCTTGGAGAGGCAGTGAAATGATGGCAATTTCAGCTCAGCGGAATAAAATACACTTTGCTATAGCAACTTGGGAGTGGGGTTCATATTTTGATCCAAAAATAAAAGAGAATGGTATTAAATTAAATATTTCTAAATGGAGAAGACCGGCGCCGAACACAATACCTTGGGATACTAAGGCCGCTGGTTTATATATGATTTGTACTTTATCTAAGCATGAGGCAGAAAAGGAAGGTTTTAATGATTCTTTAATGTTAGATCATGAAGACTATGTAGCAGAAGCAACTGGTGCAAATATTTTTTTTATTGATGAGCAATCAAAAGTAATACATACACCGGTACCAGATTGTTTTTTAGATGGAATTACTAGAAGAACGATAATTGATATTGCTAAAAAAAAAGGTTTTAAAATTAATGAAAGAAAAATTAAACTAAATGAGTTAACAAATTTCGATGCATGTTTTTTAACTGGAACTGCAGCTGAGGTTACACCTGTATCACAAATAGGAGAGTATAAATTTAAAGTTACCAGCTCTATAAGCGAATTTTTTGATAAGTATTTAGAAATTGTAAATAAGAAAGTAACAGTTTAATCCAAAGCGTGATCAATGCCTTTTTTAATATAATCGTAACCAGTATATATTGTTAGTATCGCTGATAGCCATAATAAAACGATACCAATATCCAACCCATAACCGCCAATTAAATTATCTCCCGATTTACCTGCTAACAAAATTGAAATTGAAAACATTTGTAAAAAGGTCTTAACTTTTGCAAGTTGTGAGACTGGCATTTTTAATTTAAATTTTGCTAAATATTCTCTTAGACCAGATACTAAAATTTCACGGCATAAAATGATTATTGCTGCAACAATGTTTGTATCAGAGATCGTATCATTTTTTACTAATAGCACTAATGCAGTTACTACAATAATTTTATCTGCAATAGGATCTAACATTTCACCCAGTCTTGATTGTTGTTTAAGTAAACGCGCTAAAAATCCATCTACAAAATCTGTGAAACTAGCAAGTACAAATACACCACAAGCTAACCAGTCTCCCAAGGGGCCTGGTAAAAAGAAAACAAATACTAAAATAGGAACAAGTATTATTCGCCCAATTGTAAGAATATTTGGTATTTTAATCATTAAAGGATATTTTTCTTTTTATGAAAAAAATTATAAATTTTGATTGCTGAACTTTCATTGATACCTTCAACAGATTTTATATCATCAAGGCTAGCGCCCTCTATTGCTTTTGCAGATCCAAAATGACTTAATAATGCTTTTTTTCTTTTAGAACCAATACCATCAATTTCTTCAAGTGGAGATTTAAACATATTTTTATTTTTTTTCTTTCTGTGAGTTGTAATTGCAAATCTATGTGCCTCATCACGAATTCTTTGCATTAAAAATAACACTGGATCATTTTTTTCTAATTGGATAGTTTCTTCGTCTGTTATAAACTTCTCATTTCCTTTATTACGCTCTTTCCCCTTAGAAATTGCAATGATTTTAAGGTCATGAAAACCTAAATCATTTAATTTATTTCTAACCACAGAATATTGACCTTTTCCGCCATCAATTAATAATAAATCAGGTGCATTTTCATCTGATAAACTATGAATTTTTGAAAAACGTCTTTCTATAACTTCAGACAACATACCATAATCATCGTTCGACTTAATATTCTTACTCTTTATATTAAACTTTCTGTATCTATTTTTGATGAAACCATCTTTTCCAAATGCTATTAAAGCACCAATATTACTGTCTCCTTGGTTATGACTATTATCATAAACTTCGATTAAAGATGGAGTAAAATTTAATTTAAATCTTTCGCCTAGGGAAAGTAATAGACTATTATTTTTTTCATGAGATATAATTTTTAATTGAAGCTGTTCCTCAGCATTCTTGACTGCATTTTTTACCATTGAATTTTTAGGAAGAATTTTTAGTGAAATCTTTTTGTTGAATTTTTTTTCTAAAGCACTTTTAATCAAATTTTCATTTTCCGGGCAAAGATTGAGCACAATTTCTGGTGGTGGTTCTTTGTTTTCATAAAACTGCATTAAAAAAGATTTTAAAATATGCTCATCACTATCTTCATAATCATGTTTTGGATAAAAGTATTGACTACCCCAATTTTGTTTTGAACGATAAAAAAATATCACAATACATGTTACATTTTCTTTTCTAAAGGATACGATTAAATCTGCATCTTTTAAGTTATTTTTTTGAATATTTTGAGACGATTGAATGTAGGTTAAAGACTTTATTCTATCTCTCAAAATTGCAGCTTTTTCATAATTTAATTTCTCACTTTGTTTTTCCATTTGATGAGACAATTTTTTTTGGATATCTCTAGATTTACCATTTAAAAAATTTGTACATTCTTTAACAGTTTCGGCATAATCAACTTTTGATATTTCATTTGTACATGGTCCTGAACACCTTTTGATTTGATATAGAATACATGGTCTAGACCTTCCTTTAAAAGTATTGTCATCGCAAACTCTTAATTGAAATACTTTCTGAAGCATTTTTATTGTCCAATTTGCTGATGCAATTGATGCAAAAGGACCAAAGTAAATATCCTTATCATTATGCTTTCCTCGAAACTTAGTGATTTGTGGAAAGTCATGGCTTGATCTGATTTGAATATACGGAAAAGATTTATCATCTTTTAAAAGGACGTTGTACCTAGGCTTGTTCTTTTTAATTAAGTTTGCTTCTAATAGCAAAGCTTCAGACTCGTTTAATGTGCTGATGGTATCTATCCTTATAGTTGAAGCAATCATCCTTTCGGTTCTTATAGGTTGCGTAGAGCTAGATGCATAATTTGACAACCTATTTGGTAAATTTTTAGCTTTACCAACATAGATTATTTTATTTCTTTCATCGAAAACTTGATAAACACCAGGACTATTTGAACAAAGCTTAGATTTTCTTTTAAATATTTCTTTTCCTTTTTCTAAAGAATTCATTTTACATCCGTTCTTTGGTAATTTCATAACCTACACTATCACATTCTGACACAGCATCAGGTTTTTCAATTTTAATATTAATTTTAATTATTCTTCTATCTTCAAAAATTTTATTTATTATCTTTTCGGCAAGCGTTTCTAGGAAATTAATATTTTCAATAAGAATTTTTTTTATTATTTTGACTATTTCATCATAATCAACCACATCTTCAAGTCTACTGTCTCTATAAATATTTTTAATTGTATAGACTTTAAGATTAAATATCAGTCTTTGACTGATTTTTTTTTCTTTTGGATAAAAACCAAATTTTGTTTTTAGCATTAAATTTTTAATATGAATTATTTCCTCAGAAGTTTTAATTTCTCCTTTGATTTTAATAACTTTATTATTCATTTATATTGATCAAATCTTTAGTTTGCCAATTTAAACTCTGACCACTATCTATTGCAAAAGATTGGCCAGTAATTGACTTATTTTCAATAAAAAACTTACATGCATTAAAAATTTCCCTTTTATTAACTTGTCTTTTTAAAAGAGTATTTGAGTATTGTTTTTTAAAATGAGCTTTTGTTTGTCTAGAATTTTTTATAACTGGCCCAGGGGCTATTGCGTTAACTCTTATATGAGGAGCTAAGCGCATGGCTGCTGTTTTTGTTAGGTTATATAAAATAAGTTTACTTATAGTATAAGAAAAAAAATGTGGAGTTAATTTAAATACCCTCTGGTCTAAAATATTCGTTACTGTCAAATTATCAATGGAATTAAATTTTTGATTTGCGAAATGTGATATTAAGATTACAGGAGCCTTAGCATTAATATTCAGATGTTTATCCCAATTTTTTTCATCAAATTTTAATAAGTCGTCGTTTTCAAATAACGAGGCACAATTAACCAAATGATGAATTTTCCCTACTTTTTTTTTGGCTGTTAAGAAAAGTTTTTTTACTGAATTAGAATTCTCTAAATTTGCTTTAATTAAAACAGCTCTACTGTATTTAGATATTTCTTTTTCTGTTTTTTCAGCTTCTTTTTTCGAATGATTATAATGTAGAACAATAGTTGCGCCGTTTTTTGCAAAATTAATTGCAATTTCTTTTCCAATTCTTTTTCCAGCTCCAGTAATTAAAATATTCATTTTTTTTTATATTTTCTACCGGCTTTTGTACCAGCTCTTCCCTGGGTAGATCTACCAGCTTTTTTTGCACTATAATTTTTAGTAAATGAATTTACTGTAAGACCCATATCTGACTGTTCTAATTTTCTGATTTCATCTCGTATTTCTGCTGCTTTCTCAAATTCCAGGTTATCAGCAGCATTCTGCATATCTTTCTTTAAAGCTTTCATATGTTTTTTTAAGTTGTGACCAGGTTTAGTAAATTTATCAGTATTAAGATAATCTTTTTCATAAACGCTCTCTAATATGTCACTTATTTCCTTTTTTATGGATGCAGCATTAATATTATTTTTTAAATTATAATTTTGCTGTTTTTTTCTTCTTCTATCAGTTTCTTCAATAGCTTTTGTGATACTATTTGTTTTTTTATCAGCATATAAAATCACTCTTCCTTCAACATTTCTAGCTGCTCTTCCTATTGTTTGAACCAAAGAAGTCTCTGATCTTAAAAATCCCTCTTTATCTGCATCTAAAATTGCTACAAGAGAACACTCGGGTATATCTAAACCTTCTCTCAAAAGATTAATACCTACAAGTACATCAAAGTGTCCTAGTCTTAGATCTCTAATAATTTCTATTCTTTCCAAGGTATCAATATCCGAGTGCATATATCGAACTTTGATACCATTTTCGTCAAAATATTCAGTGAGGTCCTCGGCCATTTTTTTTGTAAGCGTAGTCACCAAAACTCTTTGTTCTTTTTTTATAATCTCCTTGCACTCGTTTAATAAATCATCCACCTGATTTTTTGCTGGTCTTATTTCTACATTTGGATCAACTAAGCCAGTAGGTCTGATAATTTGTTCTGAAAATACACCTTTAGTTTGTTCCATTTCCCACGGGCCAGGTGTTGCTGATACAAATACTGTTTGTGGTCTCATTAAGTTCCACTCTTCAAATTTTAAAGGTCGGTTATCCATACAAGACGGTAATCTGAAACCATAATCAGATAGAGTTTTTTTTCTTGTAAAATCTCCTTTATACATACCGTTTAATTGAGGAACTGTGACGTGGCTTTCATCAACAAATACTAATGCATTATCTGGCAAATATTCGAACAAAGTTGGAGGCGGTTCACCTTTTTTTCTACCAGACAAAAATCGAGAATAGTTTTCAATTCCAGAACAAGATCCTGTCGCTTCTATCATTTCTAAATCAAATCTAGTTCTTTCCTCAATTCTTTGAGCTTCAAGTAATTTATTTTCTTTTCTAAAATGATCTATAGTGATTCTTAATTCATCTCTTATCTGTTTGATTGCTTGATTTACTGTTGGACGAGGTGTTATGTAATGGCTATTAGCATATACCTTAATAATATTTAAATCCTCTGTCTTATCACCTGTTAAAGGATCAAATTCTTTAATAGAAACTAATTTACCTTCATCAAGATTTAGTTTCCACGCTCTATCTTCTAAATGTGATGGGAAGATTTCAATGTTTTCACCCCTAACTCTAAAAGTTCCTCTTTGAAAGTTCTGATCATTTCGTTTGTATTGAAGTTCAATTAGACCTTTAATTACATTTTCTCTTTCATAGTTTTCATTTTTTATAAATGTAAAAGTCATTTTGCTGTAGGACTCAGCTGAACCGAGACCATAAATACAAGAAACACTTGAAACAATGATAACATCGTCTTTTTCTAAAAGTGATCTAGTTGCAGAGTGTCTCATTCGATCAATTTGTTCGTTAATAGATGACTCTTTTTCAATATATGTATCTGACCTTGGCACGTAAGCTTCAGGAGTATAATAATCATAATAAGAGACAAAATATTCGACTGAGTTTTCAGAAAAAAAACTTTTCATCTCACCGTAAAGTTGAGCGGCTAGAGTTTTGTTAGGGGCTAGAATAATAGCTGGACGGTTTAAAGACTCAATTATTTTTGCCATTGTGAAGGTTTTTCCAGAACCTGTTACACCAAGTAAAACTTGATTTTTTTGTTTATCATTTAAACCTTGGCACAATTCTTTAATTGCCGCTGGTTGATCACCAGAGGGTTTAAAATTACTTGTAATTTTAAAATTCTTTCCACCCTCAAGTTTGTTCAAGGATAACTTATTTGTATCCTTGCTTTCTTTTTCATTAATTGTATTTAATACAGACATATTTTATGACTATCTTATCAAGTTCTTTATCAAGAATAAAACCTTCTCCTACAATAGCTGTAACGCAAAAAGCAAGAGAGTTAAAAGAAAAAGGTGTTGATGTAATATCTTTAGGGGCTGGAGAGCCTGATTTTGATACTCCCGATAACGTTAAAAATGCCGCAATTCAGGCTATTAATAATGGCGAGACAAAATACACAGCTGTTGATGGAACCCCTAAACTTAAAGAAGCAATAATAAATAAATTTAAAAGAGAGAATGGATTAGCTTTTACAAAAGATCAAATTAATGTGGGGGCAGGAGGTAAGCAGGTAATATTTAATGCTATACTTTCAACAATTAATCCAGGTGATGAGGTTTTAATACCAGCACCTTATTGGGTGTCTTATCCTGATATTGTTTTACTAGCAGGGGGTGTACCAAAAATAGTTGTTTGTAGTGAAAAAGATAAGTTTAAAATTACACCTAATAAAATAAAGGATAATCTTACAGATAAAACTAAGTGGATAATTCTTAATTCGCCTTCAAATCCTACTGGCTCTTGTTACTCTAAGAATGAAATAGATTCTATTGCAGATTTATTAAAAGATTATCCTAAAGTTATGATAATGAGCGATGATATTTATGAGCACGTTGTTTATGATAATTTTAAATTTTATACAATTGCTCAAAATAAAAGTGTAACTGAAAGAACTTTAACAATTAATGGAGTAAGCAAATCATACTCAATGACAGGTTGGAGAATTGGATACGCTGGAGGACCAAAGGAATTAATCAAAGCAATGGCGAAAATACAATCTCAATCCACTACAAACCCATCATCAATAAGTCAAGCTGCTGCTGTTGAAGCTTTAAATGGTGATCAAAGTTTTATTAAAGAACGTTCAGACGCGTTTAAAGAAAGAAGAGATTTTGTTGTTACAGAGCTTAACAAAATACCAGAAATTGAATGTATAAACCCTGAGGGAGCATTTTATGTATTTCCGAGTTGCAAAGGCTGTTTGGGTAAATCGCATAATGAACTTGGTGATATTAAAACTGATACTGACTTTGTATCAAAGTTATTGGAATCAACTGGAGTTGCTGTAGTCCAAGGCTCTGCATTTGGATTAGAAGGTTTTTTTAGAATTTCTTATGCAACTTCAATGCAAAATCTTGAAAAAGCAGTTAAAAGAATTTCAGAATTTTGTTCTAAACTTAGTTAGTGACTTAAAAGTTTTTCTGCTTCTAAAGCAGCCATACAGCCCATACCAGCAGCTGTAATAGCTTGTCTAAAAACTTTATCTTTAACATCGCCAGCTGCAAATACTCCATTTACATTTGTTGCTGTAGAATCTGGACTTGTAATTATATAACCTTCATCATCCATTTTAATTTGATTTTTAAATATGTTAGTTGCCGGTATATGTCCAATTGCAACAAAAAATCCATTAACGTTTAAATTTTTAGTTTGATTATTTTTAACATTTTTTAATGTAATAGATTCTAAATTTTTTGGATTATCTGTACCATTAATTTTTTCCACTATTGTGTCCCAAATAATTTCAATTTTTTTATTTTTAAAAATTTTTTCTTGAAGCATCTTTTCAGCTCTTAATTTTTCTCTTCTATGGATTAAATATACTTTTGATGCAATTGCGGAGAGATAAATAGCCTCCTCCACAGCTGCGTTACCACCTCCAACAACTGCTACTTCTTGATTCTTAAAAAAAAACCCATCACAAGTAGCACATGAACTCACTCCAAATCCTTTAAACTTTTCTTCATTTTCAATACCAAGCCATCTTGCTTGTGCTCCAGTTGAAATGATCACTGTATCAGATATAAACGTATTTCCATTTTCTCCCTCACAAACAAAAGGACGTTTTGAAAAATCTACTTTACTAATAATATCTGTGATAAAACGAGTTCCAACATTTTCAGCTTGTTTTTTCATTTCTTCCATCAACCACGGTCCTTGAACTGCTTTGGAAAATCCTGGATAATTTTCAACATCAGTTGTGGTTGTTAGTTGCCCACCTTGTTCCATTCCAGTCACCATTATCGGATTAAGCATTGCTCGTGAGGTATAAACAGCAGCACTATAACCTGCAGGTCCTGATCCTATGATTAAAACTTTGGATTTATGCTCTTTATTTTGACTCATTTGATTACTTTATAAAAACAATTTAATAAAATAATATTATTTATAATGAAAGCTTTACACTCTTGGTTACTCACAGAAGGAGCTCACGGTATGATAAGTCAGGTTGAGGGATTGGCTGAAGCTTTAAATACAACTTTTGATCATAAAAAAGTAAAGTTGCCGTTTTACTCAAAATTTTTGCCACCTATCGTTACACCAAAAAATAAGGCTTTTTTTAATTTTAAAGAACTAACACGAAATATAGCAAATATACCTGATTTCATAATTTCATGTGGTAGAAAGAGCGTTATTCCAAATATAGTTTTAAAAAAATTTTTTGAAAATAATTATAATAAGAAAGTTCAAAATATTCATATTCAAGATCCAAAAATATCATCAAAATTTTTTAGCTTTGTGATAACCCCAGAACACGATAATCCTGTAAATGGAAATAATGTTTTACATTCAAAAGGCGCATTACATTATATAAAAGAAGAAGAGGTAAGAAATACTAATTTAAAAAATGAAAATATTGTTTCATTAATACTAGGTGGCCCAAATCAATATTATGATTTTTTTTTTAAAGATTTAGAAGATGTATTTAATAATTTAATAGAATTAAATAATATAAGCAAAATAAATGTTGTTGCCTCGAGAAGAACACCTTCACAGTTATTTGAAAAGTTAAAGTCAGTTTTTAATAACAAGAAATTTTACTATGATAGTAGTTTAGAAAAAAAAAATTATACAAAATCATTATCAGAAGCATCACACGTTTTAATTACATGTGACTCAACTTCAATGATCTCTGAAGCTGCAATTACAGGAAAACCTATATATGTGATAAAGCTTAAAAGTATTAAAAATGACTACAGATTTCAGAGATTTTTTAAATTATTTAAAGATCTTGGCATAATTCGTTTTTTTGAAGGTTCAATTGATAACTGGACTTATCAAAAATTATATGAGACTAAACGGATATCAAAAAGTATAATAGATAACATATGAGCATTTTAGAATCTGTAAAGAATAGTAAGCATGGTACTGACCCATTTAGATATTGGGAATTTGAAAAGCCAATGACTGAAGCAATGATTAATGAACTTTATAATGCTCAACTAGATGACCCTACCGCACATAATATTCAATTTGATGGAACTAGAGCAATTGATGGTGGCGACGGTAAATTAAGAGAAGGTATTAAGTCTGGTGGTAAGGCTCTTAAGTTCAGATGTTTCGTAAGTAAAGAAAATGAAAAGAATTATCCCGAAATATTAAAGTTAGTAAACGAACTTCAAAAAAAAGAAACTCATGAATATATTGGAAAAATGATAGGCAAAGACTTATCCAATTCATATGTTCGAGTTGAGATTTGTTGTGATAGAAAAGGTTTTTGGCTTAAACCGCATTGTGACATTAAAGAGAAGTTAATGTCTTCAATGTTATTTGTAAATCGAAACAACGAATCTGAAGAACTTGGTACTGATTTTTATAACAAAAAATTAGAAAAAGTTTACACTGTTCCATACAAAGATAATTATGGATATATATTTACAACTGATGAGAATAGTTGGCATGGTTTAGATAAGAAAGTCATTAAAGATGAAAGACGTTGTTTGCAAGTAAATTATGTGACTTTCGAGACAGATTATCCAGTTCAAAAATAATTATAATTCTTGAATTCTTCTAATATTTAATACATTTTTTTTTAGGGAATTTATTGCTCGAGTACATGCTTTTGCCCCAGCAAGAGTTGTAAAATAAGGAATTTTATTATTAAGTGCTGCTCTTCTTAATGACCAAGAGTCCTCAATAGATTTTTTTCCAGATGTAGTGTTAATCACTAGTGAAATTTTTTTATCATCTAAATACTCAACAATATGAGGACTGCCTTGATTTACTTTATTTATTTTCTTACATTCAATTCCATATTTATTTAAGGTATCTGCAGTTCTACCTGTTGCAAAAATTTTAAAACCAATTTCAAAAAGGCTTTTAGCATAATCACAAATTTTATCTTTATCTTCATCTTTAACAGATATGAATGCTGACCCTTCAGTTGGTAGATCATTGCCAGCTGACATTTGGCTTTTTGCAAATGCCATTCCAAAATCACCATCAATACCCATAGCTTCTCCAGTTGACTTCATCTCTGGACCTAAAATAGTATCAACTTCTGGAAATTTATTAAAAGGAAATACAGCTTCTTTTACTGCGAATATATTTAGTTTCTTATTTAAATTTTGAAATTCTTTTAATTTTTTCCCAGCCATGACCTGTGAAGCAATTTTTGCGACCGGAATATTTAGAGCTTTAGAAACATAAGGAACAGTTCGACTCGCTCGTGGATTAACTTCAAGAATGTATATATCACTACCCCTGATTGCGAACTGTATATTTATAAGACCAACTACATTTAATTTTTTTGCAAGAGACATCGTTTGATATTTTAATTCTTTAATTAATTTTTCATCCAATGAGAATGGAGGAATGCAACAAGCTGAATCTCCAGAGTGAATTCCAGCTTCCTCAATATGTTCCATGATACCAGCAATAAATACATCCTGACCATCACAAACAGCATCAACATCAATTTCAATTGCATCGTTTAAAAATTTATCAATTAAAACTGGGCTATCCCCAGAAACTTGCACGGCTTCTTCAATATATTTATTCAATTGTTCGTTATCATGAATTATTTCCATGGCACGACCCCCTAATACATAGGAAGGCCTAATGACTACTGGGTAGCCAATTTTTTTTATAATAGTTTTTGCTTCTCCTTTATCTCGTGCTAGACCACTTTCTGCTTGTTTCAAATTTAATTCATTTACAATTTGATTAAATTTTTCTCTATCTTCAGCTGTGTCAATTGACTTAAGTTGAGTTCCCAAAATAGGAAAGCCTGAGTCGTGAATTTTTTTAGCTAGTTTAATTGGTGTTTGTCCTCCAAACTGAACAATAACGCCTTTTATTTTCCCATTTGAACTTTCTTTTTTAAGTATTTCAATAATATACTCATCAATAAGAGGTTCAAAATACAATCTGTCACTAGTGTCATAATCTGTTGAAACAGTTTCTGGATTACAATTAATCATAACTGTTTCAAATCCCATTTCTTTTAATGAAAAACTTGCCTGACAACAACAATAATCAAATTCAATACCTTGACCAATTCTATTTGGTCCACCACCAATTATTATTACCTTTTCTTTATTTGACGGGTTTGCTTCACATTCTCCATCAGACATTAAACCATGATCGTAAGTTGAATACATATATGGCGTTAATGAAGAAAATTCAGCAGCGCATGTGTCAACTTTTTTATATGTAATTTTTATATCATTATTTTTTTTAAAATCTTCAACTTGATCCAAAGGTTTTTTTGATAACTCTGAAATCTTCTGATCTGAAAACCCCATAGATTTAATTAACTTGAATGTATTTTTTTGGAATGGACTTTTAGTAATTTCACTTTCAGCATCTACAATCTCTTTTATTTGATTTAAAAACCAGGGGTCAATTTTACAGAGTTGATGAATATTATCTAAACTCAATCCTTTTCTAAATCCCTCAGCTACATATAAAATTCTTAAAGGTATATTTTTTTTTAATTGTTTTTTTACAGTATTTAAATCGCAGTCAATTTTATCAAGGCCAGATAAGCCAATTTCAAGAGAGACTAGTGCTTTTTGGAATGACTCTTTGAAATTCCTTCCAATGGACATGCTTTCTCCAACTGATTTCATTGCAGTCCCAAGTTCTGCTTTACTTTTTTTAAATTTTTCAAATGCAAATCTTGGAATTTTGGTAACAACGTAATCTATAGTTGGTTCAAATGATGCAGGGGTTACCTTTGTAATATCATTTTGTATTTCATCTAAGGTATAACCTACTGCTAATTTAGCGGCAACTTTAGCAATAGGAAAACCAGTTGCTTTTGATGCTAATGCTGAAGATCTAGAAACCCTTGGATTCATCTCAATAACAATCATTCTGCCATCCTTGGGATTGATAGCAAACTGAACATTTGACCCCCCTGTTTCAACTCCGATTTTTCTTAGACATGCAATCGAAGCGTTTCTCATGACTTGGTACTCTTTATCAGTTAGAGTTAGGGCAGGGGCCACAGTAATCGAGTCACCAGTATGTATCCCCATTGGGTCTAAGTTTTCAATTGAGCAAACAATAATTGCATTATCTTTCTTATCCCTTACAACTTCCATTTCAAACTCTTTCCAACCAACCAACGACTCTTCAACTAAAACTTCATTTGTTGGAGATAAATCTAAACCATTTTTAATAATTTTAAAAAATTCCTCTTCTGTATTTGCTATTCCTCCTCCTGTGCCCCCTAGCGTAAATGAAGGTCTAATGATTGAGGGCACTCCAATTTTTTTGAACGCCTCTTTTGTATCTTTTTCATTTCTACATATATACGATCTTGCTGATTCAAGACCAATTTCAATCATATTTCTTTTAAATTTTTCTCTATTTTCTGCGTTATCAATTGCTTCTGC
Organism: uncultured Pelagibacteraceae bacterium; assembly: GCA_902524955.1. Taxonomy (GTDB): domain Bacteria; phylum Pseudomonadota; class Alphaproteobacteria; order Pelagibacterales; family Pelagibacteraceae; genus HIMB114. The sequence continues at coordinate 12,099 of CABZEY010000007.1, read as the reverse complement.
ATTAGCTCCAATTAATTCAACATCGTATTTCTTTAATATTCCATTTTGATCTAAGCTCATTGCTGCATTAAGTCCAGTTTGACCACCCATAGTTGGAAGAATTGCATCAGGTTTTTCTTTTTTTATAATCTCCTCTAATACCTGATTATTTATAGGTTCAATATAAGTAACATCTGCAACATTTGGATCGGTCATTATAGTAGCAGGATTGGAGTTGACTAAAATAATTTTATAACCCTCTTGCCTCAATGCTTTGCATGCCTGTGATCCTGAATAATCAAATTCACAAGCTTGTCCGATTACAATTGGACCAGCGCCAATGATCATAATTTTATTTATATCAGTTCTTTTTGGCATTTTTTTCTACTTCTTTAATAAATTCTATAAATAAATAATGACTATCATGGGGACCAGGACTTGCTTCTGGATGATATTGTACTGAGAAAGCTTTATATTTTTTTGATTTAATTCCTTCGATAGATTGATCAAATAAAGATAAGTGCGTTATCTCTACATCATCAGGAATATTATCTTTATTTACTTCGAAACCGTGATTTTGTGATGTGATTTCTACAAGATTATTATTTAAATTTTTTACCGGATGATTTGCCCCTCTGTGTCCTTGATGCATTTTTTTTGTTTTACAGTTTAAAGAATGTGCAAGTAATTGGTGACCTAGGCAGATACCAAAAACTGGAATATTATTTTCTAATATTTTTTTTATAGTTTTATTTGCAAATTCTGATGTGGCGGCTGGATCTCCTGGGCCATTAGATAAAAAAACTCCATCTGGTTTTAGCTCTGATATTTTTTCAAAACTTGTATCAGCGGGCACAATAGTTAATTTCGTTTTTAAATTTGAGAAATTTCTTAAAATATTTTTTTTACATCCAAAGTCTAAAACTACCACATGGTTTTTGTATTCATTATTTTTATAATACCCATTTTTTTTTGACCATAGCCCTTCATCACTCCAATCATAAATTTGTTTTGTGGTAACTTTTTTAGTAAGTTCCATTCCTTTTAAACCAGGCCAGTTTTTACAATCCCCAAGATACTTTTCTGTATCAGTAATATCACCATTTACAATTGTTGCTTTCAAAGCACCTTTTAATCTAATTAAATTTGTAATAGCTCTTGTATCTACACCTGCGACCCCAACAATTTGATTTTTTTCTAGCCAAAGATTAAGTTTTTCAAAAGATCTATAATTTGAAGGTTCAGTTATTTCTTTTGCAAATATAACACCCTTCAACCAAACCTTTTCTGACTCTATATCTTCAAAGTTTGTACCGACATTTCCTATATGGGGAAATGTGAAATTTATAATTTGATCAGAATAGGATGGGTCAGTTATAATTTCCTGATAACCAGTCATTGAAGTATTAAAACAAACTTCTCCAATTGAATGACCCTTATGACCTATGCCTATTGCAGGAATAGATAATCCATTTTCAAAAACTAGAATACCTGTGGGTTGTGATGATAAAAGATTTGAATTTGCCTTTTTTTCCTTATTAAACAAAAATACAACTCATAGGTTAAGAATCAAAATTAAAAAAAAACTTTGGCGTTAATTATGAAAAAGTCTTACACTCGTCAAGAAACTAAATTAGATAATCGTCATGAGTATATTTGAAAATGTTAACAAAGCGCTTAGCGAGTCTTTAAAAAACAAGCAAAGTGACAGGGTTTTAACTTTAAGAGCTATAGTTTCAGCAAAAAAAGACAAAGAAATTGAAAAAAGAACTTCAGATAAGAAAGAAGTAACTAATGAAGATATGATTTCTATTTTGAATAAAATGCTAAAACAGAGGAACGAGTCAGTAGAGATGTACCTAAAAGCCAAAAGGCAAGATTTAGTAGATAAAGAGAAGAATGAAATAGAGATTATAAAGGAGTTTTTGCCTCAACAGTTAAGCACTGATGAGGTCGAAAAAGTTTGTGCAGAAGCGATTTCAAGTTCAGGCGCATCAAGTCTAAAAGATATGGGTAAAGTCATGCAAATTCTTAAAAGCAAGTACATTGGAAAAATTGATTTTTCATTAGCTGGAAAAATTCTAAAGGAAAAACTTAAGGGACAATGAAATATCCAAAATCCTATATTGATGAGATTAAAAATAGGCTCAAAGTTTCAGATGTGGTTAGATTAAAAGTTAATTTAAAGAAAAGAGGCAAAGAGTTTATTGGTCTATCTCCATTTAAAAACGAAAAGACACCATCTTTCACTGTAAATGATGATAAAGGATTTTATCATTGTTTTAGTACAGGAGAACACGGAAACATTTTCGATTTTTTAATGAAATTAGATAACTTAGGTTTTGGTGAGGCAGTAAGATCTTTAGCACAAAGAGCTGGAATGCAACCTTATCATTTTACTAAAGAAGATGAAAAAAAAGAAAAGGAGTCACAAAAAATTCAAAAACTTTTTGAAATTTTTTTCTCGACTTGTGAAATGGATCTTCAATCTGAATATAAAAGTTCACATCTTAAATATTTAACTGACAGGGGCTTATCAAAAAATACAATTCAAAATTTCAAAATTGGTTTTTGTGAAGATAGTAAAAAAATTCAAGAAAAACTTTACAGCAATAATTTTACCTCAGAAGAACTAATTAAATCTGGCATGTATTATAAAAAGGATCAATCAGATGAATTGGTTTCGCGTTTTAGAAATAGAATAATATTTCCAATATTGAATTATTATAATCAATTTGTAGGTTGTGGTGGAAGATCAGTTTTGAATAAAGCACTAGCTAAATATATAAATTCTCCTGAAACAGATTTATTTAAAAAAGGTTTTAACTTATATAATTTAAATAATGCTAAAAAAGAGTGTTCAAATACTGAAAACTTAATTTTAGTTGAAGGATATATGGACGTAGTTTCATTATACAACAAAGGAGTAAAAAATGTTGCGGCAACCTTGGGTACAGCTATCACGATATCTCAAATTAATTTAGCATGGAAAAATTTTAATAAAATAATTTTATGCTTTGACGGAGATCAAAGTGGAATAAATGCATCCTACAGAGCTGCTGAACGAGTTTTAAAGATTCTAAAGCCCGGAAAAGATATTTTTTTTACAAAAATACCCAATTCACAAGATCCTGATGACTTCATAAATCAATTTGGACAAAATGGTTTTATTTCTTTAATCGGCCAAAGCAGTGATTTAGTTGAAATCATTTTTAATTATCATGCAATAAATGTGAATAGATCAAAAGCTTCAGAAGTTGCACTATTAGAAAAAAAACTTTTTAATCTTGCAGATGAGGTAGATGATCCGATATCAAAAAAATACGTAAAAAATGCATTTAAAAATAAAATTTTCGAAAATTTAATAAAAAACAAAAAAAATAATTTACCCAATCAAGAGGCTTTAAAGAAAGCAAGCTTGAGATTAATGCTGACAAAAGAGGAGATTATCGAATTGTCTTTATTAAATTTGATTCTAAACTATCCAGATTACAGTGAAAATAAAATAGAAGAATTATCTACGATAAACTTTAGTTTTAAGGATAATAAAAATTTTTTATCTGAACTTATATCTTCATTAACAAATCAAAATATTAGATCAAAAGATAATTTAATAAAAAAACTAGAAATAAATTTTGATACGTTATTAAAAAAAATAAATATGTACGCGAATAATAAGAGTATTATTAACAACTTAGATCAAAATTCGTTCAATAGTTTTTTTGAAGATTATCTGGCAGAACTAAACTTATTTAAAAAAAATAAAGAGTTATCTAATTTGGAATCAGAATTAGTTAAAAATCCAAGCCAAGATATGTACGATCGGTATTTATTGCTAAAAAATAGCTAAAAATATTGCAAATTTCCATTTATTTTCCTCAAAAAAAATATAAATTCCATCAACTATTGTGGAAAAACTAATATCTAAATCCTTTGAAAGACTGGTTGATAAAGGCCTCAACAGAGGATTCATAACATATGAAGAATTGCAAAAATCTTTAGGGAAAAGAAATAGCAATATTGAAAGTTTAAACCACGCATTAATTCATATCTTTGACCAGGCAATTACATTGGTTCAAAATAAGTCTGATTTTAAAATTAAAAAAACAGAAACAGAAACTTCTAAACAAACAAAAACAGTTGAGAGAAGCGATGATCCTATCAGGATGTATCTTAGAGAGATGGGCGGTGTTGAGCTCTTATCTAGAGAGGGGGAAACTGCAATTGCAAAAAGAATCGAATCTGGTCGCTATGTAATGATTAGCTCATTGTCTGAAAGCCCAATTACAGCAAAAAAGATTTTTGACTGGGAAGAAAAATTAATAAATAACGAAATGCTTGTTAGAGATATAATTGATCTTGATACAAATTTCATCGACGATGAAAAATTAGCTAAATCAATAAAAGAAAAAAGTAAAAAAGAAGCTAAAGAAAAAAATCCAAATATTGATACAGAGACTGATGACTCAGGAAATGATGATGATGAATTTAATATTTCACTAGCTTCATTAGAAATTGAATTGAAGCCAAAAATTCTTGAGGCTTTCAGTAGAATAACAAAAAATTATAAAAAACTTATATCATATCAAAGAGATAAACTTGAATGTGTTCTGAAAAATCAAGTTTTCAGTGACAGTAAAAAGAAAAACTATGAGAAGGTAAAAAAAGAAATTATGGAAGAATTATTGAAATTGCAATTAAATCAGGTCACGCAAGAAGATTTAGTTAGTTTGAATTACGCAGAAAACAAGAAAATTTTATCATATGATGGTGAGCTAATGAGAGCGGCTAATAAACATGGGATATCTAGAGACGACTTTATTAAATTTTATGTCGGCAATGAACTAAATCCAAATTTTGAAAAGTTTTTAAGTGATGAAAAAAGTTGGTTAGCTTTTTTTACAAAAGAAAAAAAATTGTTTTCAATCTTAAGAAACAAATTAATTGAATTGAGTAATGTAATAGGGATGTCAATTTCTGATTTTAGAATATTAGTTAATAAAATAAAAAAAGGGGAACGAGAGTCGAGAATTGCTAAGAAGGAAATGATAGAGGCTAACCTTAGATTGGTAATTTCTATTGCAAAAAAATATACTAACAGAGGTTTGCAATTTTTAGATCTGATACAAGAAGGAAATATTGGTTTAATGAAGGCAGTTGATAAATTTGAATATAGAAGAGGCTATAAATTTTCAACTTATGCAACATGGTGGATTAGACAGGCAATTACACGTTCAATAGCAGATCAAGCTAGAACAATAAGAATTCCAGTGCACATGATTGAAACTATTAATAAAATTGTTAGAACCCAAAGACAGATGATGAGCGAATTTGGAAGAGAGCCAACTCCAGAAGAGTTATCAAAAAAACTAGCTATGCCTTTGGAAAAAGTTAGAAAAGTTCTTAAAATTGCTAAAGAGCCAGTGTCGCTCGAAACTCCTGTCGGAGATGAAGAAGATAGTACTTTAGGTGATTTTATAGAAGACACTAATGCATTGATACCAGTTGATGCTGCTGTACAGACAGCTTTAAAAAATACCACAACTAAAGTTTTAGCCTCTTTAACTCCTAGAGAAGAGAGAGTTTTGAGAATGAGATTCGGTATTGGAATGAATACTGATCATACATTAGAAGAGGTTGGTCAACAATTTTCAGTTACTAGAGAGCGTATTAGACAGATTGAGGCAAAAGCTCTAAGAAAGTTAAAACATCCTAGTAGATCCAGACAACTAAAAAGCTTTTTAGATAATTGATAATATTTATTTATTTTTATCCCCCTTGGTGATAAATCAGATCTAATCCGGGCCTGTAGCTCAGTTGGTTAGAGCCCCCCGCTCATAACGGGGTTGTCGGGGGTTCAAATCCCTCCGGGCCCACCAGAAAAAATGGAAAAACCAATATTTAAAAGTTACCTACTATTATTTATATTATCTGCAATTTGGGGATCAGCTTTTTTTAATTATAAGATTGTACTAACCAGTTTTGATTATTTTTTGTTAGCTGGTGGAAGGATATTTTTTGCATCTATATTTTTATGTGCTTTATCTTTAATTTTTTTTAAGAAGATTGAGTATAAATTTTTATTTTCAAAAAAAATATATATATTTTTTTTAATTGGGTTTACGAATTATGTTTTACCATTTTGTTTAATTGCGTTTGGAATTGATGGAATGACAAGTGGCCTAGCAGCTTTACTTATGTCAGCAGGACCATTTTATGCTATTATTTTATCGCATTATTTTACTTCAGATAAATTTAATAGATTTAAATTTTTAGGTACCGTAATTGGTTTTATAAGTGTTTTTATTTTATTTTATGATCAAATTTATATTTCAAAAACGACTACATTATTATCAGTACTGATTGTTATGTCAGCTTCGTTAAGCTATGTGATTGGCGGCTTAATTATTCAAAAGTATCGAGAGTATAATAATGAAACAATTGCGGCATTATCTATGATATGCGGTACTATAATTTTGCTACCAATATGCAGTGTGAAATTAAATAATTTGGATTTTCAACAAGTTGAATTAAATAGTTTTCTGAGCTTAATTTACTTGGGAGTAGTAAGTACAGCAATTGCTTTTATGATAAGAGCAAAATTAATTTTCGACAATGGACTAATTTTTATGTCCCAAGTTTCATTGCTCATCCCAATATTCGGTTTATATTTTAGCTGGTTGTTCTTAGGTGAAAATTTTTCTATTAATATGTTTGTATCGTTGGTAATTATACTATTTGGCCTTTGGGTATTGCAGCTTGGTTACAAAAAAGTCAGTTTTTAGATATAAAATCTTTTAAATTAGCAATTAGTCCTTCAAAACCTTTGCTGGTAAGTATAGAGTTAAATTCTTCTCTTTGGGTTTTTGCTAAACTAAGGCCCTCTACCACAAGATCTCTAATTAAAAGCTTATCTTCAATTTTAAAAACTCTCCAATCAATTTTGATTTCTTGTTTATCTGCTTTAGATATCATTTTTGATTTTACTAAAACATAATTATTACTAATTTTTTTTGATCCAATTACCTCAATATTTTGATCACTATAATTTTGCAGTCTACTTGATATATTTTTAGAAAAAAATATTCTGAATAATTTAGTATATTTTTCTAATTGTTCATTAGTTAAATTTTTTCTAGAAGAACCAAGTGTAAAACGACCTAAACCATCTACATCTACAACTTTCAATGCAATTTGTTCTATTTTCATTTTCTTTTCTTCAACTTTAATATTATTATTAAGTATAATTGCTTTAGCGTCATTCGTTGTAGATTGTATTAATTGTTCAGCTTCGCTTTCAAAAGCAATAACTTTCGAAATTAAAAAAAATAATATTGAAATTTTAAGGAAAAGAATTTTTCTAAACATTAAATATTTATTATTTAAAATCTTTCCATTCGTCTTCACTATCAGTTCCATCATTGGTCAAGTAATCTCTTCTTTGAAGATATAAACTTTTTACTGAGGAGTATAGATCAATTGAGTTTTTTTCTAAATCCTCTAATGATTTAATATTTTCCGCTCTCCAATTTGTTTTATCCAATACCGTTTCACCCCAATATGTTTGATCACCTAGATTATTTCCTAGTAACATTTCTTTATTACCCACTGTACTTAAGTAGAAAGGGTCCAAGAAAACATTTCCAACTTTACCAACAGAATCTCTTAGAGTTGTAGGACCAAAAACAGGCAAAACAATATAACACCCATGACTGACACCCCAGCTACCAAGTGTTTGCCCATAATCTTCATTTTCATTTTTTGATAAACCAATTTTTGATGCCGGATCAAAAAGTCCCAAAAGTCCAACAGTTGAGTTAATAAGAAACCTGCCTGTATCTTTTACTCCGTTTTTAAATTTACCTTGTAGAAACTGATTTGGTATTTGCACAAAATATGAAACATTGTTTGTTGCATTTTTGACACCAGTTCTAATCGGACTAGGTAAATATGAGTAACCTTTTGCTACTGGTTTAAATATTACTTTATCCAAGCCAATGTTAAATGAGAAAACAGCTCTATTGACAGTTTCAAAGCAGTCTTTCGTTTTCGCACTAGTAGCAGTTGTAAAGTTTACAAGTAAACAGCCACAGATTAATAATCTTGTAAAATATTTCATTTTTTTATGTTTCGCTGAGTATATAGTGATATTTGTAGCTAAAACTAGCATAAAAAAAGGCAAAATGAACTTAAAGGTAGTTTTCAAAAAAAGTAAAAACTTCGATGTAAAATCAAATAGAATAATTAAGTATATAATTATTCATTATACAGGCATGAAAAATCAGGCCGTGGCAATACAAAGATTACAATCTCAAGTTGCAAAAGTAAGTTGTCATTATTTAATCAGTAAAAAAGGAAAAATTTATCAACTTGTAAAAGACCATAACATTGCTTGGCATGCTGGAAAATCAAAATGGGAGGAAGATGTTAATTTAAATTCAAAGTCAATTGGAATTGAACTCGTTAATAATGGAAAAGAAATTTTTCCCAAAAATCAGATCCGAGCGCTGTTAAAGCTTTTAACTGCCTTAAAAAAAAAATATAATATAAATTCAAAATATGTGCTTGGTCACGAGGATATTTCGCCAATCAGAAAAAAAGATCCTGGACCAAAATTTCCATGGACAAAATTAAATAAGCTTAATCTATCAAAAAAACGTTGAAAATTAAGCATATTTAGCTATATAAACTGCGCTAGTTGGTTGAATGGTAGCTCTATTTTTTAGAGAGGAAAGTCTGGGCTTCATAGGAAAAAGTACCAGGTAACACCTGGCAGGAGTAATCCTAGGGATAGTGCCACAGAGAATAGACCGCCTAATCAAGGCAAGGGTGAAACGGTGAGGTAAGAGCTCACCGCCTTTTTAGTAATAAAAAGGGCATGGAAAACCCTACTTGAAGCAAGACCAAATAGGGATAGCGCGATCATTGATCATATGTCCTAGATAAGCTATCCGGGTTGGTTGCTAGAGCTAATTGGAAACGATTAGCCAAGATAAATTACCATTTTAAAAGACAGAACCCAGCTTACAGGCCAGCTAGCAAAATACTTTCACTACAATAGAACATTTAAAGAACAACTCAAAGTTGCAATATTATTGACTTATTCAATAAAACCATGTATTCCCATGAAATCCCATAAAAGGGTAAAAATGAATTATATTTATGTTTATTTCTACATACGAAAACAAGTTAGACAAGAAAGGAAGAGTGTCAGTGCCTGCTTCGTATAGATCACATCTGTCGGCACTTGGTTATAGTGGAGTCATTTGTTATCCATCATTTACAAACTCATCAATAGAATTTTGTCCTCAAGATAGATTACAAAAAATAATAGATACAATTGAGACACTTAATCCTTTTGAAGAAAATAGAGATATATTTTCAACTTCTGTATTGGCAAACAGTTTTCATTTAAACTTTGATAGTGAAGGAAGAGTTACCATACCAGATAAATTTTTGAGTCACTCGGGAATTAAAGAAAAAGTTTTATTTGTAGGTCAAGGTAAAACATTTCAAATGTGGGAACCTTCAGAATTTAAAAATTTTAGCGAAGATGCACGAAAAAAGGCAAGTTTAAAACGATCAGAGCTAAAATGGAAACAAACAAATTAATACAATAAAAAGGAGAAAAACTATGGCAATAAATATTACTGCACCTGAGTTAAGAGAATTAAAACCAAGAATAGTCGTACTTGGAGTTGGAGGAGCTGGAGGAAATGCAATCAACAATATGATTGATGCGGGAATTCAAGGTGTAGAATTTGTTGCAGCTAATACCGATGCACAAGATTTAAAAAAAAATAAAGCAGATTGTAAAATTCAATTAGGTGCAAACTTAACAAGAGGATTAGGAGCTGGATCTAAAGCAGATATTGGCCAGGCCGCCGCAGATGAGTCAATGAATGAAATTATAAATCTTTTACAGGGCGCAAACATGGTTTTTGTTACTGCAGGAATGGGTGGTGGTACAGGGACCGGTGCTGCTCCGGTAATTGCAAAAGCTGCTAAAGATCTTAATATCTTAACAGTGGGTGTTGTAACAAAGCCTTTTATGTATGAAGGCCCTGGAAGAATAAGAGTAGCTGAAGCTGGTTTAGAAAATTTACTAAGAGTTGTTGATACAAGCATAATAATCCCTAACCAAAACTTGTTCAAAATTGCGGATGAAAAAACACCATTAATTCACGCCTTTAAAATGGCAGATAATGTATTAATGCATGGTGTTAGAGGAATTACCGATCTCATTGTAAGACCAGGTCTAATGAATTTAGATTTTGCTGACATAGAAACAATAATGAGCGGGATGGGTAAAGCCATGATGGGTACTGGAGAAGCAGAAGGCGATAATAGAGCTGTCATTGCATCAGATGCAGCGATAAACAATCCATTAATCGATGATTATACTTTAAAAGGTGCAAAAGGTTTACTTGTGAATATAACTGGTGGAAATGACATAACCCTTTTTGAAGTTGACGAAGCAGCAAATAAAATAAGAGCAGAAGTTGATCCTGGTGCTGATATTTTAATTGGAAATACAATCGACGAAGCAATGAATGGTAAAGTACGAGTATCGATAGTTGTTACTGGCTTAGGTGGCGAAGTTGTAAAAAATAAACCAACATTAAGCGTTGTACAAAGTAGAAATGGCTATAGTCAACAGAATTTGACTATTAATAACACTGCAAATGTTCATAATAAAAATAATTACGCAGCGTACATGTCAAATCAGCCTTATGTTACACCTGCTAAACCAAATAATAATATGAGCACAGCACAGAATACGCATGTATCTGGTGCAAATGCTTTGGATTTAGGATCAGTAAGTGAAGTTAATCAAAATATTACTCCTGATATCAAAACTAACTATAGAGAAATTCAAGAGAATGTAAAAACTGAAGATCCTGCAATAGAAGATTTTTTAAGAGATGAACAAAGTTTAAATAATAACGAAAATGACATTTTTGAGACGCAAACCTTAAATAGCGAAAAAAGTATGGATCAATTTGCTAGTGAGGAAAATTTTCAAACTCCCCAACTATTTACGGGAGATGATCATATGCAAGAATTAGAGGATCAATCTCATGAAAATAGAGAAGATACTGATTTATCTGACTTAGATTTTGATGATAAGGATGATCTAGAAATTCCTGCATTTTTAAGAAGACAAACTAATTAACAAATATGTTATATGTCACTGGATTCCATAAAACATTATCCAGTGATGCTAGATGAGATATTAGGTTTTATATCAGATAATAAAACTATAGTTGATTGTACATTCGGTGGAGGAGGCTATTCTTTAGGTATATTAAAAAAGTTCAAAAAATCTCATGTAATAGGACTTGATAGAGATAAAAATATTCTAAAGCACGCCTTAAATCTTAAGAATAATTATATTGATAGGTTTAATTTTCACAATATTAAATTTTCACAAATACATCAGCTCGAACATTTCAATAACTCAGATTTTTTTATATTTGATCTAGGTTTATCTAATTTTCAACTTAAAAATATGGAAAGAGGCTTTTCCTTTGAGTCAAATAGTATTCTAGATATGACCATGGGTTTAAATACCTTTAATGCATATGATCTGATTAAAAATGTATCAGAAAAAAATTTAAAAAATATTTTAAAATTATTTGGAGAAGAAAAATTTGCATCCCAAATTTCAAAGAAAATTATAAAATATAGAAATATTAAAAAAAATTTATCTAGCAAGGATTTATCGGATATAATCACTAGTATAAAATATAATAGAAATAAAACTCATCCCGCAACTAAAACATTTCAGGCAATCAGAATGATAGTTAATCAAGAATTATCTGAAATTTTTAATGCATTAAATTATATTATAAATAACTGTAAAGAAGGTGCAGTTGTTATTGTAGTTACATTTCATTCTTTGGAAGACACTTTAGTAAAAAGAATATTTAATTTTTACGGTAAAAAAAAATCGCTATCAAGATATATTCCAAAAAAAAATGAGAAAAACGATATCAGTTTTCATTTATTAACAAATAAAGCAGTTAAACCTAGTGAAATTGAGATTAAACAAAATCCTAATTCTAGATCAGCAAAATTAAGAATTATTAAAAAAATTAAAAACCCAAACATTAAAAT
>CABZEY010000006.1 GCA_902524955.1 uncultured Pelagibacteraceae bacterium | reverse complement strand
TTTGAAGATGCAGGTGCTATAACATTAAAAGGAATGACTTGTGAATATTTACTACACAGGGCTTATCAAGTAAAAAAAGAAGATGTAATTTTATTCCACGCTGCAGCTGGTGGGGTTGGGCAAATTTTTTGTCAATGGGCAAGAGCAATTGGTTGTACGTTGATTGGTACAGTTGGTTCTGATGAAAAAATAAAAATTGCAAAACAAAATGGTTGTGACCATGTTATTAATTACTCAACTCAAAATTTTGCCAAAGAAGTACTTGAGATCACTAATGGCAAAGGAGTAGATGCTGTTTATGATGGAGTTGGGCTTAAAACATTCGAAAAGTCATTAGAGGCTATAAAAACAAGAGGTATGTTTTTATCTTTTGGAAATGCATCAGGGATGGTTGAAAAAATAGATGTAAAAAAACATTTAGCTCCAAAAGCTATATTTTTAACAAGGCCATCTGTCATGCCATACACGGCACTACGTTCTGATCTTGAATTATCTGCTGATAGACTGTTTCGTATAATGAAGGAGGGTAAAATCAAAATTGATATAGCTCACAAATACTCACTGGATGAAGCTCAAAAATCACATGAAGATTTACACGCAAGAAAACTGCTTGGTCCTGCAATATTAATTCCTTAAAATTTCAAATATTCAACAAAAGCTCTTATTGATATTATCATCAAGAAAAGTCCAAAAATTTTGCTCAATAAATTTTTGTCAATTGAATGAGTTATTTTTGCTCCTAAAGGAGCAAATATCATTGTAATCGGCACAAATACCAAAAAACCTGCAATATTGATAAACCCAAAACTGTAAGGCACAGATATATCAAAAAACAATATTCCACTTATCGCCATACTTGTAGCTCCACAAACAGCATTTACAATTCCAATTGTAGCCGAGGTACCTATTGCTATATTAATAGAATAACCGAGCGTTTTTAAAAAAGGTACTCCAAGAGAACCTGCGCCAATGCCTAGAGGCACAGACATGAAACCCATAAATACGCCGTAAATATTTTTAAAAAAATTGGGTACTTTTTTTACATTTGAACCTGCTTTGTCTCTAAAAAAAATAAAGAAAATTGCAACACAAAATGCGAAAAATGAGAACATTAAAAGTAATTGTGGAGTTTTAGAATTTGTTGCTACAAAAGTTCCTATTAAAATACCAATAGCTACACTTACACCAAAAGTTTTTACAAGATCAAAGTTTACAGCTTTATACCTCATATGTGATAAAGCTGAGACTATTGATGTTGGTATTATAATTGCTAAGGAAGTAGCAATGGCCATGTGCATAATTAATTCTGCATTATATCCAAGTTTTCCAAAGGCGTAATATAGAGCTGGTACCATAATTATACCGCCACCAACACCTAACAAACCAGCAATAAAACCTGAAAGACTTGCCGCTATAGACAAAACTATGATTAATGGAATAATTTGATCGTAAGCTAAAGATGTCAATTTAATCCACCAAAGCTAACTTTTCATTATTTTGAACTACTTCTAAAATATGCTTCACTTTTTGAAAATCAGAGTCTCTGGCCATCATATTGTCTGATAAATATCTTTTCCATTTACTTGCGCCTTTCTGACCATGATATAATCCAACTGTATGCCTCATAATTTGATTTACCCTTGTTCCTTTTTGTACTTCTTTATCTACATATTCTACTAATTCTTCTACAATTTCCTCCCTTGATAAAATGTTATTATTATTAAAAATATCGCGTTCAATATCAGCTAAAAAATAAGGTGATTGATATATTGCTCTCCCAATCATAACTCCATCCACTTTATTTAAGTGTTGCTTTATATCTTTTGTGTTTGTAATTGCCCCATTAATTATAATCTCGATTTCTGGATTAGCTTTTTTAATATCGTATACCATTCGATAATTTAATTTTGGAATTCTTAAATTTTCTTTAGGACTTAAACCTTTTAAAATTGCTTTTCTAGCATGAAGAATTATCGTTTTCACACCTGTTTTTTTTATTTTTTCAATAAAAGAATTTAAATACTCAAAATTTTCAACATCATCAAAACCAATTCTAGTCTTAGCAGTTACAGGTAAACTTGTTGAATTTATCATTTTAGATAAACAATCTGCGACTAGATCAGGTTCTTTTATAAGACATGCCCCAAATTTATTTTTTTGAACTTTTTTACTTGGGCAACCAAGATTCAGGTTTATTTCATCGTATCCAAAGTCTTCACCGATTTTACAACATTTAGATAATTCATTTAAATTGCTACCACCCAATTGTAAAGCAACTGGTTTTTCAAATTCATTAAATTCTAATATTTTTTTTTTATCACCATTTAATATAGCTCCAGTAGCGATCATTTCTGAGTATAAAAATATATTTTTACTAATTAGTCTTAGAAAAAAACGATCATGGCGATCCGTACAGTCCATCATAGGTGCCATTGAAATCATTCTCATTTTTTTAGACATATTTTTTTATTTTATCTGAAAAAGATATCTTTCCTTTTGTAATAAAATCTTCGTGAATATGCTCTAATTTATCAAGTTGATAGCCATAATTGACCATAATACCAAAGGATTCAGAGTACCCATAATCACTAGTATTGCCATTAATAATAACATCATGAATACTGGCTCCATTGCCTAAATGAAACCTAGACACAGGATTTAATGGTTTGTTATTTATTTTTTCATGAATCAAATAATGGCAAACAAGTTTTTTTAAAGCTACCTCTTCTTCTACAATTTTAGGATCACCAACTTTTAATTGAGGAGATTTTAAAAATTCTAATTTTGAAATATCGTAATTTTTTAAAATATCTTGTAATTTAGTGTTGTTTAAAGAAAAAAACCAATCTGCAAATCCTGGAAGTGGAGATAAGGTTCCAAAGTTTTTTATTTTCTGATTTTCTTGTTGAATTTCAAATACCACTCTCTTAATTAAAAAATTACCAAGCGTCACCCTCATTAATCCATCTTGACAATTATTAATTGAATAAAATGTTGCTGTGTCATAATTTAAATTTTCATCTGTTTTAGGTTTAATTAATTGTTGAATTGATTTTCCTATTCCTTTTGTAAATGCAACTTCTACAAATATTAAAGGTTCGTCTTTTAAAATTGGATGAAAATATGCAAAAAACCTTCTATCATCTTGTTGTAGTCTTCTTTTTAAATCGTTCATATCTTTGATTTGATGAACTTTTTCATATTTTATGATTTTTTCTAAAATTGCAGCTTTAGTCTCCCATGTTATTTTTTCTAATCTTAAAAAACCTGGATTAAACCACGATTTAAATAAATGCCTTATATCTTCATCTAGATTTTTAAGCTCAGTGTTAATAGGTAAAAATTTTATCAAGTCTTCTCGCATAGAAACTAAAAATGGAGTGCCATTAGGTGCCATATTTAAACGTCGAATTAGCTCCTGACGTTTTCCCTCAACCGCCTCTCCAAGTTGCTTTAAACTTTTATCATTTTTATTACTTAAATAATGGGTAATTTTTTTTTCGACTTCATTTTTACTTGGGGCAAATCTATTATTAATCTCCTTAAAAAAACTTAATTTTTGATCAGTATCAAATGTAGAGTAAATATCAGTAATTTCTCTTGCTATGGCAATTCCAGAAGCTATTCCCTTAAAAGATATTAAGTCATCACAGAATTGAAGGGCCGTGGTTAAATCTTTTTTAACAAACCTCTTTCCAATTAGCCTTAAACTTGCATCAGCTACCGATGTAAATAATTTTTTAAAATCCAGCATCTTTGCCCATCAACTTGTCTGGTAGCCAAGTAACAAGCTCTGGGAAAATGCATAATATTACAATGCAAATCATCATCATTACCATGAATGGTATTGAGCCTCTTAAAATTTGATTAAGGCTAACATCAGGAGTGATACCTTTTATAATATATAAATTAAGTCCAACGGGTGGTGTTATTAATCCTATTTCCATATTTATTGTAAATACAATTGCAAACCAGTAAGGATCAAATCCAAACTCAGTAATAATAGGCAATAAAATCGCAGACGTCATAACTATGACGGCAACGGGTGGTAAAAAGAAGCCAGCAATTAATAGAAATATATTAATATAAAAAAATAAAAGCCATTTATTTAAACCCATCTCAACAATAGTTTGTGCAATTGATTGAGTGACATATAAAGATGATAAGCTAAACGCAAAAATGTAAGATCCAGCAATGATAAACATAATCATTACACTTTCTTTCATTGATACTTTGACAATGTCCCATATTTTTTTTGGTTGATAAATTCTGTAAACAAGAGCAATCATTACAAAAACTAAAAATGCTCCAACGCCAGAGGCTTCTGACGGTGTCGCTATTCCTCCATAAAGCACATATAAAACTCCAACCACAATCGCTAAAAAAGGAAGAACTCTTGGTATTACTTCTAACTTTTCTTTTAGTGTTGGTGGAACTCTGTTTCTTGCTCTTTCTGCATATGACTTATCAATAAAATACGAATAAATATAAGCCCACAACATAAATAAACCTGCCAGTAATAAACCTGGAATAACTCCACATAAAAATAATCTTCCAATAGAAGTGCCTGTGGCAAGACCATAAACAATTAAAACAATACTTGGTGGTATTAAAACTCCTAATGTCCCACCAGCTGCAATACATCCAGTAGCTAATTCAGCAGAGTAACCTCTTTTCCTCATCTCTGGAATACCCATAGTACCAATTGCTGCACAGGTAGCAGGGCTCGATCCGCTTAATGCTGCAAAGATGGAGCATGCCCCTATGTTTGAGACAACTAAACCTCCTGGTAACCTCCAGAGCCATCTATCCAATCCTGTATATAAATCTTTACCTGCGGGAGAATTTGCAACAGCCATACCCATTAGAATAAACATTGGTATTGAGAGTAAAACAAATGAATTTAAACCAGCATAAAAGGTCTCCGCGTATACATTTAATATTTGAAATCCTTCAGCTAAAAATAAAAATATTAATGAAATAAAACATAAACCAAAAGCAATAGGAATTCCTGAAAACAACATTGCGACTGTGAACACTCCTACAACTAAACCTAGTAGTAATGGATCCATATTATTTATAAATTCCATTAAAATTCCTTAAGTTTTCTTATTAATTTTATTAATTCAGCAATGTAAGACATGGTCATTAATGTTGCTCCAATTAACATAGAAGAATAAGGTATCCATAATGGCGGTCCCCAAATAGTACCTGTATTATGATTTTTAATAAATGCTTCAGCTGTTATCTCAAAACTAACATAAAATAAAATGAGGAAAAAAATCAAACATAGCGAATCTGTAAAAATTTTTAGTTTAGTAATATTTTTTTCAGACATAAAAGAATACAAATACTCCATGTTAACATGCCCTTTTTCACTTAAAACATAAGCACTTCCAATAAAAGTAGATGCGACTAGCAACATGGTAACTAATTCAGTTTGCCAAGTTATAGCGTTTCTAAAAATATACCGCTCGAAAACTAATTCTGTAATTAAAACAATTGATAAAAGTAAACAGCCAGCTGCAAATATACCACACAGCTTGGCAATCTTTTCGGTAAATCTAATAAACTTGTCAGCCATAAAAAAAATACCCCTGCTTAAGCAGGGGTATTAATTTAAGATTATTATTTTACTGCTAAAGCTTGGTCAATTAATTTTTGACCACCTGGAACTTTTGTAGCAAAATTTTTGTATGATGTTTTCTTAGCTATTTCTAACCAAGCATCAAAATCTGATTTAGTCATGTAAGCAAGTTTAACACCAGCTTTTTTGTAAGCTTTCTCCATTGTAGTGTCCAAACCAGCTGCCTCTTTTGTCATATACTTCTCAGCAACTTTACCAGCTTTCATTAAAGCTTTTTGTTGTTTTGAAGTTAAAGCATCAAAAGATTTTTTTGACATAAGAATTGGCTCATACATAAACCATAGTCCGTATTTACCTGGAGGTGTAGCACACTTAACTTGTTCATAAATTCTGTAAGATACAAAACTTCCTGAACTCGTGTTAGCTCCATCAAGTACTCCTGTTTGAAGACCATTATAAATTTCAGATGAAGGCATTCCTTGAATACCAGCTCCCGCACCTTCAAGCATTTGGTTAAACGCTTTTCCTGCAGCTCTGAAAACCTGACCTTTAACAGTACCTGGACTTGTAATGCAGTTCTTTTTTGAAACGAAACCACCAGCTAACCAAGCGTCAGATAAAACTACAACGCCAGCATCGTTAATGATTTTCTTAATCGTTTTCATCATTGGTGAGTTGTTCACTCTTAATGCGTGTTTATGGTTTTTGACCATACCAGGCATTAAAGTGATATCGAACTCTGGATGAAACTTTGCAGCATAAGCTAAAGGAAACGCTGAAATATCTAATTGACCTGTTGTCATAGGCTTCCATTGTTCTTTTGGCTTATATAGTGATTTAGCTGGATAAATTCTAATGTTTACTCCAACATTTGCTTTTTTCATTTCGTCAGCAATGATTTGTACCATTTCGTGACGAACGTCGAATTTACCGTCTTTTCTTTTTGTGCCAGGCCATTGGTGACTTGCTTTTAAAGTTTTAGCAAATGATTCACCGATACCAGCAAATAAGAAAACAGCAGTAAATAGATATATAAATGATTTTCTCATGTTCATTTATTGTCTCCCCTGTTTGTTAAATTATTGGCCATTGAACTATATTTTGATATTAAGTTCAACAAGATTACATAATAAAGGACAATATTGCATAACTCAAAAATGACGAATAATGGCCCATTATCTGGATTATTAGTACTTGATTTAACAAGGGTTCTTGTGGGTCCTTATTGTACTATGATTTTATCAGATTTAGGAGCTAGAGTTATTAAAGTAGAGGCTCCAGAAGTTGGTGATGACTCTAGAAATTTTGGACCTTTTGTAGAAGATCAATCAGCATACTTTATGTCGTTAAATAGAAATAAAGAAAGCATAGCACTCAATTTAAAAGATGAAAAAGATAAAAAAATTTTTGAAAAAATTTTACCAAAAGCAGATATTTTAATAGAAAACTTTAAACCTGGCACATTAAGTAAATGGGGCTATGGTTGGGAGAGTTTAAAAGATAAATACCCAAAATTAATTTATGCCTCTGCATCAGGTTTTGGTCAGACTGGTCCACTAAAAGGACTTCCAGCTTACGATATGGTTGTTCAAGGCATGGGTGGTTTAATGAGTGTAACTGGGCAACCTGATAGCGAACCTACAAGAGTTGGAACATCGATTGGTGATATCACTGCGGGTCTCTTTACAGCAATTGGTATAAATGCTGCATTGTATGATAGACAAAAAACTGGCAAGGGGATGTACATTGATGTAGCAATGTTAGATTGTCAAATTGCAATTTTAGAAAATGCTGTAGCAAGGTATTTAACAAAGGGTGAAATTCCAAAACCTATGGGTTCAAGACATCCTTCAATCTCACCATTTGAAGCTTTCAAAACTAAAGATAGTTACATAATTATAGCAGCAGGTAATGACAAATTATTTGAAGGTATGTGTAAAGTATTTAATTTGAGTTTATATGAAAATGACAAATTTAAAACAAATGCCAATAGAAATAAAAATATTGATGAACTAAAAAAAATATTAGAAAATGAATTAAAAAAAAATACTACTGTTTATTGGTGTAAAATTCTTGAAGAAAATAAAATACCTTGTGGACCTATTAATAATATAAAAGAAGTGGTTGATAGCCCGCAAACAAAAGCTAGAAATATGATTGTTAGCGCTATTCATGACAAAATTGGTCAATTTAAAATGCCGGGCAATCCTATAAAAATGTCATCTTATGAGGATCCAGATACCCGGGGTGATATCCCAAATTTAGACCAACATAGAGATAAGATTTTAAAAGAATTTGATAATTAAGGATTTTGATTTTCTGGAGCTTCTTCTGATACCTCATTTACTTCAATATCATCAACATTATCTTCTGTAAAGTCATCATCTTCTAAAGTAGAATTCTCATTAGTCTTAATATTTGCAGCTGGAACTTTTCTTGACCTTTTTGAAGGCAAAATTGCTTGTCCAGATTTCGAAACTTCCCCTTTATAAATTTCTTCGAATGCGTCTCCCTCAGATGAGTCATACTCTTCTTGCTCAACGGTATCTTCAGGGTGTTCTCTAGCTCTATCGATTGTTTGATTTTCTAAACCTTTTTGGTCTAATAATTTCTCTCCAAGCTCTCTTAAGGATAACACTGTTTTTTTATCATTGTTTTCTTGAACCATTGGCTTATCACCTGCACCAATTTGAAGTGTTCTTTCTTTAGCTAAAATGACTAAATCGTATTGGTTATCTACTACCTCTAAACAATCTTCAACCGTAACTCTTGCCATGAACGAGGCTTATAATGATTTTGTAAAAAAATTTCAAGTAGTAATAACTGGTTTATAACTTCTTATTTTACACAAAAGTAATAAGTTGGAAAATAATGCATAAATTAACATATAGAGCAGTATTTTAAATGAAGACAATCCAAAATCGATCAAAAAACCAAACAAAATTGGAGATAATGCAGTTGAAAAAACCATCAAGGATATTGTGATTGATCTTATAGCGCCTAAATTTCTAGTTCCATATATTTCTGACCAAGTAGAGGTTATTAATACATTTGCTGTTCCATTTGTGATCGCAACAAAAATGAAAAATAAAATTGGTGAAAATGCTGATTTAAATAGAATCGATATTACGAAACCAAAAATCATTGGGAGCAAGTAAAATGGTAGAATTTTCACTGCACTGAATTTATCGATTAAATATCCAGAAATCTGCAAGGAAAGGACAGTAGTGATAGCATAAGCTGTGAAACTTAATGCTAAAAAATTCAGACTCCAACCTGCATTTTCGAATAAATATATTTGGTTTATGAAAATTCCAGTTATCAAAAATGGTGGGCACAATACAGCAGGTAATAAAAAATAAAATTTTATATCTTTCAAAACTTCTTTTCTTGTCCAGTGTTTAATTTTAAAATTTATTTTTTTCTCATCCTCTGCTGATTCGTTGTCTTTGAAATTTTTCAATAAATATATAATCAATGGCAGCACTATTATAATTAAAAAACCAGCGATAATTATCCAGATTTTTTTCCAAAATAAAATGTTTAATAAATTAATGATTAATGCTGGTAATATCCCCTCTCCGAATGATAAACCTAGCCATGAAATTGCAAGTGCTTTACCTCTATTTTTATTAAATATTTTTGCCATTGATGTACTTGATGTATGACTCATTAAGCCCTGACCAAATAGTCTTAAGAAAAAAATTGCAAAAATAAGATGAATATATCCTGATAGTTGACTCATAAAAACAGCCGCAGAGAAAAGAGATAAACAAACAAAAATAGCAAAATTTCTTAATTTAAAATCGTCAATTTTTTTTCCAAGCCATATTATAGTTAAACTACTAACAAGTGTGGCTATTGAATAAATTCCACCAAATTCAGAGTGGCTTAAATTTAAATCTTCCCTTATAAATGGATTAAAAATACCTAAAAAAAAAGTTTGCCCAAAGCTTGAACAAAAAGTCATGAGGAAACCGAAAAATAGGTATTTAGAATTAAATTTTATAAATTTAATATTAAACATATTTATAGGGAGTAAACATATGTCTTATCGAGTTGCATTTATCGGTTTAGGTGTCATGGGTTTTCCAATGGCAGGTTTTATATCAAAAGCTGGGCACGATGTAACGGTTTATAACCGAACATCAGCAAAAGCAAATAAATGGGCTGAGACCTTTAAAGGTAATACTGCACCAACTCCAGCAGATGCAGCAAAAGATGCTGATTTTATTTTTACATGTGTCGGTAATGATAATGATTTAAAAGAAGTCACCATAGGCTCAAACGGTGCATTTCAGAATACAAAAAAAGGAGCAATTTTTATTGATAATACTACAGCGTCCGCAAAAATTGCTAGAGAATTATTTAATATTGCTACAGAAAAAAGCTTCGGTTTTTTAGATGCACCAGTCTCAGGAGGCCAAGCAGGTGCGGAAAATGGTTCACTCACAGTAATGGTTGGCGGGGAACAAACCGATTATGATAAAGCTGAACCTATTATAAACTGCTATAGTAAAAAAATTAAACTACTTGGTAAATCTGGAAGTGGGCAGCTTGCTAAGATGGTTAATCAAATTTGTATCGCAGGTTTAGTACAAGGGTTGTCAGAGGGATTAAGATTTGGGCAAAATGCAGGACTTAATGTCGAGGATGTAATAGAGGTTATATCAAAAGGAGCTGCGCAGTCGTGGCAAATGGAAAATAGATACAAAACTATGATAGAAGATAAATTTGATTATGGTTTTGCAGTTGATTGGATGAGGAAAGATCTTAAGATTGCAATGGATGAAGCAAGATCAAATGGATCAATATTACCAATAACTGAGATTATCGACCAATACTACGAAAGGATTCAAAACGATGGTGGTAATAGACTTGATACATCAAGCTTAATAAAACTATTACCAAAAAAATAAAAAACGGAGTCATATGAAGGAAAAAATTCCAGATTACTACAATAATAAAGATTTGATTTATGATGAAATATGGACACTTTTATCAAGAGGTGTTGTCGATCGCTCTGAAGACTTTAGATTACCAGTAGTTATTGTTAACAGAAATTCTACATCTGATGGTAGGGTTGTTGTTTTAAGAGGTGCGTTCAAAGAAAAAAAAATACTCAGATTTCATACTGATTTACGATCTTCCAAAATAGAGGCATTGAAAAAAAATAATAATATATATTTTTTATTTTATAATAAAAAAAGAAAAATTCAGGTAAGAGCAAAAGGTATTGCAACTATACATTATAAAAATGAAATAACTGAGCAAGCATGGAAAAAAACGCAAATTATAAGTAGAAAATGTTACTTGGCAGAAAAAGCTCCAGGTACTGTTTCTATTTCTCCTAACCCAGGTTATCCTAAAGAACTAGAAGGTAAAAATCCTAAAATAGAGGATACAGAAATAGGATTTGAAAATTTTTGCGTCATTGAAAGTAAAATAGATGAAATGGAATGGTTATATTTAGCATCCCAAGGTCATCGAAGAGCTTTGATTAAAATTAATGAAAATAATGTAACCACAGAGTGGTTAACACCCTAATTACTTAAGATTTTTTTCATAATTTTTCCAATTATTGATATATCTTCGAGCGTTTTCCTTAATTGCCATGATTTCTTTTTCTTCTATTTGTCTAATTATTTTACCTGGAGACCCCATGACCAAAGAATTGTCTGGTATTTCTTTTTTTTCGGTAATTAAAGCATTAGCTCCAATAATACAGTTTTTTCCAATAACTGCTTTGTTTAAAATGACTGAACCAATACCAATTAAGCTGTCATTTTTAATTGTACACCCATGCAACATCACTAAATGACCTATAGTAACACCTGAACCAATATTTACTGGGCAACCAGGGTCTGTATGTATGACACTGTTATCTTGAATATTTGAACCTTCGCCAAGGGTAATTTTTTCTATATCACCTCTTAAAACAGCTCCAAACCATACACTACTTTCGTTTTTTAAATGTATATTTCCAATAACTTTAGCATTATCAGCTATCCAATTATGCCCATCTCTTATAACTGTTTTATCTCCGAGTTGATGAATCATATTTAACATATATATTAAAAAAAATACTATGGCACTTGAAAAAACACCTCTATGTAATTTTGGAGAAAAAGCAAAAGACTTCAACCTTAAGAGTGTTGATGAAAAAAAATACTCTTTAAAAGATATAGTCGGTGTCAAGGGAACTTTGATAATGTTTATATGTAATCATTGCCCTTATGTTAGGGCAATATCAAGAGAGATTGGTGAAACAGCAACAGAATTAAAAAAATATGAAATTAATGTAGCTGCAATAATGTCTAATGATACTTTAAATTATCCAGACGACAGTTTTGATAATATGAAAATTTTTGCTAAACAAAATAATTTTATATTTCCCTATTTAATTGACGAAAGTCAAGAAATAGCAAAAAATTATGGGGCTGTATGTACACCAGATTTCTTTGGTTATAATTCTAATAATGAGCTTCAATACAGGGGGAGGCTAAGACCATTAAAAGATTTAAAACCTGTAAAAAATAGTAAAAATGAATTACTTGAAGCAATGATTGAAATTTCAATGACTGGAGATGGTCCTAAAGAGCAGTATCCAAGCATGGGATGCAATATTAAATGGAAATAATATGATTGTCATCACGACTAGAAATTTTTTACCTGAGATAGGTGGAATGCAAATTTTAATGTCAGATTTAGCTAAACACTTATCTAAATTTTATAAAGTAAAAGTTTATGCAGAAGTTAGCAAAGGTTCTGATAAATTTGATGAAGATCAAAATTATGAAATTATTAGAATAAAAGGATTTAAATTTATTAGAAAATTTAGAAAAGCTAATCAAATTCAAGATTTATTTTTAAAGAAAAAAGATATTACAGCCCTTTTATCTGATCATTGGAAAAGTATTGAAAAAATATCAAAAAATACTTGTCTTTCAACTTGCACAATGTGCTTAATACACGGAAAAGAAATAAATCATCCTACAGGATCACCATTAAATATCCGAATGCTCAACTCATTAAAAAAAGCAAAATATGTGATTGCCAATTCAGAATTTACAAAAAATCTTGCAATCGAGAAAGGGGTAGATGAAAATAAATTATTTATCATCAATCCTGGTACTGACATTCATGAAAATGATGATTTAGATGAAAATTATGCAAAAAAAATTTTTAATAATGCAAACCCTAAAATTATATCTGTATGTAGATTAGAAAAAAGAAAAGGTCTGGAAAATACTTTATTAGCATTAAAGAATTTTCAATCTAAATACGAAAATTTTAAATTTGCTATTATTGGTGATGGTGAGGAAAAGAAAAGTTTAAAAGATCAAATTAAAAATCTTAACTTATCAGAAAATATTATTTTGTTTCAGAATATTGACACAAAGTTAAAAAATACCCTTATTAAGTATGCTGATTTCTTCATTATGCCATCAATACAAGTTGGTAAATCTGTAGAGGGTTTTGGTATTTCTTTTTTAGAAGCTGCTAAATATGGTACGGCTTCAATCGGTGGAATACAGGGTGGTGCATCAGATATTATAAAAAATAAAAAAACAGGATTACTTTGCGATGGTAACAGTCATGAAGATATTTATAAAAGCTTAATTCTTATAATGGAAAATAACAATTATAAAGTTTTTGGCGATAATGCTAAGACTAATGCAAAACTATTTGCATGGGAAAACCAGATAAAAAAATACATAGATCTAATAAAAAAGCATTAGATGAATTTAATAAAAAAAAATTTAAAATGGATTGGAACTGTTCTAGTTTTTATGGGTATTTTATTAATGTATCTTAATATTTACCCATTAAATATTTTTTTTCATGGACCAGGAATTGTTGCATGGACAATTCACGGCTATATCTATAAAGACAAAGCTGTCTTGACCAACTTTGCTTTACAAATTCCGTTTTCTATAATTGGCTTTTATAAATATTTCTTTATGTAGAAAATTGTTTAATAATAGTATCTAAAACCTCAAGTGGAGTTAATTTGTCCAAGTTCTCTTTTTCAAGAACTTTAAAATTATTCGTTTCAATACTAACTTTTTTTGCAGAAGTATGACTACCAAATAAAGCTAGACCTTTAACGTTAAGATGTGCTGCAATATGCGCAGGACCTGTATCGTTTGCAACTACAAATGAGGCTTCTTTAATGATTTTTGACAACTGATTAATATTTGTTGGTTTCTCATTATTTAAAATCATTTTTAATTTTAAATCTTTGCAAAGACCTATTTCACTGGGTCCGGGAGCAGTTAATATTTCAAGATTTTTAAAATTTTGTTTTAAAAGCTCAATCAACTCTTTATAATAAGGCCATACTTTATGCTTTAATTTAGGTGAACAAAATGGTGCTATATAAATATATGGTTTTTCGTTTACTACGAAATTTTGATCTATAGCCCATGAAAAGTCTGGTTTGACTACGTTGATAGTATTAGATATCCCCGATCGTTCCAATTGGATTTTAAAACGTTCAATTACTCCATTTTGATCAAATGTTTTTTTCGTCTCTCCTTTTTTTAAAGTAGTGATAGAAGATGACCAGCTTTTGATCTTAAAGTTTTTTCTATAAAAATCTGTTCTTGATGAATTCTGTAAGTCAAAACAAATTTCAAAATTCAATTTTCTAATATCTTTAATCAAATTTAGTAAATAAAAAAAATTCCATCTTGGTAATCGCTTATCTATCAAGACCTCATCTACATATGGACAACTTTTAAATAAGTTTTTATATTTTGATGTTGTTAAAATATAAATTTTTTTATTTTTAAAATGACTCCTTATATCTAATAATGCACCAGAAATTTGTACAATATCACCAAGGGAACCATGTTTAATTATTAGAATATTTGACATAAATTGATTAAGTATTATCAATATCATATGAATTCAGCTAACAAAATCTTTGCAGAAATTTCTGTGGGTGAACTATTGGACAAAATAAGCATTTTAGAAATAAAGCAAAAAAACATCAAGGATGAGCAGAAAATTAAAATAATTTCAAAAGAATTAGAAAGCTTAAATTATAGCCTTAAAAAAGATGTTCATATTACCGATGAAATTAAATCATTGTATGAGGATTTAAAAAAAATAAATATAAAACTTTGGAATATTGAGGATGGAAAGAGAGACTGTGAAAGAAATGGCGATTTTGGAGAAAAGTTTATTCAACTTGCTCGTAGTGTCTATATTGAAAATGATCAAAGAGCCAAAATTAAAAATAAAATCAACAAAATTTCTGGATCAAATATTTCTGAAGTAAAAAGCTATAATGAATATTAATCAAATTTTGTACTTGGAATTTCAGACCTTAATTTTTTGATAATTTCTGTATCAACTTCCGAAATAACAAAACCAGTCTCATTCTCCATTTCACTAAGAATATTTCCATCTGGAGATACAATCATTGAATGACCATAGGTTTCTCTTCCATTTTGATGTAATCCAGTTTGTGCTGGTGCTAAAACGTAACAAAAATTTTCAATAGCTCTAGATCTTATTAAAATATGCCAGTGTCTTTCACCTGTGTTTTTAGTAAATGCTGAGGGAACAGTAATAAATTCTGCTTTCTTTTTCATGAGCTGCCTATAATGATTTGGAAATCTTAAATCATAACATATCGATAAACCTAAATTGCCCCAAGGTAGTTTTGTTACGACAATTTGGTTTCCAGCTTTGAACTTTTCAGATTCTCGATAAATCTCACCATTTGGCAGATCAACATCAAACATGTGAATTTTATCATATGTTGAAACTATTTCTCCATTTGGATTAAGTAAAATTGATCTATTAAAAATATGCCTACCTTCTTTAACAGGAGTACCTCCTATTAAAAACCAAATTTTTTTTGATTTAACAAATTTCTTTATATGATTAAGGCAATTTCCTTTTTCATAAGTTTCAGATTTAGCTTCTAATATTTTTTTGTCCATGGTGAACAAAAAAGTATTTTCAGGTGTTAAAACAAAATCAGCACCAGATTGAATTGCTTGTTCACTAAATTTAATTACTTGATCCAAATTTTCATTTGGCTGATCATTTGATGTAAGCTGCAAACATGCAGCGTTTAGTTTCATTTATTTACTGAACTAACAAAATTCCAACTACAATCAAAGCTTGGAATGTAAATTTCAGAAATTTTAGAATTTCCAAAAGCATCCTCTAAAGTATTAATCCAGTTGTTGACTTGTTTTGGTTTTTTATCTTTTGAACCGACTTGTGCAGTAATTATTCCATTTTTTTTTGTAATTCTTTTAATTTCTTTAATATTTTTAGATGCTAAATCAATACAAAATTGATCATCGTTTAAATCTATAAATAAATGATCATATTTTTTATCATCACATGAAATAATATTTTTAAAAGCGTCACCCCAAATACAATTAACTTTATTACTATTATTAATATTTTTAAATACATCTGGTAAATATTCTTGGCATGCCTCTACTACTTCTTTATCAAGCTCAAACCAATCAATATAGTTAAAGTTACTTTTAATACATTCTCTTGCAACACCTCCATCGCCACCTCCTATAATTGCAGCGGTTGAGTTTTTCTTTGATAACCTTAGTCCAGAATTTACAAACGTACTTGAATATAATTCCTCGTCTTTTTCAGCAACTTGTATTTCACCGTCTATAAAAAGAGCATTTCCAAATTCTTTTAATTTCAAAATTTCAATATGTTGACCCATCTTGGATTTGAAGTTTTTAATTATTTTTTCAACCATATAAAATTTT
Source organism: uncultured Pelagibacteraceae bacterium (assembly GCA_902524955.1). Lineage (GTDB taxonomy): Bacteria > Pseudomonadota > Alphaproteobacteria > Pelagibacterales > Pelagibacteraceae > HIMB114. The sequence continues at coordinate 36,495 of CABZEY010000006.1, read as the reverse complement.
TTAATTCCTTCAGAGCTATAAATATCTTTGTAGTGATGGATTGAGTCTCTATCAAAATCTTTTTTTACAACAATCGAATGTGGCAATTCTTTTTTTAATATTTCAATTGAAATGTTCGGACTAACCGTCCCACAAGTAAAAAAATCAAAGCTCACAACACCCTTTTCTGGAAAAGTATGAAAACTCATATGACTTTCTTTCAACAAACATAAAAGAGTAACACCTTGCGGTGTAAATACGTATTTAGAAATATTAACTATTTCAACTTTTGCTGCTTGTGCGATTTTTTTAAAAATTTTTTCGTAAAATTCAGCTTTGTGGTTTTCATGAACACCATGAAAATCAAGAGTGATATGTTCGCCTACTTTATTATTCATTCGGCCTCCCTTTTTATAAAAAAATTTAAAGCTTGCTAAAGCTTAAACTTTAAAATCTTGTTCATTAGAGATTTCGACAAGATTTTTAGCTCCCTAATTATCGCGGTATATACCGACTCTCAGCATTATCAACCTTTTTTAGTCCTGTTTATAATTTTTCACTTTTAATAGAACTTTTTGCATTTGTGATTTTGATAAAATTTTTGGCTTACCTGTTCGTAAACAGCCAAGATATTGCTCAGATAAATATTCTACCTCCTGAGCTAGTTCAAAAGCTTCCGGTAAACTATTTGAAAATGAAACCTGACCGTGATTTTCAATTAAACATGCGCTTCTTTCATTAAGTGCTTTAATAATATTTTTTGATAATTCGCTAGTACCATAGGTTGCATATTTAGCACATTTTATATCTTCGCCACCTGCAACTGCGACCATATAATGAAATGGGGGAATTTTTTTTTTAAAACATGAGAGGATAAGTGCATGTTTAGAATGACAGTGGACTATTGCTTTGGAATTTATTTTATCAAGATATATGTCTTTATGTAATTTCCATTCTGAAGATGGTTTATTTTTTCCTTTTTTAAAAATGCCTTTTAAATTAACAAAAACTATATCTTTCGGTTTTAAGTTTTTATATTTCACTCCGCTGGGCGTAATTAAGAAACCATCTTTGTATCTTGCAGAAATATTTCCAGATCTTAAAGGTGATAGATTAGTTTGATTTAAAAGTTTTGAATACTTGATAATATTTTTTCTTAAAGAAAACTCGTTCATTTGAAAACTTCAATCAGTTCTTGAGGTTTAAAAATGCCTTTTTCTGTAATAAATCCAGTAACAAGTTCTGCAGGTGTTATATCAAAACCTAGATTGAAACCCTTGCTTTTTTCAGGATATATTTTTATTTTTTTAACTTTACCATCATCATCATAACCAGTAATGAATTTTAATTCATCATCAGATCTTTCTTCAATTGGAATATCTTCTCCTCTTGAGATATTCTTGTCATATGTAGTGCTTGGTAGAGCAACATAAAATGGGACATTGTTATCTTTTGCAGCTAGCGCCTTTAGATAAGTGCCTATTTTATTAGCTACATCTCCATTTCTGCTGACGCGATCAGTCCCTACTATACACATATCAACCATTCCCTTTTGCATTAATAGTCCACCAGTATTATCTGCAATAACTTTATGATCAATGTTTTCATTTAATAATTCATATGAAGTAAGTGAAGAACCTTGATTACGAGGCCTAGTTTCATCAACCCATGTGTGAACATTGATGTTTGCATCCCTAGCTTTGTATATTGGAGCTGTAGCTGTTCCCCAGTCGATAGTTGCTAACCATCCGGCATTACAATGAGTTAAAATATTGATTTTATCTTTTTTAATCTTTTTTATAAGTTTCAATCCATGATCTCCAATACTTTCAGAAATTTTAATATCATCTTTACAAATTTTTTTGCATTCATTTAGTATCGAACTTTTTATGTTATTTTTATCTAAATTTTTTAATACTCTTTCTGCTGCCCATGAAAGATTTACTGCAGTGGGTCTTGCAGTTTTGATTTCATTTACTTTGTTTTGTATAAAAGCAAAATCTTCATTTTGTTTTGACGCTAAATATAAACTATAAGCTGCTGTTGCTCCTATTAACGGTGCACCTCTAACAAGCATATCTTTAATAGCATTATACCCATCCTCAAATGTTTCGAGTTTCTTAATTTCAAATTTAAATGGTAATTTTGTTTGATCTATAATGTGAACATTATTTTCATTATCATCGTGCCATATAGTCAGGTAATGTTTGCCATTAATTTTCATTAATTTTTAAAAACACGTCCGGCTATATTTTGTAACTGCTTTACAGTTGTTTCTGTCCAATTTGATTTATCAGTTATAATAGCAGTATCTAAACAATTAATTGCAGGATCTTTTGGGTCTATATGCTCTTCAAAACTTTTAACAACTTCTACAATCATTTTTCTGGCGTTGTCAGCATTGCCAATTAATGTTTTTATGACTTGATCAACAGAAACGTCATCGTGATCTTCATGCCAGCAATCATAATCTGTAACCATCGCAACTGATGCATATCTAATTTCTGCTTCTCGAGCTAATTTCGCCTCAGGCATATTGGTCATACCAATAACATCACAACCCCACGATCTATAAAGTTTTGACTCAGCTAAAGACGAAAATTGCGGTCCCTCCATTACTAAGTAGGTTCCACCAACCTGATATTTTAAATTAATTTTCTTGAGTGTTGCCTCACATGCCCTAATTAATCCTGGGCTTACAGGTTTTGCCATTGAAACATGGGCTACTATTTCCTTATCAAAAAAAGTTTTTACTCTTGCAAACGTTCTGTCAATAAATTGATCAACAAGAACAAATTTTCCAGGCTCTAACTCTTCTTTTAACGAACCTACAGCTGATACTGATAATATGTCTGTTACTCCCAACTGTTTTAAAGCATCAATATTTGCCCTAAAATTAATATTGGATGGATTAATTTTATGCCCTCTACTATGTCTCGGCAAAAAAAAAATTTGTTTATTATAAATTTTGGCCTCTAAAATTTGATCTGATGGTTCACCCCATGGAGTTTTGACTGTTATCCACTTTTCGTCTTTAATACCATCAATGTTATAGAGCCCGCTACCACCAATGATTGCTAATTTATTCACAATTGATTATTTATATTAATAACTAGTAAAATGAAATTAGAAAAAATAATTCGAAGTATTCCAAATTATCCAAAAAAGGGAATTTTATTTAGGGATATCACCTCTCTTATTGAAAACAAAAAAGCTTTCAATTTTACGATAAAAAAAATGAGAACAATTAGTAAAAAATTGAGTTTTTCTAAAATCGCGGCAATTGAGTCTCGTGGTTTCTTATTTGCAGCGGTTCTAAGTTTTTTAACTAATAGACCTTTAGTGCTTTTAAGAAAAAAAGGCAAATTACCTGGAAAAACTCACTCTCAAAAATTTAAATTAGAATACGGTTTTGATATTTTGGAAATACACAAATCTTCTTTAAAAAAAAATGATAAAGTTTTAATTATTGATGATCTAATTGCTACAGGAGGGACGGCACTAGCTGGGGCAAAGCTTGTTGAAAAAGCAAAAGCAAAAGTTTCAGGTTTTATATTTTTAATTAATTTATTTGATCTCCCTGGTAATAATAAATTAAAGTCAAAAGGATATAAAACATTTAGTTTAATTAAATTTCCTGGCCACTAACATAATTAAACTGATATAATTTTTGTTTCTAATTTAAATTTTGGATATTTTTTTGAAAAACTCTTTTTAAAAGATTTAAATGAATTATCATGTATTTTTTTTTCTATTTTTTTATTAAATATTTTTTTTTTATTAAGCATTTTAGCCAAACCACAATCATAATGGTTAATTGCAATTAATTTTTTGATGCCATGTATTTGAGAAGAAATAGAAAAATTTTTCCAAAATACCTTGTCCCAATTACTCAATTTTTTGGATGTAATACCTAATGTTGAGCCTGCAATAGAAAATAAACTATATTTACCTATTAGTTTTTTATTCTTCATTATGGTATTTATTTTTGGTTGACACCTTGGATCAATACAAGTGAGAACCATAGCTTTATAATTTTTTTTCATGTTTTTGGTAGCGGGAGGCAGATTTGAACTGCCGACCCCGGGCTTATGAGTCCCGTGCTCTAACCAACTGAGCTATCCCGCCAATACTGAATTATTTACAATATAATGTCTTTTTTGTCACGTCTCTCTTAAAAAAGATAATTAGACAATGAAAGAGTTAAAGATAATTGTTAAAAAAATTTTTTTTTAATCAAATTTCACTCTAGCAAGATCTGCTTCCCATATTCCTACCAACCTGTAATACCAGGTCAGCATAGACTTTGGCATTTCGAAAAAATGCAGATGCTAATCTTTCTTGACCTTTCATATTTAAATATTTTCGACCATCACTCAAATAATTGCTTGCATCGTAATAAGATTTGCTAACTGCACTCCTATAATTACTAGGTAATGATAGGTAACAAGTTCTTGCTTTTTGAACTGCTAATTTAGCATCTTTAAATGAAACTGCATAAGATGTCTGAGTAAAAACACTTGATAGAAAAACAAAAATTAATATTTTTTTCATAAATTTAATTATAAAATATTATAAATTTTGAATATTTATTTGCAATTAATTTTTAGATTGCTTTTTTGAGTACAATCTTTTTTAACATTCTTGAGGAAAAATGCTCAATTTTATTTTTTCCTGTCTCTTTTTTAATCACATAATCAGTGCCAGTTGTTATAGCAGCTTTGTTTAGAGATTGTGTTGCACCGATAGAAAATATTCCATTACTCATAAATGCCGTTGGGAAACGCACAGCTCATGATTATGATGGGTAAAAAAATATAAAATTTTTTTCATAGTTAAGCTAATATAATTATCTGGTTAAAATACAACTATTAGTTGAATATATTTATTGCAAATATTTTTATATTTTACGATAAAATATTTAATTACAACTCTATTGAATTTTTGAGCATATCTTTAAATCTTCAAGTATATAACTTTTTTTAAAATAGGACCCTGTTTTAGATAAATTTTTTCTACCATCATTAGAATATATTTTTGAAAATTTTATCATTTCATCATCAACTTTTTTATTTAATTTAGTAAAATCAGTATTGTCAATATTTAAAATTTTATAAAGTCTTATAGAGAAAAAATTATAATCCTTTTCGTATCTTATGCGAACATTATTATCCTTTTTTGTAAACTCATTATTAGATAAAAAATAATGTAAAGAAGTACATCTTTTTAAAAGATATATAGTTCTACTTAAGTCTTTAAAATTTTTATTATTTTTTAAGTAAGTTTTTAAAGGTATCATATTTTCAGAATACGATTTAGGAATTAAAATAAATATAAAAACAGTCAAATAAATTAATAATTTCATAAGAGAAAAGTTTAATTACTTAATTTTTTTTCTAGTCTTTTTTTATGCAATATGGGCTCTGTATATCCAGAAGGTTGTAATTTACCTTCAAATACAAGTTCACAAGCAGCTTTAAAAGCAATTGAATTATCAAAATTATTACTAATTGCTACATAATTTTTATCTTTAGAATTCTGATCATCTACAACTTTAGCCATTTTTTTCATTGCTTCAATCACTTGCTCTTTAGTGCAAATTTCATGATGTAACCAATTAGCAATGTGCTGTGAAGAAATTCTTAATGTTGCTCTGTCCTCCATCAAACCAACGTTATTAATGTCTGGAACTTTAGAACAACCAACGCCTTGATCAATCCATCTCACAACATAGCCCAGTATACCTTGGCAATTATTTTCTATCTCTTTTCTAATATCTTCTATTGACCAATTTGGTCGGTCTGCAATTGGAATTGTTAATATATTATCTAAATTAGCTCTTTTTCTAGATACTAACTTTTTTTGTTGATCGAAAACATTGACCTGATGATAATGCATTGAATGCAACGTGGCAGCAGTTGGTGATGGAACCCAAGCACAATTAGCGCCTGACTTAGGATGTCCAATTTTTTGCTCTATCATATCTTTCATTTTATCTGGCATCGCCCACATTCCTTTTCCAATCTGGGCTTTTCCTGAGAAACCACACTCTAAACCTATATCCACATTCCAATCCTCATAAGTGTTTAACCAACTTGACTTTTTCATCTCTCCCTTAAAAATCATAGGTCCAGCTTCAAACGATGTGTGCATTTCATCACCGGTCCTATCTAGAAAACCTGTATTTATAAATACAATTCTTTTTTTTGCATTACGAATACACTCTTTTAAATTTACAGTAGTTCTCCTCTCTTCATCCATTATACCCATTTTAATTGTATTTGGATCCAGTTTTAAAACATTTTCAACTTTACAGAATATTTTATCTGTAAATGCGACTTCCTCTGGACCATGCATTTTAGGTTTAACGATGTAAACTGAATTTTTTCTAGAGTTTTTTTTCAATTTAAAATCATGAACTGCACATAATACAGTTATAAACGCATCCATAATACCCTCAGGAATTTCAGAGCCATCATCAAGAATAATTGCTGAACTGGTCATCAAATGGCCCACGTTTCTTATAAGTAAAAGAGATCTTCCATGTAAATATTTTTTGTTTTCCTCTTTATCATAATATACTTTGTCAGGATTTAATTTTCTTACAAATGATTTTCCATTTTTTTTCATCTCAGTCTCTAGAGTGGTCATCATAATGCCAAGCCAATTTCTATAACATTTTACTTTGTCATCAGCGTCAACAGCAGCAACAGAATCTTCTAAATCCATAATTGTCGAAATGGCAGATTCAATTATAATATCACATATATTTGCTTTATCTGATTTCCCAATAGGATGATTAGCATCAATTTTAATTTCTATGTGAAGGTTATTATTTTTTAGTATAATAGTATCAAGATTTTCTTTATTACCTGTATATCCAATAAATTGTCTTTTATTTATCAGATGTGTTTCTTTTTTATCCTCAAGAATTATTTTTAAATCACTTTTATTTTTAATAAAGCTTTTAACATTTTTCCAACTTGCATCTTCTAGTGAAAAATTTTGATCTAAAAATTCTCTACCTTTGTTTACAACTTCTTCACCACGTTTTGGATTATAAACTTTTAATTTGTCACAACCATTTTTATCATCAATAATATCTGAGCCATATAATGCATCATACATACTGCCCCATCTTGCATTTGCTGCATTAATTGCATACCTTGCATTATCGACGGGAACAACTAATTGAGGTCCAGCAATTTTAGCAATCTCATCATCTACATCTGAGGTTTCAATCTTAAAATCCTCTTTCTCATCAACAAGATAACCTATTTCATATAGAAATTTTTTATATTCTTCGAAATTTATTTTTTTATTTTTTGATTTATACCAATCATCTAATTTTTTCTGAATTTCATCTCTTTTTTGTAATAGATCTCTATTTTCTTGAGCTAGCCCATTTGCAGTTTCGATAAAACCATTCCAAAACTCTTTTTCTGATATTTTTAAATTAGGTAATACCTCTAAATTTACAAAATCATATAATGTTTTATGAACTTGAGAGTTATTAATACTAATGTAATTTGCGCTCATAAATTAAAAATGAACTAGGCGGACTTAAATGTCAATTTATTAAATTGCGACAATTCAGATAATTAAAACTATTTTCTAGATGCTAAATACTCGTCGTATGTAATATTTCTATCTTTGTTTTTATCTATAGATTTAAATTTCTTTTTTCCTACTGCCTTGTCTTTAAAATAATATAAGTATTCTCTTAACGAAATTTTTTTATTACTATTATAATCTATTTCAGCAAATCTAATTTGAACTGCTTTTTCATTAAAGCTAGGAGTATTTATTGCTTTAGTTTTTTTGGGAAGATTTAGTTTAACCTCTTTTGTTTGCTTAATATCAGAAACTTTATTTTCTTTAACTTCTTTAGCTGGACTTACTCTTTTTACATCTTTTTTTTGATTACCGCCTGGAAAAGCCATTACAATAAATGCCAAAGCTATGGCAGCTGCTAGTCCATAAATTAAAATTCTATTTTCTTTAGAACCCTTTTTAGACGAGTTTCTTCTTTTGCTTTTAGAAACTCTTTTTGATTTTCGTTTTTTTACCATAGTAATAAACAGTGCTTTTATTTGAATGATTGAATTTGGTCAATACTAATTTCCTATGATATGTGCCAAAATAGTTCTATTTTGGTTAATTAATCTGTGTTCGAATAAGTAAATACCTTGCCAAGTTCCTAAAATTAATTTTTTTGATCTTATACTTAACGTGATGTGTGTATTAGTTAAGGCTGTTTTGATATGAGCCGGCATATCATCTTTTCCCTCGATGTTGTGAATATACAAGCTGGGATCCATCGGTACAGTGCTATCAAAAAAATTTAATAAATCTTTTTTAACATCTGAATCAGCATTTTCTTGTACAAGTAAAGATGCGCTTGTATGTAAAATACTTAAATTAAGAATACCCTCCTTAATTGAGGTGCTTTCAACAATATCTAATATATTACTTGTTATCTCTATAAGTTCTTGACCATTTGTTTTAATTTTAATTTCTTTAAAAAATTGTATCATATTAACATAAACACTGCGGTCACTGCCAAAAGTAATGCCATCGATACTTCTATAAATTTTTTTATTTTTTCATTTGAAATAAATACCCTTATAGATGAACCAAAACCCGCCCAAGTTATTACTGAAAAAAAACACATTAATGGCGCAGAAAGTGAAACGAATAAAGTTGCTTTTACAAAATTTTCTTCATTTGGAAAAAAAACTGTAACTACAGTTAAAGCAACAACCCATGCTTTTGGATTCAAAAATTGAAATAATAAAGCTTCATAAATTTTCATTGGTCGTCCTCTATTCTTTTGCGATTTAAAATTAAATGAACCAAACATTTTAAATGCAAGATAAAATAAATAACCACATCCAACAAATTTTAAAACAAACTGTATCTCAGGAAATTTTTGAAACAAAGTTCCAAGTCCTAAACAAACTGTAATTATTTGGATAGTATGTCCAATTGGAATACCAATCATATGTGGTATGGATCTTTTAAAACCAAATTTAATACCTGAAATAGCTAACATCGCATTATTAGGTCCGGGCGTCATAAACATGATAAAATAATATGTAATGAGACCGAAAAAAAGTTCGGCGGTAATCATAATAAAATTATAAAGTATTTATGAATAAATAATAGCTACAAAAGCTATAACAGCTATTGCTGCAACTGATACAAATACGAAATTTTGAAACTTTTCTTTCTTTTCCTCATTTGCCCTATCCTCTTTTAAATTAAAGTAATCTATATTGTTTTTTGAAATTTTTTCGTCTCTCGTAAAATCTAGATTTTTATTTTTTTCAAAAGATGAACTCATATTTGGTAGTAATTAAAATAAAATTCTGCTAAACACAACTTGTAATTTAATTGATAAAACTAAAATGGGTTATCCAAAAAAACATAGAGGTCGAAGAAAAATAGGATCCAAGAGAAGACGAAACAGAAGAAAAAACAAAAAGAAGTAGTTTATTTTTCGGTCTTTTTTATCCAGCCTCCGCCAAAGACTCTTACTCCTAAATCGTCTTTTTTATAAAAAACGCATGCTTGACCTGGAGATACCCCGCCCTCTCCCTTTTCTAATAGAACTTTTGTTCCATTTTCTAATATTTTGCAGGGTAGAAGACCACCAGTCGATCTGACCTTTACTAAAAATTCACCTTTTAACTCATTACTTTCACATAATAAATTCACATCTCTTAAAAAAATATGCTTAACCAAAAGATCATCTCTTGAACCGACTATAATCTCATTTTTTTTTGTATCAATTTTTATAACAAAGTAAGGTTCAGATGATGCGACTTTAATCCCTTTTCTTTGACCAATTGTGAAGTTTGCTATGCCCTTATGTTTACCAATAATTTTACCAGATGTGTCAGTAATATTTCCCTCTATAAATGACTCTGGTTTCAGCTTTTCGACTATAGTTTTATAATTACCATTTGGTACAAAACAAATATCTTGGCTATCTGGTTTATTAGCAACCTGTAAATTTAAATCTCTAGCTATATTTCTCGTAAGAACTTTAGAAATATTTCCTAATGGAAATCTTAAATATTCTAATTGTTGTTGAGTAGTATTGAATAAAAAATAACTTTGATCTCGATTTATATCATCAGGTCTATACATCTTGGCATTATTATTAAAAATTCTTCTTACATAATGCCCTGTAGCTAAAGCATCAGCATTTAATTTTTTAGCAGATTTAAAAAGGTCTCTAAATTTAACTGTTTGATTACAATCAATACAAGGAACTGGAGTTTCGCCTCTAACATAACTATCTGCAAATTTTGTCATGACCTCTTCTTTAAAAATTGATTCATAATTAAAAACTTCGTGTTTTATATCAAGTTGATCGCAAACCTTTTTTGCATCATAAATATCTTTTCCTGCACAACAAGTACCTTTGGATTTTCCAATTTTACCATAATCAAATAACTGCAGTGTAATACCTACAACATCATAGCCTTGGATCTTTAATAATGCCGCTACTACTGAAGAATCAACCCCTCCTGACATTGCTACTACTACTTTCGTCTTGGATTTATCTTTGTCAAATCCTAAAATATTATTTTTAACAATGTCAGACGTTGCTAAACTCATAACATCGGTATATCACGATATTTATATTTTAAAATGCGTGTATATGACTTTGATCCTGGCGACTTTGTAGTAAATCCATCAAAAAAAGAGTGGGGTATTGGACAAGTGCAATCAATCGTAGATGACAAAGTTACAGTTAATTTCCAGAATGTTGGAAAAAAAACAATCAATATTCAAAATATTACATTAGAGAAATATAATGAAAAAAATTAACGCAGAAAATCTAATTAAAAAATTAATACCTATAATTTACAAAGCGGGAGCTGTATCTATAAAATACTCAAAAAAACTAAAGGTTTTTACTAAAGATGACAAAACTCCTGTAACTAATGGCGATCTAGAAGTAGATAAAATGTTACAAAATTTTTTAAAAAAAATATCACCAACTATTGAAATTGTTTCTGAGGAAACCATAAAAAAATCTAAGATAAAAAAAAGGAAAACATTTTGGCTAATTGATCCTATTGATGGAACAAGCTCTTATATTAAAGGAGGTTCGGAGTATACAATTAACGTTGGTTTAATAATTAATCAAAGACCCCTTGCAGGTATAATTTATGCCCCTAAAAAAAAGAGATTATTTTATGCATATGGAAAAGGTAAAGCTTATGAAATTTTTAATAAATTTAAAAAAATTAAACTAAATTGTTCAAAAAAATTAAACCGTGAAAAGATTGCACTGACAAATTCAACTTTACCCTCAAAAAGAATTAAAAATATAATAAAAAAATATAAAATAAAAAAGTTTGTAAGTATGAGAAGTTCTTTAAAGTTTTGTATGATTGCTACTTCAGAATTTGATTTATATTCTGCTAAGCCTAGAGCAAGAGAATGGGATTATGCTGCAGGTCATGCAATTGCAGAAAGTGCGGGAGCAATAATCAGAACCTTTCAAAATAAAAAAATATTATATGGAAAAAAAGGTTTTAAAAATCCATCGCTTTTGGTTAGAAGGAACTCTAGTATTTAATGATCAAAACTATTTTAACTATTGTAATTTGTGTATCAATTTTTGGGATATTGGTATTCAGTATAGTAAGACAAACTATGCAAAAAAAAATTAATGAATTAGTTAAAAATGAAAATAAAGAAAAACAAAAAAAAAATTAAAGTTTTTTTTCATACATTCTTAATTGCCTTGAATCTAAAGCCAAAATCTCTTTGGCAAGATCGTAACTGAACCCTGATCTGGCTAAAACTCCCATGTCTTTCTTATAAAAAATTTCTTTGTTGGCATCAGGTCTATAAGGTCCAATCCGTCTTTTTTTACAAATTCTTATTGCAGAATAAAAATCAGGATTAGTTTCATCATTTTGTATCTTTTCTATTGTTTGTTTTAATAATTCACCTGAAATTCCTTTTTGTGATAAATGTTGTTTAATTTTATTTAATGAATACCCACGTTTTAAAAAATTTTTAGATTTTATTTCTGAATAAAGACTATCATTCAAAATACCTTTTTCTTCAAGATCATTCAGTACAATCTCAATTTTTTTAAGTATTTCACTTTTTTCAATTGAGTTACTTTGTGTATCAATTACCTTTCTGAAGAGATAAATTTGCAAACTTTTTCTTGAAGGTTGATATTTATCGAGATACTTTAAAGCTAATTCCTTAATTTCATCAACTGTTTCTAGATTATCATAGATTGATTTAGCTTGATTCATATATAAACTAACAGAATAACATATGATTGAATCGATCAAAGATTTATTTACTTTGGGAACAATTTACCAGCTAGCAAATATTGGGGTTATCCCCTTGTGGTTGTTGATTATTTTTGCACCAAGATCAAAAATTACTCAAGCATTAGTAAATAATCTTTTTATTCCAGCAATTCTAGCTTTCACCTATGGTTTCTTAGCATTGGAACAAATATATCCCTCAGACTCTTTAAATAATGTTACACAAAAAGACTCGTCTGGTTTATTGAGCGGATTAAAACAAAACCCGTTAGATTTTTTAAATAATTTCAAACTTTACTTAGGATTAGATCATTTAATGGTATTAATGGATAACACACTTTTTGTTTTAATTTTTTGGATACATTTTCTGACCATTAGTTTGTTTTTAGGAGTTTGGATAGCTAATGATGCCATTAAATATAATATTCATAAGTATATAGTTTTTTTTCCTTTAATTTTAACTTATTTTAGTGGACCGATAGGATTATTTTTGTATTTAATTTTGAGATTAATAATTGCACGAAAATTTAGGTTACATGATCTATGAAAAAAATAGAATTTTATTTTGATATTAGTAGCCCCTATTCATATTTGGCACATGAACAGATAAAATTATTTGAAAAAAACAATAAGTTTAGTGTAACTTATATGCCAATTTTGTTGGGTGGTATTCATCAATTGGCAAATATTACAGCGCCTGGTTTAAATCCATCTAGAGCGAAACACATGATAAAAGATTTAAAAATTTGTGCTGATTGGTACAAAATTAAATTTCAGTTTAACAGATATTTTCCCTTAAAAACAATCAATATAATGAGGGGAGCAATAGTAGCAGAGAAAGAAGGGTTCTTAAAAAATTATACTGAAAGTTTTTTTAAAGCTGCCTGGGTAGACTCTTTAAATCTCAATGATAATAAAATATTAGAAAAATTTTTAAAAAATTTAGACATTAATCCTTCAAAATTTTTAGAGAAAATTAATAATCAGAAAATTAAAGATGACCTTAAAAATAGAACCACTGCAGCATACAAGAAAGGTGTATTTGGAGCTCCAACTTTTATTGTAGGATCTAAAATGTTTTTTGGTCAAGATAGACTCGAATTTGTTTACCGCGAGGCTAAAAAATAATTATTCAATACTCTCGATTTCAAAACCTTCATCTTTAATTGCTTGAAATCCACCCAGAACATGACAGACATTATCAAAACCCATGTCCTGAATTGATTTTGTGGCCAAAGCACTTCGCCAGTTAGAAGCGCAATATAAAACCTTTGTTTTTTCAGGAGCGATTTCCTTTTTATAATATGGACTTTCTGGATCTAGCCAGAACTCTAACATTCCTCTCGGCATATGTTTTGCTCCCAAAATTTTTCCAGTTTTCTTCAATTCTCTTATATCCCTAATATCAATTAAAATTAAATCTGGTTTTTTTTTCTGTAAATCTTTTAAGTCAGATGGAGAAATAGTTTTTATTTTATCCATAGCTTCTTGAACAAGCTGTTTCGAAGTTTTTAATTTCATATTATATTCATTATAATTTTTTATAAAAATGATTAAAGAAAATAAAAAAATTCAAGATTTTAAACTTCCATCAACTAATGGTAATAACTTTCAATTAAAAAAAGAGGTTAAAAAAAACTTAATAATATACGTATATCCGAAAGATAATACTCCTGGCTGCACAACTGAATCTGTTGAATTTGCAAATTACTACAGTAAGTTTAAAAAGTTAAATGTTCAAATATTTGGGTTATCTAAAGATAGTATAGATAGTCATTTAAAATTTAAAAAAAAATTTAAATTTCCATTTGATCTTTTATCAGATGAAAAATTACAAATCATAAAAATACTTGGGGCATGGGGTGAAAAGTCAATGTATGGTAAAAAGTTTATGGGTGTGAAGAGAACAACAATTTTAATTGGTAAAAATCAAAAAATTATTAAAATTTGGAATAATATTAAAGTAAAAGATCATGTTAAAAATGTTTACGAATTTGTAAAAAATATCTAGTTAATATTTTCTTTAATTTGATCAAAAACCGTTTCTACATCTAATTTTTTCATACCCTCTCTTTCGCGGTTTATCTCATTTCTATAATTTTGTGGAAGAATAGGTTTTATATTACTGTTTTTTAATTCACTTACTCTGTCATTTGCAATTAAGCCAAATGCTTTTACTCCCAAAGCAGAAGCTAAGTTAAGAGGACCTGAATTATTGCCAACAAAGTAATTTGAATATTTAATTACTTTAATTACTTGAAGTAAATTTAAAGATGAGCAATCGAAAAAATTATTTTTACCAGATAAATGTATTATTTTGTTAACTACATTCTGATTTTGAGGACTCGCTATTAAGTAAATTTTTTTTGCTAAGTTAGCATCGATTAATTTATTAGCTAATTCAGCAAAATTTTCTTCAAACCACATTTTAAATATTTCGAAAGAGTCTACACCAAATGTAACTATGCCTTGAGCGCTATTATCTATTTTTGGTTCTATATTAATCAAAGTATCTTCTTTTATAGTGAGTGAAGGTATAGTTTCAAAAACTTTATAATTATTTATTTCTAATATTTTTTTTGATTGATCTGAGTAATCTAAATTTTGATAATCTTCATTACTTAAAAAGTTTTTATTTGTTAACCATTTTTTTTGGTTTTTGATTCCAGGACCAATTATATTCTTAATATCAGCTAATTTAGCTGCTATAGCTGGTCTAGAAATTTTATCTAATATAAATAAATGACTAAATTTTTCTTTTTTAAAAAAACGATACAAATTAAAAATTTCAACAAAATACCAAAGTTTTTTTCTAAACTCGCAATAGAAAACTTCCCGGATATAATTATTATCTTTTAAAATATCTTTGGCCTGTGTTTTAGGTCTCGTTATAAGAGTTATGGGAAGATTGAAGTTTTTACTTATTGATTTTAAATAAGGTAATTGCCATATCAAATCACCTAATTTGTGATGAGAGTAAACTACTGCAATTTTTAAAGACATTGTTTCAAATTTAAATTTTGTTATTTTGAAAATTCACTTTCTTTTATACCAAGAAAAAAAAGAATTGTTTTTAAATCTGTAAACTTTATTTGAGTTAAAATACTCTTTTTTACGATATCATGAGCATAATAACCTACACCTAGACCTGAATTTTTTAACATTTCAAGATCATTAGACCCATCCCCAATTGATACCATCTCAGAAAAATCTAAATTCTTTTCCTCTGATAATTTTTCCATAAATTTATATTTTGAATTTTTTTCTCCATTAACTAAATGATATTCTCCTGTAAAACAGTTATTCTTATCGAAAACAAACTGATTACTAATAACATTGTGAAATCCAAGTTTTTCACCGACGTAAGTTGATATCGGCTCAAAACCACCCGTAACTAAGTTACTAATTAAACCATGGCTGTTAAGCGTTCGTACCATTGTTTCTCCGCCAGGATTAAATAAAATTCCATTTTTAACTTCTTCTATTAAACTTTTTGGATGACCTTTTAATAATTGAACTCTATTTTTAAGTGTTGTTTTTAAATCTATTTTTCCTTCCATTGCTAATTTACTAGTTTCGTCAATGTTTGTCTTAACTCCAGTTAATTTAACAAGATCGTCTAGCGTTTCATTTGCAATTATAGTCGCGTCCATATCGCATAATAAAACCTTAAATTGTGTATCTGTTTTTTCTTGTACACAAAAATCAACTTTTTTTAAATCAAGTGTCTCTTCGATATCTGGCGATTTAATAATATCATATTTAGATATAGTTAGTTGAACAGCATTTTCAGCTAGAACTTTTGATTCCTTAATTGACAAATCAAAATTATTTTTGCAAAAATTTTTTACTTCATCTTCACTGAAACTCTCTTTTGCAACTAAAGTAAATAATTTATGATTCATTAAAAGTTAAGGGTTTTACCTGAATTACTAATGGAATTTTTTTTATCTGATCAATCACATTATCTTTGATTTCATTATCTGTAGAAATTAACGCAATTGCTTCTCCACCAGATTTTTTTCTTCCAAGATTAAAAGTTGCTATGTTGATTTTGTTGTCAGATAATATTTTTGATAAATTACTTATAAATCCAGGTTTGTCCTCATTGCTTATATATAAATTGTATTTGGATAACTCCGCTTCAATTTTAATCCCTTTAACATTCACTATCCTAGGCTTACCTCCAAACAACGTGCCTGAAACTGATCTAGTTTGCTTTTCTGTTTCAATTGTGAGTGTAACGCTTGATTGATACTCACCAGCGTTCTCATGTTTAATTGTTGTAATTTGTATTGACTTCGTTTTAGCGACAGACACAGAATTTATTACATTTATACCGTCAAAATTTTTTTTTAATAGAAAACAAATAATGGTTTGAATTAAAGGTTGAGTATTAATTTTTGAAATTGCTCCCTCAAATTCAACAATGATTTTTTTAATAGCATTTTCAGTAAGCTGGCCTGCAAATCCTCCAAGTTGCTCTGATAATTTAAGATAAGGTTGAACCGTATTGTATTCCGATGCAGTCAAAGAAAATGTATTCACTGCATTAGTAATTGCACCTGTTTTTAAATAATCCGATATTTGTTCTGCAACTTGAAGTGCAACTTTTTCTTGAGCTTCAGTAGTTGAGGCTCCTAAATGAGGTGTCATTATTAGATTTTTAGTACCAATTAATGGACTATTTTTTGGTGGTTCGTTGACAAAAACGTCTAACGCAGCACTGGCAACATGCCCACTTTCTAGATTTTTTTTAAGTGCCTCCTCGTCAATTAATCCGCCTCTAGCACAATTAACTATTCGAACTCCCTTTTTCATAATCTTGAATGCATCGCTATCAATAATGTTTTTTGTCTTTTCAGTTAAAGGAGTGTGTATTGTAATAAAATCTGATCGTTCAAATAAATCCTTTAACTCAACTTTTTCAACACCCATTTCTTTAGCTTTTTCATTTTGTAAAAAAGGATCAAATACAATAACTTTAAACTTAAGACCTAATGCTCGATCAACTACAATAGACCCGATATTTCCACAACCAATTACTCCAAGTATTTTTCCTGTAACTTCAACGCCTTTAATTGAAGATTTTTCCCATTTCCCTTCATGTGATGTTTTGTCTGCGTAAGGTATCTGTCTTGCTGTAGATAATAACAAAGTAATTGCATGTTCAGCTGTAGTTATAGAGTTCCCAAAGGGTGTATTCATGACAACCTTTCCATTATTGGTTGCTGCATCAAGATCAATGTTGTCTACACCTATACCAGCTCTACCTATAACCTTTAATCTTTTAGATTTTTCAATTATTTTTTTATTAGGTTTAGTTGCCGATCTAACTACTAAACCATCACATGTTTCGAGCTCTTTAATTAACTCATCCTCACTTAAGCCAGTTTTTACAACTGTTTCTATGCCATTATCCTTAAAAATCTTTACAGCTTCTTCACTTAACTTATCTGCAATTAAAACTTTATACATTAACCATTAACTATCGTATATGACCAGTCTAACCAAGGTAATAAGTTTTCAATATCTGAAGTTTCCACAGTAGATCCTCCCCAAATTCTAAAGCCAGGTGGTGCTGTTCGATATGAATTTATATCATAAGCAACATTTTCCTTTTCCAGAATAGTATTGATCTCTTTAATTTTCGATTTTTGCATATCATCACTTAAATTTAAGAATGCTTTATCTTTAATTTTCAGGCAAATACTTGTGGATGATAAATTATCATAGTCCTCACATAAAAAATCAATCCAATGACTATTTTTTACCCAATGTTTTATAGCCTCAAGGTTATTTTCTGATCTTTTAATTGCACTACTTAAACCACCTATTGACTCAACCCATGCTAATGCATCTAAAGCATCTTCTACACATAACATCGAAGGTGTATTAATGGTTGCGCCTTTAAAAATATCCACTGCAAATTTTCCTTTCTTAGTTAATCTATAAATTTTTGGTAATGGCCAACTTGGGGTATATTTTTCTAATCTTTCCACTGCTTTTGGAGATAAAGCGATCATTCCATGAGCTGCCTCTCCCCCTAAAACTTTCTGCCATGACCAGGTAATAACATCAAGCTTCTCAAATTCAATGTTCATTGCAAAGACTGCAGATGTAGCATCGCATATGATTAATCCCTCTCTATCTTCTGGTATCCAATTAGCATTTGGAACTCTCACACCGGACGTAGTTCCATTCCAATTGAACAAAACATCCTTTGAAAAATCAATTTTTGCTAAATTAGGTAATTTTCCGTAATCAGCTTTATGAATATTTGCACCATTAATCTTTAATTGATCAGTGATAGTTTTTGCCCAATCTAATCCAAAACTTTCCCACGCAAGAACCTCCACACCATTGGGTCCAAGTAAATTCCACATCGCTGCTTCAACAGCGCCAGTGTCTGATGCTGCTATTATTCCTACATGATAATCTTTGGGCAATTTCAGAATTTCTTTTGATTTTTCAATTACTTCAATCAATTTTACTTTTGCTAATTTGGCACGATGTGATCTACCTAAAGTTTCAAAATCAAATTTTGAAGTATCCCATCCTGGTCTTTTTTTACATGGTCCGGAAGAAAAATATGCACTTGTAGGTTTTGTATTAGGTTTACTCATTGTATAACAATTTTATCACTTCTAAAATAATATAATAATATACGTTAACTTCAGTTTATGCTGCACATTCAAGTGGTAGCTTATGTTTTAGAGCTACACCTGATAAAAAATTCCACATAAACTTTGCTGTAGTTAGAGCTGCTCGCTCCGCTTTTTTTTGATCTTCTGGAGAAAGTTCATCTAAAAGCTTTTCGCATTCTGCTCTATGGATAACATCAGCATCCTTGTGAACTTCAAAAAACTGTAGGCCTTCTTTTGTATTAACTTCATAATGCAATTTTAATCCTGAAATTTTTACATCGGCAACTTCAGGAACTTGCCTTTCATAAGTATAAAAAGATCCAAGACCTTCTGCATAACTTGATCTTGCTTGTTTGAAAAAATTATCAATCATGTCTTTTGTGTAACTATCTTGATCCTTAGTTTCAATTTCCTTTTCATCTGCACCCAAAGCTAATGCGAATTGTTTCCAAAGTCTTGGATGATCGTTGTCTTTATCTTCTTCTTCTTGTAAATTTTCTAACAAAACTTTTCTTTTTTCTATATCATCGCATAATGAATGTGTTGCGCTAATATATCTTGGAAATGCTTTAACGTGCTGGTAGTACTGCTCAGCATAATCTTTAATAATTTCTCTGTTTAATTTTCCTTCATTCCATGCTTGGTAAAAAGGATGTTTTAATAAATGATATTCATCTAATTTGTCTGCTAATTTTTTTGAAAACATTTAAATTCCTTTCAAATCTTTAAAATTAACAATATTCAGAAAGATTTATATTTCAATGAATAAAGTGATTATTATTTTAAAACAGCCTTATTTTTGTTGAAAAATAAGGCTGTTTTGAAAGACTATTTATTGAACATGTCTTTTAAAGCTTTTGCAGGCAAAAACTTAACTTTTTGAGAAGCTGAGATTTGAATAGTTTCACCAGTTCTTGGATTTCTACCTTGTCTTGCTTTTCTTTTCGCTACTTTGTAAGTGCCAAAACCTGCAATTTTAACCGCGTCATCATTTTTCAATGCATCTAAAATAATATTAGTTATGCTATCAAATGTTCTTTCGGCATCAGCTTTACTTAAGTTTAAAGTGCTAGAAATTTTAGCAACAAGCTGTTTTTTGTTCATTTTGGTCCTTTCGAATCGTTAATAATTAACTGTCCTGCAAAAACTCAATAAAATCAACGAAAATTCAGTTTGGGGGGATATTTAACCACAGTTTTCAACCCAAAGTTTTAAAATAACTAAAATTTAGAACAATCCTAAACTTTTAAGATCATTAAAGGTCGCAAAAAACATTAAAGTAAAAAGTACTGCCATTCCAAATTTATAAAAGTAAATTTGAACATTTTCGCTTAATGGTTTGCCTCTAATAAACTCAATTAAATAAAAAAACAAATGACCGCCATCAAGTAATGGTATTGGGAAAAGGTTTATTAATCCTAAACTTATGGAAATGTAAGCCATGATAGATAAAAATGGTACCAATCCATGTTCAGCAACTTTGCCAGATATTTGGGCAATTTTGATAGGACCACCTAGCTGATCAGCACTTTCTTGTCCTGAAATCATTCTACCAATATAAGATAATGTCATTGCTATAGTGTTATAAGTTTCTTTCATTGATAAAATCAAAGCCTTGGCTGGTCCCATTTTTTCTCTGTTCAATTTTCCTCGCAAGGGGGCGATTTTTATACCTATTAATTTTCTTTCTATATTATTACCAAAGTTGTCTTTGGTCATTTTTTTTTCTGGAATTACAGAAAATGACAATTCTTTTTGATCTCTTAAAACGTCAATTTTAACACTATTATTTTTACTAGTTGTAATAAATAAAGCCACATCATTAATACTTTCAATTTTTTTGTCATCGATAAATATTATTTGATCCTTGCTTTTTAAACCTGCTTCTTGAGCAGGGGAATTATCTTTAACTTCAGATATGACTGGTATTGTAATATCTTTTCCTACAGTCATAAAAATAATTGCAAAAATAAAAATTGCTAAAATAAAATTAGCAATTGGTCCTGCCGATACGATAATTGCCCTTTGATACAGGGGTTTGGTTGTTAAAAGTTTTGAATGATCATCCTCATTAATTTTTGATAAGCTGGTAGGTTGAGATGCCGAATTACTATCGCCAAAAAATTTTACGTATCCACCAAGCGGTATGGCGCAAATTTTCCACCTAGTACCATCCTTATCATTAAATCCAAATAATTCTTTTCCAAACCCTATAGAAAAATCTGTAACACCTACTTTATATTTTTTAGCAAAATAATAATGTCCATACTCGTGAATAAATACAACGATAGAAATTAAGACTATAAACGATAAAATATATTGTAACATTAAATTCCTTTAATACTTATAACAAGTAATATACCAAAAATAAAAATTAATCCGCCAGAAATTAAATTAATTTTTCGCATTAACTTTGGGGTTAATCGTTCTTTAAATTTTATTGAAAATGAACATAATATTAACCACCAGGTAAATGAACCGATAAAAATACCTAGGACAATCAGAAATGATCCTAGATAATTTATTTGTTCCATTAAATAATTCACATAAGAAATAGCAGCAATAAATGCTATTATGGTCAACGGATTGCTAATTGTAACTAAAAAACCTGTAATAATATCTTTGATCACTGTTTCATGATCAATATTTTTATTAGTAGAAACTTCAATTTTAGACATCATTCTTAAACCAAGAAACATAATACAAAAAGCTCCTGCCAAACGTAATACGGGTTGACTTTCTAAAGTTTCTCCAGAAATTGCAAACAGTCCAAAAACTGCGAGTATTCCATACGCTAAATCAGCCAAAGCAACTCCAAAACCAGTATATAATCCAGCTAAAAATCCGTATTGGAGCGATCTGCTTATACACATAACAGCTGAGGCTCCTACGGGCAAAGCCACAAAAAAACCTATAATGAGACCTGCAAAAAGGTAAATCATTCAAAAAAAACCAATTTTAATGCATTAATTCACTAGATTCTAGCAATATGTTGTTTTATATAGTAAAGGAAATAAAGGAATTAAACATGGCAATTTTTGACGACGAAAATAATAATCAAGGTGGCAGTAGTCCTTTTACAAGATCTACTTCTTCTAGAACTTCAACATTAGATGGTACAAAAGAGGGTAATATCCACATTGGATCAGGAGTTGCAGTTAATGGAGAAATTAACGCTCCAAACGAGGTTATAGTTAACGGTAAGCACACTGGAAAAGTGGCTGCTGGAAAAATTAGTGTGAAAAATGGTGGCGGTGTAGACGGCGAAACCGCTGTTGAGACAGCTGACATAGAAGGTAATTATGATGGAAACTTAGAAGTTGCCGGAACTTTATCAGTATCATCCTCTGGTGTAGCAAAAGGTGAAATTCGATATAAAGATTTAGAAATTGCTTTAGGTGGAAAAATAAGTGGAACAATTGCAGAAATGTCCGACGAAGATTTCCAAAAATCAAAAATTAAGTTAGTTAAAGACGAAGAAGAAAACAAAAAATCTGGTGGTGGCTTCTTTGGAACTGCCAAAGAAGAAGATAAATAATATTTAAACTTACATTATGTCTTCATCTAACTCACTTTTACTTTCCGATGTTGAGTTAAAAGGTAAGATTACAGAAAAAGATGATATAATTCTTGGCTGTAAATTTGACGGCAATATTGTTGCAAACAAAGTAAATTTATCAGATACAGCAATAATTAATGGTGACATCAATGCTAATGAAATTGAGGTTAATGGAAAAATTAATGGTTCACTTGCAGCTAAAAGAGTTAAGATTAATGCAGGATGCAACTTTGAAGGTGATGTTGTTGGTGAAAGCATATCAATCGAAGAGGGTGCAAATATAAAAATTCAAGCTTTAACTAAAAAGGGAGTATAAAAATGGGAACACTGGGTCATCAAGGAATATTTGTTATATCAATTTATTTCTTCTTACTAATTTTAGCACATTTTAGATTACCAGCTTTTCAAGCGAACATTATGGCGGATTATAAAGAACGTCAGGCAAATCTAAAAGCTAGAAAAGGTAAGCTAAAAGAATGGGAAGCTAAATTAAGAAAAAGAAAAAAAATTTCTTCATCTAGGAAAAGGAAGCCAGCAAAAAGAAAAACGAGTAGAAGAAAAGCTAAAAAAAGAAGAAGATAATTAAAAATTCCACTCAGCAACTTTATTAAAAATAAAGTCTCTGAATGCTTTAACTCTAGCTACATTTTTTAAAGATTGAGGGTAAACGAAGTGAGCTTCATATTTTGGTCCTTCAATTTCAGGCAATACTCTCACTAATCCTTTATTGTCTCCAACCATGTAATCCGGAAGCGCCGCTAACCCCGCTCCAGCATCTACAGCTAACATTAATGAGTAAATATTATTAACTTTCATAATTGGTTTTCTTTTCTGTTTAGTTCCAAGTTTTAAAATCCACTCTTTTTCTGACAATGGAGAGGGAGATCCTTTTCCATAGGTAATTAAATCGTGTTTATCTAAATCTTTTGAAGTTTTTGGTGCACCTTTTTTTGCGATATACTTAGATGACCCATAGATATGATAATTAATATCTACTAACTTTTTTTGTATATAATTTAACTGCTTGGGCTGTCTCATCCATATAGCAATATCAGCTTCTCTCATACTTAAATCAAGTTCATCATTTGTTACAACTAGCTCGACCTCAATATCAGGATTTTTATCTCTAAATTCTTTAATTCTTGGTGTTAACCAGATTCCACCAAACCCTACAACGGTTGTGATAATTAACTTGCCGCTTGGTTTATCTTTTCTTTCAACTAAATCAGTTTCAACCTCTTTTATTTTGGATATTACCTCATTTGCAGTTTTATAAAGTGTCTCACCGTTCTCCGTTAACGAAAGGCCTCTTGCGTGCCTTTGGAATAAACTACATTTTAATTCATATTCTAAAGATTGTATTTGTCTACTAATTGCTGACTGGCTTAGATTTAGTACTTCACCAGCTTTTGTAAAGCTTCCTGCTTGAGTAACTGCATGAAATATTTTAAGCTTGTCCCAGTCCATAATTATTTATTAACATTTACAACAACTCTTCCAGAAACTTCACCTTTCAAAATTTTTGATGAGTTGTTTACTAAGTCATTTAATCCCCATTCTTGTACGCCTTCAGATAATTTTGAAAAATCAATATAAGTATTTGCTTGAGACCATAAAAATTCTCTTCTTTTTGCTGGGGCAGTTACTGAGTCTATTCCCCATAACTTAACTCCTCTAATAATAAAAGGCATTACCGTAGTCTCGAGTTTATAACTACTGGCAAGTCCACACGCTGCAACTATACCGTTTGGTCTTGTATGAGAAAGAGCCTTGGATAAAATTTTTCCACCAGTTGTATCAACGACGCCATCATATAGACCTTTGTCAATTGGTCTTGCATCTTGATCCATGTCATCTCTATTCACAATAGTCTTTGCACCAAGAGATTTTAAAAAATCCGCTTTGTCCTTTTTTCCTGTTACTGCTGAAACATTATACCCAAGTTTGCTTAATGCTAAAACTGCAACACTACCAACACCACCAGAGGCGCCAGTAACCAAAACATCTTTAATTGGATCACCTAATAAAATTGTTTCTCTAGCTTGTATGGCAAGAACACACATAAGTGCTGTAAGTCCAGCGGTACCTAAAATCATAGCTTTTTTACTGTCCAAGTCAGAAGGCATTTTTACTAAAAAATCATCTTGCACTTTTGCGTACTGAGAATACCCGCCATAATAAATTTCACCAACCCTCCAACCAGTTAAAATAACCTTGTCACCTTTTGAAAATTTTTTGGAATCACTTTCTTCAACTGTTCCAGAAAAATCTATACCTGGAATGTGCGGATATTCTTTTACTAAACTACCACCATTTTTTAAAATCATTCCATCTTTATAATTTAACGACGAATAATCAATTTTCACTAACACATTTCCATGTTTTAAAAATGACTGATCAATTTCTTTAACTTCTCTTGTAAAATTTTCTCCGTCTTTATTTATCATAATAGCTTTAAAGGCCATTATATTCTCCTTTCTTCTGAATTTAATTTTTCTTCAAGTTTACTCATTCTTTCATCATAAAAATAAACTCTATCAGTATCCAAATCTGCATCTTCTTTCAAAACAAAACAAATATTACAATATCCACAAATCACATAACCAATTTCAGGTTTAATTTTATAATAAACTTTAGGACTGTCTATTTGAGTTGCAATGTTAGTTGTATCTACATAAACTTTTTTCAAAGAATTATGCTCTTTAGGAATATTGACCATTATTTTTTTTGATTAATATATGTTAGAAATCTTTGCTGTAGGTTTTGACTATCTCTAAAAGAGCCAGTGAAATAGTTAGTCACTGTTGTAGCATTTTCTTTCATGACACCTCTTGTTGTCATACATTGGTGTGTTGCATCTATGCTTACCGCAGTGCCCTGTGCTTTTAAACCTTTGTTAATTGCATTTGCAATCTGCATGGTTAATCTTTCTTGCGTTTGCAACCTTCTTGCATAAGCCTCTACTACTCTTGCAAGTTTACTTAAGCCCACAACTTTTTCAGATGGTATATAAGCAACATGTGCTATTCCTATTATTGGAGCCATGTGATGTTCACAATGACTTTGAATTGATATATTTTTTTGAATAACCATATCGTCATAGCCTTCAACATCTCCAAATGTCTTCTCTAAATATTCTTGCGGGTTTTCCGAATAACCAGAAAAATATTGATCGAAAGCCTTGATTACTCTTTTGGGTGTTTCTAATAAACCCTCACGATTTGGATTTTCTCCGATATATTTTAAGATTATTTGGATAGCTTTTTGGGCTTCATCTTTGCTTACTTTTTCCAATAATTTTGCTTTAAATTCTGCTACATTTTTATTTGTCATTAATTCCCTATTAATTAAATTTGATTATTCTAATATACAACTATAGATACACTTATTACAATGTTTAAAAAAAGAATATCAATAGAACAGGTTGAAGAGGGTAAAGAATTATGCCCCAAGTTTGACGAAAAAGGGCTTATTCCAGTGATCACCACTGATTTCAAAACTGGCGAAATACTAATGCATGGTTTCATGAATGAAGAAGCCTTTAAAAAAACAATAGAAACAAGAGAGGCACATTATTTTAGTAGATCAAGAAATTCTGTTTGGCACAAAGGAGAAACAAGCGGATGGGTACAAAAAGTTAAGTTTATTCGTATTGATGACGATCAAGATTCTGTTTGGATCTCTGTAGATATTGGTGATGGCGCAAGTTGTCACGTGGGATATTATTCTTGCTTTTATAGATCGATCCCACTTGATAGAGATATCAGTAATATTGAGTTAAAATTTGAGGAGAAAGAAAAATCCTTTGATCCTGAAGAAGTTTACAAAGGCCAACCAAATCCGACAAAGCTATAATGAAAGTAATTTCACCATTTGGACCAAAAATAGGTAGGTTTAAACTATCGAACCGGGTTATTAAGAAAATTAATACAGAAGTTGAAAGAGTCCTAAAAAAGAAGTCACTTTATAAAAAATTAAATTATTCAAAACAGCTTGTTGGACAAGTAAAACAGGAATTTCAATTACCAAAAGAATTTATACAAAAATTTTTACATAAGATTATTGAAAAAGAAGTAAAATTTTTTATTCATAAAGTGACAAATAAAAAAGTTCAAAAAGTAAAAATTTTAAATTTTTGGATAGTTAGACAGTATAAAAATGAATATAATCCGATACATTATCACGATGGACACTTGTCAGCAGTTGGATATCTAAAAGTGCCTAAAAATTTAAGTAAAAGTAAAAAACAAATTAAAACAAATGGAACAATAGACTTTATTAGTGGTTCAAAAAATTTTCTCTGTGAAAGTATTTATAACCATGTTCCTAAAGTTGGAGATATAATACTTTTTCCAAATTATCTGATGCACACTGCCTATCCATTTCATGTAGACGGTGAAAGAAGGTCTTTTTCGATGAATATTCAACTTGATCAAAAAACAACAAATATTTTCCATGACTAAAGATCAGCAAAATGTTCTTGGCGAGAAACTAGAAACTTGCTCTTTGGACCCTTTAACTGGATGGTATAGAGACGGTTGTTGTAATACAGATGAAAATGATGTTGGAACGCATACTGTATGTGCAAAAGTCAATGATGATTTTTTAAATTTTTGTAAAGAAAATGGGAATGATCTTATAACTCCTAAACCAGAGTATAATTTTGATGGATTAAAAGATGGAGATTGCTGGTGTGTATGTGCTATATGGTTTAAAAGAGCAGTTGCAGCTGGTCATCCTTGTAAAATTTTTTTAAAAAGTACGAATAAAAAAACATTAGAAATAATAAATTTAGAAACTTTAAAAAAACACGCGATAGATTTAGCATGAAAGATATTGATCCTTTTGTATTTATTATAATTGTTGCCGCATTTGCAACTTTTTTAGTATTTGTAGCTCCTAAAATAAATTAAATGAAAATTGAGAAAGTAATTTTTGATCTTGGAAAAGTTTTAGTAAAATTTGATCCTAAAAATCCTTTTAAAAATATTTTGAAATCAGAAGAAAAAATTAATTTTTTTTTTAAAAATATCTGCACATGGGAATGGCATATCAATCAAGATATTGTTTATGATACCCGACCAGCTACTGAAAAAAAAATAAAGGAATATCCTGAATTTAGAGAAGCTATCAATGCATTTTATGGACGATTTCAAGAAATGATTGTAGGAGTTTATGATCAAAATATAAAAATAGCATTAGAACTTAAAAAGAAAAATATACCAATTTATATTTTAAGCAATTTTCCTGGAGATCAATTTGATATTTTTGCATCAAACTATGATTTTGTTAAAGAATTTGATGATATGATAATTTCTGGAAAAGTGGGTATGAAAAAACCCGATCCTGAAATTTACAAACTATGTATTTCAAAATTTAACTGTAACCCAAAAAAAACACTATTTGTAGATGACCGTCCGGAAAACACCATGGCTGCTAAAAAACTAAATTTCCA
Organism: uncultured Pelagibacteraceae bacterium; assembly: GCA_902524955.1. Taxonomy (GTDB): domain Bacteria; phylum Pseudomonadota; class Alphaproteobacteria; order Pelagibacterales; family Pelagibacteraceae; genus HIMB114. The sequence continues at coordinate 8,541 of CABZEY010000006.1, read as the reverse complement.
AACTATAACATTGGATCAACCTGATAAACTTGGGGAGTATATAAAAAAGTTTAATTTCATATGAAGAAAACTATCTTAATATTCATAATTTTTTTAACTGTAACAGAGTTAAAAGCTAATGTAATTGCAAACCTCAAGGCAACTCCTGTTACTAAATTTGATTTTTTATTAAAAGCTTATCGTGATGCAATTAATTTACAAATATCTAGATACATGAACGAAACTGATACCTTTAGAGTTCGATTAGATCAAATTAAAATGGATTTTACTTTTGATGAAGAAATGCAACTGTTTATTATTGATTTATATGCACGTGCGGATCAAAGAAGATATAGCCAAAAAGAGATTAAAATAAGAAACAGAGATTGTAATATCATAAGAAATAGAATTTTTGTTAATAAATATGGTTATGGGATGCTATTTTCAAAAAAACCAACAAACTATTTTACAAAAAATTACATTACAAACAATGCAATATTTTTACTTAAAAATATTGACTTAAATAACGAAGAAAAAAAAGAAATTATAAAAAAAACTATTATTAATATTGAGCTAGATCACCCAAATGCAAACCAAAATATCAAATGCAAAGGTGCGTTAAATCAAGTTCCCCTTAATTAAAATTTTTAATATCATCTAACGTATCAATATCACAAAAAATTTTAGATTTTGAAAACTTAATTTTATTATATTTATTTTTAATGATTATTTTTTTTGCACCTACATCTCCTTTAATTGTATTTAATTTTTTTAAAAAACGCATAGGGAATAGCACTGGATTTCTCATTTGATCTTTAAAAAAAGGAACAAGGGGATATTTGCTTGATTTGTTAAAATATTTAATCATTTTATTATAAGAATTGTTTGTAAAAAACGGCATATCTCCTAAACAAATAAAAAACCCTTTAGAATTATAATTTATATTTTTAATTCCTGATTTGATGGAAGAAGATAAACCGTTTTTGTACTTAAGGTTCTTTATAACTTTAATTTTTTTATTTTTTGGTAGTATCTTTTTAATTTTATTATGATCTTTCCCAGTGATAATCAAAATTTCGTCTATTTTACTTTTTAATATATTTTTAAGTGAGTGAAGAAGAATTTCTCTCCGATAAAACTTATGGATTAATTTATTTCCATTTTTAAATCTCTTAGATAAACCTGCTGATAATAATATGGCTGAAATCACTTTTTGTAAATTTCGGTCATTAACTGAAAAATTATTGACAATGCAATCTCTGGTGCTGATCTACCACCAAATTTAATTCCAATCGGTCCAAATATTTTTTTAATATCATCTTCTTTAAAACCATTCTCCATCAATCTTTTACATCTATTTTCATGTGTCTTTTTACTACCTAAAGCACCAATGTAAAAACATTTCAATTTTAAAGCTTCATGAATTGCTGGATCATCAATTTTAGGATCATGTGTTAATGCAATTAAAGCGGTTTTATCATCAAGTGGACAATGTTGAAATGCTTCTTGTGGCCATAAATTTATAATTCTAACGTTTGGGAATCTTTTTTCAGATGCAAAATACCCTCTAGGATCAATAATATTAATATCAAGATTTAATGGCTTTGCATATTCAACAAAATATTGAGAAATATGAACAGCACCAACTATTACAACTTTAATGGGGCGATGGTAATGCTTAATGAATAAATCACTATCTTTTATCATTCCATCTTTTCTGGAATTATATAATTTGTTAATTTCGGTTTCAAAACTTTTAAGATTAATATCTATTGGTTTATTAGCAAAAAAAATATATGTTTTAGAAGTTTTTGTATCTGTGATAACAGAAAATTCTTTTTTCGAATTTTTAAGATTAATAATTTCTTGTAAAATATTAAGCTGCATCAGAAAATTTTTCTAAAAAAATCGCTATCTCGCCACCACAGGCTAATCCAACATTCCATGCACTTTCATCAGACACCTTAAACTCAATTTTTTTAAATTTATCTTTATCTTTTATTAAATCCATACATTGCCTTACTACCTCCCCTTCTACGCAACCACCTGATACTGAACCAGAAAAATCGCCAGAATCATTTACAATCATTAAACTGCCAATTGGTCTTGGAGAAGATCCCCATGTCTGAATTACTGTAGCTAAAATAACTGTTTTTTTTTGCTCAATCCATTGTTGAGCTTCATCAAGAATTTTTTCGTCAAAGGTATTGATCATTTCAATACCTTATCAGAAAATTTTAAAAAATTTAAATTATTTACAATTAATAACTGCTTTTTGTGCTGCAGTTACGACTAGACTAGCTCTATATTCAGCTGATGCATGAATATCAGCATTCATTTCATTTGATTTTAGGTTTAAATCATTCAATGAATTTGGATCAAAATTATTATTTAAAGCTTTTTCAATTTCTTTCGATCTAAAAACTACCGGTTGTGCACCTGTAACCGCACAAATTGTTTCTTTCTTATATTTAGCTAAAAATACTCCCACAAGCGCATAACGAGATGCCGGGTTAGGTATTTTTATATACGCAGATTTTTCAGGAATAGTAAATTCGACAGCTGTAACTAATTCATCTTTTTTTAAAGCTGTTTCAAACATTCCTTTGAAAAACTTTTCTGCATCGATCTTTCTGTTTGATGTATGAATCACCGCGTTTAAAGCGATACATGCAGATGGGTAACATGCGCTTGGGTCATTATTTGCTATTGAACCACCAAGCGTTCCTTTATTTCTAACTTGCATATCACCAATACCGCCCGCCAAAGCTGCTAATGCTGGAATTGCCTTCTTTACATCTTTGGATGAAGCAACCTCAGCATGCTTTGTTGCAGCACCAATCTTAACTGACTTTCCACTTACTTTTATCCCTTGTAGATCTTTGATATTTTTTACATTAATCACATCGCTAAAACTTGATAATCTAAGTTTCATCGATGGAATTAAAGTTTGTCCACCTGATAAAAAAGCAGAATTTTTAGATGCAGCTTTGACCGCTTCTTTCACACTCTTTGCTTCGTGAAAATTAAATTGTTTCATTGTCCCCCCTTTTGAAACTATGCAGCTTTTTTAGCTGATTTACTTTTCTCTTTAAGTGCTTTCCAAACTTTCTCAGCAGTTGCTGGCATTGTTACTTCAGTACCAATTGCATCAACTACAGCATTCATTACTGCTGGTGGTGATGCTATTGCACCTGCTTCACCACAACCCTTAACACCTAAAGGATTTGATGTTGCTGGTGTACAAGTATAATCAATTCTAAACTCTGGAAAATTATCCGCTCTTGGCATGCAATAGTCCATATAAGATGCTGTCACTAATTGACCGGTTTCATCATAATATGCATTTTCATATAAAGCTTGACCAATTCCTTGAGCTAATCCACCATGAATTTGTCCTTCAACAATCATTGGATTGATTAAATTTCCAAAATCATCAACACAAGTGTAGGTGTCAACTTTAGTTTCACCAGTCGTTGGATCAACTTCAACTTCACAAATATGCGAACCTGCTGGAAAAGAAAAGTTAACTGGATCGTAGAATGCTGTTTCTTTTAATCCCGGCTCCATGCCTTCTGGTAGTGGTGATTTAATTTCACCATAAGTACCTGGTAAGTAACATGCAAATGCTATTTCACCGATCGTTTTTTTCTTATTTGTATTTGGAACGATAAACTCTCCATCTTTAAATTCAATTTCATCTGCCTTAGCTTCAAGCATATTTGCAGCTACAGCTTTACCCTTCTCGACAATTTTATCACAAGCTTTGGCAATTGCAGTTCCACCAACAGCAAGCGATCTCGATCCGTAAGTACCCATTCCAAATGGACCTTTATCTGTATCACCATGTACTAACTCAATGTTTTCCATTGGAACACCTAATTTGTCAGCTACGATTTGTGCAAATGTAGTATCATGACTTTGTCCATGGCTGTGTGTTCCTGTAAATACCGAAATATTCCCAGTTGGATTAAATCTAATTTCTGCAGATTCCCAAAGTCCTACGCCTGCACCAAGAGACATAACTGCAGCTGATGGAGCGATACCACAAGCTTCAATGTATGTTGAAAAACCAATACCTCTCAGTTTTCCTTTTGCAGCAGACTCTGCTTTTCTTTTCTCGAAACCTGAATAATCAGCTAAATTTAAAGCTTTATCAAAGTGTGCATCATAATCACCTGAATCGATATTATGAACCAAACACTGCTGGTGAGGGAATTGTTTTATAAAATTTTTCTTTCTAAATTCAGCTCTGTCCATACCTAATTCTTTTGCAGCCTTATCCATAATTCTCTCAATTAAATAAGTTGCTTCTGGACGACCTGCGCCACGATACGCATCCACAGGTGCGGTGTTTGTATATACAGCTTTTACGTTACAGTAAGCTGTTGGAATATTATAAAGACCAAGAACTAATGGACCATATAAATAAGTTGGTGTGACTGTAGCAAATAGTGATGCATATCCACCAAGATTTGCAATTGTATCAACTTTTAGACCAGTAACAGTTCCATCATTTTTCAATGCAACTGAACATTTTGTAATGTGATCTCTGCCGTGGCAGTCAGATAAAAATGACTCTGTTCTTTCACAAACCCATTTTACTGGTCTTTGTAATCTTTTTGCTGCCCATGCCATTATTACATCTTCTGAATAAGGATAAATTTTTGATCCAAACCCTCCGCCAACATCTGGTGCAATAACTCTAAACTTGTGTTCAGGATGTACAGCATTAAATGCTGACATGACTAATCTAGATAAATGAGGATTTTGACTTGTAGTATATAAAGTAAGTTCCTCAGAAGAAGAATTATAATCACCAATTGAAGCTCTTGGTTCCATAGCGTTCGGTACTAAACGATTATTAAGAATATCCATCTCTACAACTTTTTCTGCACTAGAAAAAGCTTCATCAGTCTTTGCCTTATCACCTAGCTCCCAATCAAAACATAAATTCTTTTCAATACCCTCGTGAATAACATCTGAATTCATTGCTTCAGCTGTACTTGCTACAGCTTTTAAAACTTTGTAATCAACTTTTACTAAATCTGCCGCATCTTTAGCTTCTTGGAGAGTTTCAGCTACAACTAATGCAATGTGATCACCAACATAATTAACAGAGTCTGTTGCTAGTGGAGGATGTGCAGGACATTTCATATCCGTTCCATCTTTACTTACTATTTTCCATCCAGCAATAAGACCACCAATTTTGTCGTCTTGCATATCTTTGCCTGTTAATACATCTACAACACCTGCTGCCTTTTTAGCTTTTGATGTATCAATACCTTTTATCTTAGCTCTTGCATGAGGTGATCTAATAAACACAGCGTGTAACTGATTATGTAAATTTATATCTGCTGTATATCGACCTTTACCTGTTAAAAACTTTTTATCTTCTTTTCTTTCAACTTTAGACCCTATCATGCTTGCCATTTTTTTTTCTCCTTTTTTATTGTTAATTATTAAACTTTTCCTATTGCGCCTTTAACTGAAGCAACAATATTTTGATAACCTGTGCAACGACAAATGTTACCTTCTAAACCTTTTCTTATTTCTTCATCACTAGGATTCTTATGAGTTTTCAATAAGTCAATTGAACTCATGACCATTCCGGGAGTACAGTAGCCACACTGCAATCCGTGATGTTTTTTAAACGATTCTTGAACAGGATGTAATTTTCCTCCTTTTTCTAAACCCTCTATAGTCGTAATATCAGCACCATTTGCATCAGCAGCCAACATTGTACAACTTTTAACGGATTTGCCGTCTACATGAACTACACAAGATCCACATTGACTAGTGTCACATCCTACATGTGTTCCTGTTAAATTTAAGTTTTCTCTAATAAAAGAAACTAACAAAGTGTTGTCGGCAACCTCTTTTTCAATTTTATTACCGTTAACTTTAAGTGCAATTTTTGCCATTATTTTACTTCCCCTCATTGATATTCTCTCACATAAAGAGCAAAAAACAAGTGCGGCACAATAATTCAATTATAAGTTGATTAAAAAATAGCTAATAAAATTAAGGATAAAGAAACTAATGCTGCAACTGCATAAATTATTTTTTTATTTAACCTTGGAGCTGAAGCTGAACTGCTTTGACTTGAAGCAACTGAACCTGCTGGAGAAACTTCATCACTAAATTTTCCAAAAAAAATATCTGCCATTTTTTTTGCAGTCATATCAATTAATCTACTACCTACTTGGGCTATTTTACCACCGACGTTTGCTTCAACGTTATAGGTTAGGACTGTCTGCCCACCCTCTTCAGTTAAAGTAACTTTTGCTTCACCTGACGCAAAACCCACTGGTGAATTTCCTTGCCCAACCAGAGTATAGCTGTTTGGTGGATTTAAGTCCTGCAACTCAACATCCCCTGTAAAACTTGCATTAAATGGTCCAATCTTGTTAGTTGCTGTAGCAGTAAAACTAGTATCAGAGTTTTTTTTAAATTCTTCGCACCCAGGAATACACTTTTGAAGTATTTCGGGATTATTTAAAGCCTCCCAAACGGTCTGTTTATCTGTTGGAATTTTATAAGAACCTGTTAGTTTCATTTGAGGTTCTTATAATTATTTTTATGGATGAAGCTACAAAAAAAGAAATACAATCAAAAACTTTGGAAAGACTTATCAACCATCTTAGAGATAGAAAAGATGTTCAAAATATAGATCTGATGAATCTAGCTGGTTTTTGTAGAAATTGTCTTTCAAAGTGGTTTAGAGAAGAAGCTAGTAAAAAGGGTATCGATATATCTGACCCAGATTCAAGAGAACATGTTTATGGTATGCCATACTCAGAATGGAAAGATAAATATCAAAAATGATAATTACACTCTCTGAAGTTATATTATTTTTTATTTTAGTTACTTTGATTGCATACTACTTTATACCGTGGAAAAGATTCACTAAAGCCCCGTTCATAAAATTATTAAATTTCTGGATACAAAGTGTAATGTTTGCAGTTATTTTAGTTGGCGCTACTTATTACGCGATAAATAAAATTTTCTAAATTTGATTTAAAATGCTTAATTTTGCTGATCTTAACTACATAGATCTTAAAAATACTTTTTCCAATATTTTTTTAAATCTAGATAAAAAAAATATATCAATGCGGTCTAATCAAGTATGGAAATTTTATTATCAAAAAGGATATTTCGACTTAAATCTTTTTTCAAATTTACCAGAAGAAATATTAAAAAAACTTAAAAAAGAAATTAACTTTGAAAGACCGAAGATTAAAAGTAAACAAATATCAAACGATGGCACTATCAAGTGGTTATTAGAATTAAATGATAAAAATTTAATTGAAACTGTTTATATTCCATCTGATAATCACGCAACTTTATGCATATCTTCACAGGTGGGTTGTACTTTAAATTGCAAATTCTGTCATACAGGCATTCAACCATTGGTAAAAAATTTATCAGCACATGAGATTATAAATCAAATTTTGATTGCAAAAGACGAGCTCAAAGAATGGGATAAAGGAAAAAAAATTAATAATATTGTTTATATGGGTATGGGAGAACCTTTTTACAATTTTGAGAATATAAAAAAATCTGTTGAAATTTTAAAAGATATTAATGGTTTAAATTTTTCAAATAAAAGAATTACTATTTCAACATCAGGTATATCTCCTAATATAAAAAAAGCAGCTAAAGAAATTGGTACTTATCTTGCTCTATCTTTGCATGCACCTAATAACAAAATTAGAGACTCAATTATGCCAATAAATAAAAAATATAATATTGAGGATGTAATTAATCATTGCAAAGAATACGCGATAGAAAACAAAGAAAAAATATTTATTGAATATGTTTTGCTTAAAGATGTTAATGATAGTGAGGAGTGTGCAAAACAACTTTCAAAAATTATGTCGAAATTTCCGTGTAAGTTAAATTTAATTCAATTTAATCCGTGGCCAGGAGTAAAATACAAAACCTCCTCAAGTGAACAAACTTCTAAATTCATCAATATTGTAAAGAACAATGGTCATATTGTTACTTTGAGAAAATCTAGAGGAGATGATATTTTAGGAGCTTGCGGCCAATTAAAGACCGCAAGCGAGCGCGAGAAAAAATTAACACTTTCTAAGTGAATTAGATAAATTATTTAATAATTTAAAATAAAGATCCTTATTATTTTTAAGATCTGCACCAAGAGGGTCTAATACACCAGTTTTAATATTTGTATCTTTTGCGATTGCCTTAATTATTTTTGGATTAAATTGTGGCTCTGAAAATATACATTTTGCGTTTTCTTTTTTAATAACTTTTCTTATATGTTTCAATTGCTCTGCACCTGGAAGTACATCTGTATTTACAGTCAAAGCGCCAAGTGTTTTTAGACCGAAACGTTTTTCGAAATATTGATACGCATCATGAAAAACTACGTATTTCGCATTTTTATTAATATCCTTATTAATTTCAGAAACTAAACCATCTATCTTTGCATTAGCTTTTTTTAAATTTGCGTCATATTTTGCTGAATTTTTCTTATCCATCATTTTCATATTCTTAGCCATAACTGTCAAAATCACTTTCGCATTCAAAGGGTCT
>CABZEY010000005.1 GCA_902524955.1 uncultured Pelagibacteraceae bacterium | reverse complement strand
TAGCGTAAGCTGTGACACCGATCTCGGCGACGTCTGTACCTTTTTGTTCAGCTTCCTTACTGATTCTAATTCCAAATGTTAAAGCCATTACTTTCCATACGATAAAAGAAACAGCAAAAACAAATACCAGGATACTTATTACACCAAGGAATTGTGCACCAAAGTTCGTATCGGCATTTGTTAAAGGAACTGCAAGCGTACCCCAAATTCCAGCAAATCCGTGGACTGGTATTGCGCCTACAACATCATCAATTTTTAATTTGATAAGTAACTTACTTCCTAACACAACAATCGCTCCACCAATTGCTCCAATAATTATTGCAATACCTGGTGTTGGCGCAAGAGGTTCAGCAGTGATTGCTACTAATCCACCTAGACAACCGTTTAACATCATAATGACATCTGTCTTACCTGTTAAAAACCTTGTAATTAATGCGTTAGCGATAACACCTCCACAAGCAGCTAAATTTGTATTAATAAAAATCTTAGCTATTGCGGTTGCATCATCAACCGTACCAAGTGCAAGTTGTGATCCGCCGTTAAATCCAAACCATCCAAACCATAATATAAAAACACCAATCGTTACTAACGGTATTGATGAATTTGCAAATCCTGGCATTGGTTTATCTGTCTTAGATGCGAATCTACCTAATCTTGGTCCAAGGACTATCGCTCCAGCTAAAGCAGCTGCAGCACCAGTTGCATGAACTAAAGTTGATCCTGCGAAATCTGAGAAGCCTGCGGCTGCTAACCAGCCTCCGCCCCACTGCCAGCCCATTTGGATTGGATAAATTAAACCTGTTAAAATTGCTGCGAATATAAAAAATGGCCAAATTTTAATTCTCTCTGCTAATGCTCCTGAAACTATTGAAACGGTAGTTGCACAGAAAACCATTTGGAAGAACCAATCTGATCCGTCTGAATACCCAGTATCAAGTTTCGAACCATCGCTCCATGGAACAAATGACCCAATATAACCACCTTCAGGTATACCATAAGCAAGGTTGTATCCTCCAAGCCAGAACATAATTCCAGCTATTGCAAACAACCCAATATTTTTCGTTGCAATTGATGCAACACTTTTGGATGATACCATCCCAGATTCTAACATTGCAAAACCTGGCGCCATAAACATAACTAGAAAACCACAAACTAAGAATAGTAAAGTATTGAAAACATATTGTGTTTCAGCTCCAACTTTACTTTCTGCTGAAAAACTTGGTTCAACTAGAAATATCAAGGCTAAAAGTGCAAAAGATAAGTAGTGACTTATTTTTTTCATTTTTTTCTCCTTTTTAAATTATTGTTATGCGCTTTTTAGATAATAAACCAAATGTCTAAAGCGTTAATCGATCCGATCAGGTTTACAAAAATTAGATATCTAAAATTGTAATAGTAGGGTTGCAGCAAAAGTATGATTTAGGTGTGCTTAAATTTAACTAACAGGGGACAAGAAGTGAGCAAACTCAAGCACACAATTAAGCAATAAGGGTATTCGCAATTTATTTAAATTAAAATTATGTTATTTCCCGCAAAAGGAGTCTATAGGATTTTTAAATGGCTATTTTCCTAGCTTTTTCTATATACTTTTCCCTTAATAATTTAGTGAATTTACCTGGGCTACCGTCAGAAATCTTAGCATTATTGATTTTTATGACAGGTGTAACAAATGTAGTTGCGCTAGTTATAAATGCCTCAGATGCGCTTTGCGCTTCACTGATAGTAAAGTTTTTAAAATCAATTTTGTAATTTAATTCTTTTGCACATTCAGCTACTGCTTCTCTGGTAATGCCTTTAAGTATTAAATTATCAGCTTGTCTTGTTATCACCGTTCCGTTTCTTATTATCCATGCATTATTTGATGTGCCTTCTGTCACGTTACCATTTCTTACCATCCAGGCATCATCAAATCCCTCTTGAGAAGCACAGAATTTAGCAAAGGATGGATAGAGTAATTGAACTGTTTTAATATCACATCTTCCCCACCTGTTGTCTTCTATAGTCATTACACTAATCCCTTCGAGAGCACTTTTATTGTTAATCAAATCTTTTTCTTGAGTAAAAGCCGTTACAGTAAAATCATTCTCAGAATCTGGGAAATCAAAACTTCTTTCGGCGACGCCTCTTGATACCTGAAGATATACTGTACCTTCATTTAAATTATTTTTTTTTACAAGTTCCTTGTGAAGAATCTTAATTTCATCATGATTTAACATTCTAGGATATTTTAGTTCAGACATAGAGCGATCTAATCTTTTCATATGATTATCGAAATCTATTAGCTTTCCATCCAAGACTGAGGTCACTTCATATAACGCATCACTGAATAACAACGCTCTATCAAAAATAGAAACTTTAGCTTTAGTCTCCTCAACATATTCTCCATTAAGATAAACTATTCTATTCATTAAATTATATTACCTTTTCAAATTTGTTATTGAGGTATTCATATAAATCATTTTGTATAAACACGTTTCTTTTGAGTAATTTATTGTTCTTAGTTGGGTAATCTGATCTAAAATGTGTTCCACGACTTTCTTTTCTATGCATGGCAGCAAAGGTTATTAATTTTGAGACTAACAACATGTCTTTTAGTTTTGCTGATAAACTTTTCGTCTCTCTTTCTATTCTAAAAAATTCTATAAATGCTTGATCTAGTGTTAGTTTATTTCTATCTACTCCAACAAACTTATTCATAGCCGAACGTAATTGCCAAATATATTTTTTTGCTCTTATTTTACTTATTGTTTTTTCTTTAGGAATATAATTCTCAATATTTAATAATTTATGGCCTTTCTTTGGAGGTTCCGAATTTATTGTATCTGCAATTCTTTTTGAAAAAACAAATGCTTCTAAAAGTGAGTTACTTGCTAAACGATTGGCTCCATGCGCACCGGTTGAGCTGCATTCACCACATGCCCACAAACCATCAACACTAGTCCTGCCATTTATATCTACTTTAATCCCGCCCATATGATAATGAGCAGCTGGTATAATTGGAATAAAATCTTTAGAAGGACTAATCGAGGCCTGCTTTAAATATTGAGATGCTGTTGGAAACATTCTCTCAAAATTAATTTTAACGTGTCTACAGTCTAAAAAAGTTGAGTGTCCTTTTAATTTATGTTTATGAATTGATCTTGATACAACATCTCTTGGTGCCATTTCTCCTAAAGGATCATCCTCAAATAAAAATCTTTTATTATTTTCGTCTACTATAAATGCGCCCTCGCCTCTTATTGCCTCTGTTAAAAGGGGAGCTGGATCTAAACCAATATCCAACGCAGTTGGATGGAATTGAACAAATTCTAAATCTACCAGTTCAGCGTTAGCTTTTGCAGCCATTGCAATTGCTTCGCCATAAACATCTCTTGGATTTGTTGTATGAGCATAAATGCTTCCTAAACCACCAGTTGCTAAAATTACGTTTGGAGATTGAAAAAAAACAAAATTATCTATTACCTCATTTTTATGTATGTGCCCCATTATACCAAGACACTGATTTTCTTTTTGAATAATATGATCTATTGAAACGTCTTCAACAAAAGTAATGTGTCCTTGTTGTTTTGCGTACGAAATTAAATAATCCACTAAGAATTTACCTGACTGATCTCCATTAATTTTAAGTACTCTTCTATAAGAGTGAGCAGCTTCTTTTGATAATGAAAATTCACTACCATTTTTATCAAAATTAACTCCAATTTTCTCTAAAAATTTAACTACATCTAAAGCTTCTTCAGTAATTACTTTTACAGCACTCTCATTGCTTAAGCCTGAACTTGCTTTGATGGTATCTTCAAAATGTTTTTGTGGGCTATCATGTTTTGTTACCGCAGCAGCTATTCCACCTTGCGCCCATGCACTAGATGACATCTCACCTAATTTTCTTTTTGTAACGAGTGTTACTTTTCTTGGATAAAGTGACACAGCAGTCATTAAACCAGATATACCAGATCCAACTATTACAACATCTGACTTATAAATACTTTCCATGATTATTTTTTAATATAAATATACGTATATGAAAACTTTTTTAACTTTATTTTTAATGTTATTTTTGTCGCTAGATGTTTTTGCGGCAGGTAGTGATGATGATAATACTATTGTAAAACCTAGAGCATATAAAAATGCTATAAAATTGATTAAAAAAGAAGATTATTCTAAAGCCGTCACAGTCTTAGAAAAAATATTAGAAAAGAAAAAATATCAAAAAGATCCTGATATATTAAATGAATATGCTTTCGCACTCAGAAAAAGTGGTGATCTTGTAAAAGCAGAAACTTTTTATAAAAAAGCCCTCAATATTGATCCTAAACATAATGGCGCACTAGAGTATTTAGGAGAGCTTTATGTAGATACAAAGAGAAAAGACAAGGCTAACATTCTTTTGTCTAAATTAAGTAATTGTAAATGTGAAGAGTATTCTGAATTAAAAAATTATATTGAAAATAATTAATTAGATGCTTCAAGTAACCTTAAAACACACTCTCCAAATTTTTCGGTTCGTGGTTTAAAACCCAACTCCCTACATTGTTTTTTAAATTTTTCTAAGTCTAGATTTTTACTAGACTTTATTTTTTGTTTTTTTGGCTTGTCCTCGCTTTTACCAACTTCTTTTAAAACTTTAGTAAATTCATATTTTGAAAAATTAATAAATTTTATAGAGCATTTTTTTTTATCTTTAATATTTAATATTTTTCCATCCTCTGTCTTTAGATTTTTAGTCTTTGTTTCATTGCAATGATCAAGTGCCATATTTGCAAATGTGCTTTTAATTAATTGAGTATCATCAATTACTTTTGGTTTTAAAAATTCACATTTTTTCAAATTTAAAGGACCAACAGCAAGCCCTTTCTTTCCAATACATTTTGATTTTTTATCTCCAAAAAAATGATGCTTACTATTATAGATGTGCTGAGTAATAGTTTCTTTTCCGTTAATTGTCATCTTTTGAGAGAGTAAAGCAAGATATTTTGGTTTAATTTCTAAGTGCTCTTCTAATTTAAACCAATATGCTTTAGATTTAGAGTAATCGTCTGCGTATGTGTCTTTTTTATTATAACCTAAATCTATTAATTCTTTTAGATCTTTAAGTCCAAGACGGTTTTCTGCAAAACTATCCAAAGGAATTAGTAATGAAACTATTATTAGTATTAATCTCAAAATCACAATAATTTACCAAGTTATCTCGGATCCATCCCAATTAAAAAATTTTCCAGTTTGAGATTGATCAATAGAATTTATAATTTTAACTAAATGCTTGGCAGATTCCTCTGGACTTTGAATTTTGAGATTTATTTTTTGAAAAGGTTTTGATAATTCTGATTTTACGGTCCCAGGATGTAAAGCAATAAAAATTGCTTTTTTATTTTTTACTTTCATTTCTATTGATGAAGTTTTGATCAATTGATTTAAAGCAGCCTTAGAAGCACGATAAGAATACCAACCTCCATAACCATTATCACTTATAGAACCCACCTTGGCAGATAATGATGCGAAAACAGATTTTTCATCTTTATCTAACATCGGAGCAAAATATTTAATCAAAAGTGCCGGACCTATTGCGTTTATTAAAAAATTTTTCTTAGCGAATTCAAATTCAATATTTTTTAAAGTTTTTTCTGGCATGCAATTGTTATGATGCAAAATTCCAGTTGCATCAAAAAAAATTGAAATAGGTTTGTTTTTTTTCTTAATATATTCAGCTGATTCTAAAATAGAATTCTCATCATTAAAATCAATTGCTGGTGATGTTTTGGTTCCAAATTTTATTATATCTGAAAATCCAATTTGTTTAAACTGATCGGCTATAGCATTTCCTATTGCTCCTGTTCCACCAACTATAACTGCTAAATTACTTTTATTCATATAAAAAGGCCGTAAGTAATATTACGGCCTTTTTAGAAATAATCAAATTTACGCGTTTAACGCCTGATCTATATCAGCAATAATATCGTCGGAATGTTCAATGCCGATTGATAATCGCACGTAACCAGGTGTGACACCTGCAGCTGCCATATCTTTATCATTTAATTGAGAGTGTGTCGTACTAGCAGGATGAATTGCTAATGATCTCGCGTCACCAATATTTGCGACGTGGTATAACATTTTGAGGCTATCAATAAATTTTTTACCAGCCTCTAATCCACCTTTTAACTCGATTCCCATTAAGGCTCCATATCCACCTTTCAAGTATCTTTTAGCTCTATCGCCAATTTCGCCATCATGAAGCGTAGAATAAATAACTTTGTCTACCTTTGAATGCTTTTGTAAAAACTTTTTTACTTTTTCTGCGTTTTCACAATGTTGTTTCATTCTTAAAGCTACAGTTTCTAAACCTTGAATAATTTGAAAAGCATTAAATGGGCTAATTGCTGAACCAAGGTCTCTAAGTAAAACTACTCGAGCTCTAATAATGTATGGGATATTAGCTCCTGTTAGTTGTGGAACTGCATCGCCCCAAACCGCGCCATGATATGATGGATCAGGTTGCCAAATATTTGGTTGTCTTTCTTTGTTCACTGACCAATCAAAATTTCCAGAATCTACTATAATTCCACCAATACTATTTCCGTGTCCACCAATGAACTTTGTGAGTGAGTGCATTACAATAGCTGCCCCGTGTTCAATTGGCTTACAAATTACTGGACAAGCAGTATTGTCCACAATTAAAGGAATTCCATGTGGTCTACCAATGTCCGCTACCTCTTTTATTGGAAATACTCTTAAAGATGGATTGGGTAAAACTTCTGCGTAAAATAAACGAGTTTTATCATCTATTAATTTTTCAAAGTTTTTAGGATCTGAAGGATCCGCATACCTTACTTCAACTCCCATAGATTTAAGAGTGTTGGAAAATAGATTAACTGTTCCTCCATATAAATCTGTTGATGCTACGATATTATCTCCTGCACTACATAGATTTTGGACTACAAACGCTGATGCTGCTTGGCCTGAACTTACACATAACCCAGCGACCCCGCCTTCTAATGCTGCAACCCTTTCCTCCAACGTATTTGTCGTCG
The DNA here is from genome assembly GCA_902524955.1 of uncultured Pelagibacteraceae bacterium. Taxonomy (GTDB): domain Bacteria; phylum Pseudomonadota; class Alphaproteobacteria; order Pelagibacterales; family Pelagibacteraceae; genus HIMB114. Next base: position 64,559 of record CABZEY010000005.1, on the reverse strand, counting down.
GATTCATTATTCTGGTATAAATATTACCAAACTCTTTCAATCCAAATAAATTAGCAGCATGCTCTGCTGAATTAAATTGATAAGATGTAGTTTGATGTATAGGAACTGCAACTGACGTTTGACTTTCATCACGTCTGAATGTTCCACCGTGAAGACCTATAGTCTCTGGATTTGTACTTTCTGTTGTCATTTTTACTCCTTAGTTATTCATTTAGTCTCAATGATTATCTAAGCTTTTGGGAGGTACGCTTTAGCTGTATCTTAGTCCGCAAGCTGCTTCAAATCGACAAGGCGTGTTTTATATTTTTTATTACTTTAAATCAAGTAGTTGTTTGATTTTTTTTCTAAATTTGTCGTTAACAGTAAAATAATAGCCTCTTTCTTCATGTATAGTTTCTCCTTTTGAGTGATATTTCATGATATGGTTAAAAAATGATTTAACATCAATTTCTATCTCATTACGATCATCATCCAATATTTTTACTTTTTTTTTCATAAAACTATTACTTTATAAGCCTCAAAGGTCCAAAGTTATGCTTTGAATCTATTGTGACAAAACTATCAAAATATTTTTTATAATTTTTGAGTAGGTCTACTGTTATTCTTTCATAAAAACTTATAAAATTTTTTAACTCTTTATTATTCATTCTTAATTTTTTTTCTATTTGCTTCTCTTGTTTTTTTCGCCAACGAAAAACGTGCTTGAAAGACGGAATTTTTAAAAAAACTGAAAAATTTGAATATTTATATATAGAAACTTCATATTTTTTACTCATTTTATTAACATAATTTCTCCATTTAAAATTTTTATCAAATTTTCTTTCTAAATTGTTAATTGGTTTTTTTAACTTATTTTGTGTTGATCCTCGATATCCAATGCACCAACCCTCTAAAATAAAAACATCATATGGAAATGTTAAATTTAAAGATTTTGAATTTAAAATATCATCATGCCCTTTAGAAAAGTAAGGCAATTTATATTTTATTTTTTTATTAGATTTAAATATTTTTAAAGTTTTTTTTAAAAATTTTAGATTATGTGTTCCTGGAACACCTCTAGTTAAAAATAATTCAGAGATCTTCTTGGATAACTTGTTCCTAATTTTTTTGCTAGAATAAAAATTGTCAATAGATAGAACAAGCACTTTAAGTTTTTTATTTTGTAATTTTTTTTTTATTTTTAAAGAGAGAGTTGTTTTACCAGAGCCTTGAGACCCAGCAATCAAGCAAAAAACTTTCCTTTTTTTTTCTTTTAAACGAATAATTTTTTTTGCAATATTATCAACAGTATCTAAATAAATTTTGTTTATCACTTATTAATGCAATTTTGACTATCAAACTTTTCAATAACATCTTTTTTTGGGTTAATATAAAATCTCCTTTCACATTTAACAATTAATTGGCTTTTTTTATAAATATAAATTTTATATGGAGATTCAAAAGTAATTTTTTCAGGATTCCCAAATTGTTTTTTTAAGGAGTTGCTTTTTTTTCCAAGATATTTTTCTAAAATTTTCTTCTCTTTTTCCTGTGATTTTGAAATTTCATTATCAACGTATACACATTGAAATACAAAAAAAAATAATGAGAGTATTGTTAATTTTTTAAAAATATTCATAAAGACACTTTATATCTTTTATGATGAAAAGTGTACCAATTATAAATCATCCTGATTATGTTGCTCAAATTGGAGATGATCATCGTTTTCCAATAAAAAAATTTGGAGAATTAATTAAAATCCTAAAAAAAAAAAATATTGCAAAAGATCATAATATATTTCAACCTACCGAGGTATCTAAATCAACTTTGTTAAACGTCCACAGCGAAGAATATATAAATAAAATTAATAATTTATCTCTAACTCAAGAGGAAATAAGAAAACTTGGCTTTCCATTAGTAAGTAGTGTACGAAGAAGGTCGTTTGTTGCAACAGGGGGCACAGTACTTGCATCCAAGCTTGCTGTAAAAAACAAACTTGCATGTAATACCGCTGGCGGTTCTCATCATGCATTTTCAAATCAAGGCAATGGTTATTGCGTATTTAATGATGTAGCAGTTGCTGCTAAATATCTAAAAAATAAATATAAATTTAATAAAATTTTAATTTTAGATTTAGATGTTCATCAAGGAGATGGTACTGCAAAAATTTTTGAAAATGACGATACAATTTATACTGTAAGTATACATTCCAAAAAGAACTATCCATCAAAAAAACAGTCAAGTAATATTGATATCGAATTAGAGGATGGAATGGAAGACGAGGAATATCTTAACGTTGTGAATCAATTACTTAAATCAATCGAAACTCAAAACTTTAATTTTGTTTTTTATATAGCGGGAGTTGACGTTCATTGTAATGATAGATTGGGAAAACTTAATGTAAGTGAAATAGGTATTAGAAAAAGAGAGAAATTGGTAATAAACCACTTTTTTAAAAAGAATATCCCCTTATGTGGTGTTCTTGGTGGCGGGTATAATCATGACTTCGAGCAACTTGTAAATTTACATTCGATTTTACACGAAACATGTAATGATGTTTTAATAAACTAAACAATTGTTACTAATTCTTCAGAAGAAGTTGGGTGAACTGGAATGGTTTGTTTTAAATCGTCCAAATATAAATTTTTTTGAAATACAATAGCTAAAGATTGTATAATTTCAGCTGCACTTTCTCCTATATAAATTATCCCTAAAACTTTTTCTGATCTTGGGTCGTACATTATTTTGATGAAAACTTTACTTTTTTTATTTTTATAGAATGAGTATTTTAAAGGATTAAATTCAGTCACTGAAACTTTGTATTTAATATTTAATTTCGTAAGATCATTTTCTCCATATCCAATAGATCCAACCTCTGGCTGTGTGAAAATTGCTGAAGCAACTTTGTTATAATCTAATTTTAAGTTATTTTTTTTGCCAATCAGATAATTAAATAATACAACGGCCTCTCTAATTGCAACTGGTGTCAAATTCTTTCGATTTGTCACATCTCCTATCGCGTAAATGTTTTTATCTTTTGATCTTGAGTTTTTATTTACTTTTATTGCATAATTTTTATCGATGGTAACTTTTGTATTTTTTAAATTTAAATTCTGAACGTTTGGTGTCCTGCCAATTGCATAAATTAAAAGATCGGTTTTTATAGTTTTTTTGTTTGTAAATATGATGGTTTTCTTTGCAATTTTTTTAATTTTTTTTAAAGACGTCTCACTGAAAACTTTAATCCCTTTTTTAATAGCATAATTTAAAACTCTGCTTCCAATATCGCTATCAAATTCATTTAATATAGTTTTTTTTCGAAAAATGAGGTCAACATCATAATTTAAGTTCTTCAATAAGAATGCAAATTCTAAAGCAATATAGCCGCTCCCAACTATAGAAACCTTTTTTGGTATTTTTTTTAATTCAAAAAATATGTCTGAACTTATTCCATGCTCTGAGCCAGGAATATTTGGATAATTTGGTTTTGAACCAGTTGCTATTATTATTTGCTTTGATTGGATAATTTTTTTTCTTTTTTTCAATAACAAGCTATTTGAAGAAACAAATGATCCATGGTCATAAATAATTTCGACACCAGCTTTTTTTAAATTTTTAATGTAAATTTTATTTAATCTTGAGATTTCTTTATTTTTTTTTCCAACGAGGTTTTTCCAATTATGCTTTGACTTTGAAATAGCCCACCCAAAAACTTTCGCATCAGTCAAATGATCACTAAAATTTGAAGCATAAACGTAAAGTTTTTTTGGAACACAACCTCTTATAACACAAGTTCCTCCAATACGATTACTTTCGACAATACAAACTTTCTTACCATTATCTGCCATTAATCTAGCAAATCTTACTCCACCAGATCCCGCTCCCACTACTATATAATCATATTGTTTTTTCATATTATATTTTTATATAATTATATTATATTAATAAGTCTATATGCCTTCATTTGATGTCATAAGTAAAGTAAATCAACAAGAATTAACAAATGCTATTTCAAATTGTACTCGTGAGATATCAACCAGATTTGATTTTAAAGGTTTGCATATTGTAATTGAAGCAAACCAAAAGGAAAATTTTATAACCGTTGTTGCTCCAGATAATTTAAAATTAAAGCAAGTTAATGATTTACTTAAAGGGCATCTGGTTAAAAGAAAAATAGACCCTAGAATTTTTGACATACAGGCTGCAGTAGAGGCTACAGGAGCATCCAAAAGACAAATTATTAAAATTAAAGAAGGTATATCTCAAGAGTCAGCCAAAAAAATTATTTCAGAGATAAAGAAAACAAAAATTAAAGTACAAATTAAAATTCAAGGTAATGAATTAAGAGCCGATGGAAAAAAAAAAGATGACCTACAAGAAGCTATGCAACTTATTAAAGGAGTTAATATAGGTCAGCCCGTAGAGTTTACTAATTTTAGAGACTAATGAGCAAAAGATACTCAGGTAAATCAAAAAAAGATCGAAAATTTAATAAAAAGGCAAAGTTAAGTAAAAAGAGTAAATCAAAACTAAAAAAATAATTGATTTAAATTTCAATAAAGCCTAAATATGCGCATCAATGCAAAAAGAAATAAGTGCTCTTTCTAAAAAATTAGCAAAAGCTTTTAACACCGATACTCTAATTTCACCTCTACCAAAGAAGTTTTGTAAAAATACCAAAAACGCAAATCTTTTAAGAGTAGCTTCAGAAAAGTTAATAAAAAGTCCGATAATTGGTTTTAAAGCAGGAGCAACCGGAAAAGTAATGCTCAAAAAGTGGGGAGAAAAAGAACCTTTTTACGCGTCTATTTTTAAAAAAAATCTTATTAAAACCAATTCTAAAGTCAAACTTTCAAAAAATACATTTGGTATAGAACTTGAAGTATTTTATTTTTTAGATCAAAAAATTTTTAAATCGAAATCGAAAATAACTGTAAAAAATATAAAAAAATATATTCATGGTATGGGTCCATGTATTGAGCTTGTTGGATACAGACAAAGGAAAAAAGGTGTAACGTGCCTTGGTGATTTAACTGCCGATTTTGGGTGTAATGTTAAATTTATAATTGGTAAAAAAAAGAAATTTAAAAATATAAAATTTAATAATTTAGCAACAAAACTTTATAATAAAAAAAGTGGACAAATTGTAGAAGGTAATACTAAAGTAGTTTACGACTCCCCTCTTAAATCATGTGTATGGTTAATAAATAAAGCAAAAAAAGATAGGATTTCTATTAATAGAAATTTCTATGTTTTCACAGGCTCTACGGTTGGTGTTGTACCAATAACAAAAAAGGGATTATACGAAGGTCAGATTAAATTAATTGGTAATGTTAAAACAACTGTTAGATAATTTATTTCTTTAATTTTCTTTCTTTATCAAACATAACTGCTAACCTATCAATAATATAATCTGATGCATCAAATATATTTTTGGGCTGAAAATTTTTTGGGTAACCAATATCCGTTTTGTCATCTAAACATATTGGATTATTCAAACGCTGAGAAATATCGTTACCTTCAACATAAAGTAAAATCAAATAATCTTTATCAGTTGGTGCATCATCATTTTTAATTAAACACTCCCCACTTTCAATAATATTATCTACAAACCTCAGTGGTGGTCTTTTTTTCGTAATGTATCTTTTGTTAATCTGAAAAACTATTGATTTCATATTTCTTGAGAAACGTTCTAACCTTTCTACTAATTTTTGTTTTAAAGCATTTTCTGCTTTCTCCGCTTCTAATATAATCCGCGCTTCCTCACGATTTTGTCTTCTAATTTCTAATTCTGCAAGCTGCTTATTTCTTATATTTAATCGATACTCTTTGTATCTCGCCCTAATGTTTGCAAATCGATCTCCAAGACTCCATAAATGATCTTTTAACCTATATATTTTTTGTCTTTCTTCTTTTTTAATATCTTTAACAAGCTGCAATCTAAACTGATCTCTATTTCTAATTTTTTGTTCAGCAAACTTTTGTTCCTTTTTGATTAACTTTTCTAATTTTATAATATCTTTTTTTGTTTTTTTAATTCTTAGCTTTTCTAAAAAAATATAAAATCTAATTTTTAATTTTCTTATATATTCTTTAAATCTTAATTGAATTTTTTCTAGAAAAGATGGCCTAATAAATTTCTTTATTTTTTTTTTTTTCTTTTTTTTTGTATTTTTTTTTTTAGATACTTTTGAAAATTTTTTTTTTTTAATTTTTTTAGTACTTTTTTTTCTTTTTTTTTCTACCTTTTTTTTTCTTTTGTAACTTTTCTTTTTTTTTGATTTTTTATTTTTTTTTTTTGGCATTAAATATTTTATTAATTATTTAAATTCTTTTAAAAGATTTTCCGCTCCCCTTGCAAATAAATTTGTATCACTGTTTACGGCTACAAATGTATAGCCATCTTTAATATATTTTTTCGCATACTCCTGTTTACCTGTAAGAATTCCTGCGGGCTTTCCTGATTTTGAACAAAGATTTAATCCCTCATATATTAAATCTTGAACTTCTTTATCTTCAAATTGACCAATTTTTCCTATTGAGCTCGACAAATCACTTGGTCCAATGAATATACCATCTATGCCATCTATTTTAGCAATCTCTGGAATATTTTTAATTGCTTCCTTTGTTTCACATTGGATTAAAACACATATTTCTCTCTCAGCTTCTTTATAATAATTTTCGATGTGTCCATATCGATTCATGCGAGCTGTGGACATCACTCCCCTAATTCCATTGGGTGGATATCGGGTAGCTTCAACGGCTGCTTTTGCTTCTTGTTGGTTTTGGACAAAAGGATAAAGAATTGTCTGAGCACCCATATCTAAAATCCTTTTTACCATTACGGGCTCATTCCAGGGCACTCTAACTACTGGCTCAGTACTATAACCTTCCATAACTTGAAGTTGTGTTAGAACTTCTTGAATATCATTTGGAGAATGTTCCATGTCAATTACTGACCAATCAAAACCTGTGACAGATATAATTTCAGCTATTGTATTATTTGTTAAACAGCTCCAAATACCAATTTGCTTATTTTTATTTAATATACTTTCCTTAAATTTATTTTTTTTTATTTTCATGACAAATTGGTACCTTATTTAAAAAGTTTATCAAATTTTTTTAATAAATCTTTTGGATTCTCTTTCAAAAGATCCTTAAAAATATCTTGTTTTAAGCTTTTTAATTTATTTTCAAATTTTTGTTGAATCTTTTGAGTCAAGATATCATTTTGAACTTTACTTATAACGTTTGTCAAAATCATCGCAAAAACATCTTTGAAATGATTGGCCCTGTTAGAATTTCCAACGTTTAAAAACTCCATATTACTAAGCTTTGTTTTTGTATTTATTTTAAGTTCCTTGGAAATAACATTCGCATTAGAATTTTTAACAATTAGTTTTTTTATAATAAAATTTTTGTCTTTTTTCTTTTTTTTATAAATTTTTTTTTCTTCAACCTTGCTATTATTGATTGCTTTTAGAGCCTGATTTATCAAAGATAAATTATCAATTACTTGCCCATTTTTAACTAAAACCTGATAATAAAAATCAATCCCATCAATTTCGATAATTTCGGCCTCGACGGTTTCACTCATTAATGTATTGGCGTTAATCAATATCCTAATTTTATTGATTTTTAATAAATCTCCTGGAAAGTTTTTGTTATTGTGAATAGTAATATTTTCTAATATTATTTCCTGATTAATAAAATTTATTTTGAGATCATCAATATTAATTTTTCGTTCAACTATATTTGAGCCTTTTTTTTCAACATAATTTTTAGCAAAATTGTCCAAAAAAACTTCAGAAGAAACATAAACAATTCCAATTATCAAAAATAAAAAAGATAATTTTCTCATAAAAATAATAATAATAAGTTAATAATCATAACAATTATTAAAATTATAATAAAACCAATTATTTTATTTTTAATAAAAAAATACTCAAGTATACCCAAAAAAATTCTAATTTTTTTCATTTATGAATTTCAAGAAGTATATCTCTAGCTCGGTTAATCTTGCTTGCCGCCTCGGTATTACCAGATTTATCAGGGTGAGCTTTTTTAATTTTTTCTTTATGTGCGCTTATTATATCTTGTCTGCTGCAATTTCTTGGTAATTCTAATGTTTTATAAGCATCATTTACTTCACCAACTGATGATCCAAATGAATTATTTGGTCTAGAGTTTCTTAATCTTATAATAGTAGCAATAACACGATACAGGTAAATAATATTGATAAAATTAAACAGGCTTCGTTTTATTGCCGTTCCTAACACAGCAAAAAATGGTACGGACAATAAGTATCTACCAGCCAAAATTAACAAAATAATTGAAACTATTGAAACAAGAATTATCCCAAACTTAAACATTCCTGAGAAAGTTTTTTTATCCATATTGGAAATTAGCCAAAGAGCACCATATAAGATAAGAAATACAACAAGACTTAAAATTATTAGATTCATTAATGAACTTAGTACCTAAATTAAGAAAAGAAAAAAAGGTGGTAAATATTCACCAAGATGTATTAATTGATGAATATGCCTGGATAAAACAAAAAGATTGGCAATCCGTTCTCAAAGATCCATCAAAATTAAATAAAGAAGTACTAAAATATATAAATGAAGAAAATAATTATAAATCTGAAAAGCTAAAAAACTTAGAAGCCTTTAAAAAAAAATTATTCGAAGAATTAAAGGGTAGAATTAAAGATAAAGACTCATCTGTACCAGTAAAAGATGGTCAATTTTCTTACTATAGTAAATATATTGAAAACTCAGAGTACCCTCAGTTTCTTAGGTTCAATAAAGAAAACAATGAGGAAATTATTTTTGATGCAAATATAAAATCTAAAAACTTTAAATTTTTTAACCTCGGCTCTGTCAGTCATAGCCACAACCATCAATTTTTAGCTTATAACGTGGATACCAATGGTAGCGAATATTATGACCTGAGTATTGAGGAAATTTCGACAAAAAAAATCATTACAAAAAAAATAGAAAATACAACGGGGGAAATCGTATGGCATCCAAATAATAGTGTAATTTTTTATACTTCCCTAGATGTTAACCATAGACCAAACAAAATATTTGCTCACAAAATAGGTAGTGACCCCCATGAAGACAAATTAATTTATGAGGAAAAAGATGCTGCTTATTTTTGCTCACCTATGTTGAGTCAAAGTAAGAAATATCTCTTTATAAGGACCGGTGACCATCAAACATCTGAATATTGGTTTAGTCCTATAGAAAATTTTGAAAATATTAAGTGTTTTAAGACTAGAAAAGAAAAAGAAGAGTATGAAATAGACCATGCAAATGATCTTTTTTATATTCTAAATAATCTTGATCAATCTAAAAATTTTAAAATTTCAATTGCAAATATGAATAATATTAATAAATGGAAAGACTTTATCGAATATAATCCTAAACATTTATTACTCGATTTTACAGTTCTAAAGAAATGGTTTGTTTTACTAAGAAGAGTTAACGGGCTTAATCAAATTTTAATAAAAAACTTAGAAAATTTTGAAGAGCACTTTATAAAATTTGACGATGAAACTTATGAATTATCGTTATCAGGGCAATATGAATTTGATACAGACTTAATCAGAATTTCATACAGTTCACCAATCACACCATCAACAATTTATGATTATAACTGTAAATTAAGAAAAAAAATTCATAGAAAAACTCAAGAGATCCCCTCTGGGCACAACAGCAATAACTACATTTGTAAAAGAGTAATGGTGAAAGCTCATGATGAAGAAGAAATACCACTAACTATTTTTTACCATAAGAATACCAAGTTAAATGGAGAGGCCCCTTTACTTCTCTATGGTTATGGTAGTTATGGAATTACAATACCTGATAATTTTTCATCAAATAGATTCTCTTTAATTAATCGTGGTTTTGTTTATGCCGTAGCACATATACGTGGAGGACGCGAAAAAGGTCAAGAATGGTACGAAAATGGAAAACTTATGAATAAAAAAAATACTTTTTTGGATTTTATTTCTTGCGCTGAATATCTATGTAAAAATAATTATACTTCTAAAGGAAATATTATTGCTCAAGGTGGTTCTGCTGGTGGTTTGCTTATGGGTTATATATCCAATGAAAGACCAGATCTATTTTTAGGAATTATAGCTCAAGTACCATTTGTAGATATTTGTAATACTATGCTAGATGAAGATTTGCCCTTAACAGTGACAGAGATTCCTGAATGGGGAGATATGAAAAAAGACCAAGAGGCTTTTAAATATATTAAAAGTTACTCTCCATATGATAATGTTAAAAAACAAAACTATCCCAACATGCTAATCACAGGAGGAATTACAGATCCTAGAGTTACTTATTGGGAAATGACTAAATGGATTGCAAAATTGCGAGATTTTAAAACAGATGAAAATTTAATTATATTAGATATGAATATGGATGCAGGACATAGCGGTGCAAGTGGAAGATATGACTATCTTAATGAAGTTGCACTAACATATATTTTTGCATTAAAAATATCTAAAAAAATCTCACCTTGAAAAATTAAATTTCATTACTATTTAATTGTCATAGGTCGCTTAATATTAGGACCTATTGAAAGTACTTGCTTAACAAAGGAGGAAAAATGAGTAATGCTTTATCTATATTTAATCAACTAAGACCTGTTACTGTAGGTTATGATAACATTTTCGATCATTTTGAAAAGATGTTTGAAGATGATTTCTTTAAATCACCATCAGTAAATTATCCACCATATAACATAGTTAAAACTGGTGAAAATCAATATAATGTTGAGGTAGCCTTAGCGGGTTATAATAAAAAGGATATCTCAATTGAGTATGCAGATAACCTTTTAACAATTAAATCTGTTAAAAATAATTCAGAACCTAAAGATGAAAATGGAAACATCATTCATCAAGGAATTTCAAAAAGATTTTTTAGAAAATCTTTTACAATTTCAGATGATACAGAGGTGAAGGGTGCTGAATTAAAAGATGGTCTTTTAAAAGTTTCTCTGGAAAGAATTATCCCAGAAGCAAAAAAATCAAGACAAATTGAAATAAAATAAATAATATGGATAGAGGCGGCGAATGTCGCCTCTAAACTATTTGGTAATTTTTTTTTCTAATTTATCCCAAAATATCTTTTCTAATTTAACAGAATTTAGTTTATTGATTTCTTGCATGCCAGTTGGGGAAGTTACATTAATTTCTGTTAAATAATTTCCAATGACATCTATTCCAGTAAAAAATAAACCTTTATTTTTTAAATAAGGTTTAAGTATTTTACAAATTTTTCTATCTTTAAAAACTAGACTAGTTTTTTGTGCCGATCCACCTGCGTGAAAGTTGGCCTTGATACTACCTTTCTTGGGTATTCTTGCAACTGAACCTACATAATCACCGTCTATCAAAATTATTCGTCTATCACCTTTATCAATCTCTTTAATAAATTTTTGCGCAATGATAGCTCCTTTATATTTTTTAATCATTTTATTAATGATTTGGTTATTTTTTAAAGACCCCCTTTTAACCTTTGCTATACCTTCGCCACCATTTCCATACATCGGTTTTAAGATAGTAAATGGATTTTTTTTAATAAAATTTTCAATTTCTTTTAAATTTTCTGAAATCAAAGTCTGAGGAATTATATTTTTAAATTTGAACATTGATAACTTTTCTGGATTATTTCTTATCTCAGATGGATTGTTTATCACCATTACATTTTTATTTAGCATTTCCAGAAAATACGTAGCAGTAATATATTCCATATTAAACGGTGGATCTTGTCTTATTAAAACACAATGAAAGTCATTAAGATTTACTGATTGTTGTTTTTCTTTTTTAAAAAATTTTTTCTTTGAGTTAATTATTTTAAAATAAGAACCTAAGGCTATTATCTTATTATTTTTAAGAGATATATCCTTTGGTAAATAATGGAATATTTTGTAATCTCGATCTTGCGCTTCCTTTGCAATTAAAAAAGTACTGTCCTCATTAGGGTTAATTTTTTCTAAAGGATCCATTTGTATTGCAACTTTAAAACGCTTTTTCATCAAAAATTAAATCAAGGTTATTTATATATTTTTTGTTAAAGTCATCGATTAATTTATTTGAAAGATTTTTTTTATTTATAATAAAATTATCTAAATCTTTTAAAAAAATACTTTCATCATCATTATTTGAGTTCAATATATCTCTATTTTCTAATCCTCTTTTAGAAAGATTTAAAAAAAATTTAGCATGATCAATCATTTTTTTATCATATAATTCTGCATCAAATCCTTTTTTTGCACTCTGTACGTAAGCTTCGTTAACCTCTTTAAATTTCCAATCTTTAAACATTTCAAAACATTCATCTAGAATATCTTGATTATACAGTATACCTGTCCAAAAAGCTGGAATTGAACAAATCCCAGACCAAGAGCAGGAGTCTGCTGGTCGTATTTCTAAATACTGTTTCACTCTTACCTCTGTAAATATCGTAGAAAGATGATTAGCCCAATCTTCAATATTTGCCTCGTCATGAACCTCGCTTAACCTTCCATTAATAAAATTATTAAAATCTTTACCTGAACAATCAATGATTTCATTATTTCTTTTTACAAAATACATAGGCACACTTAATGCAAAATCACAATATTGCTCATATGAATTTGAGCTGTCAAAAAAAAATGGTATCAAGCCTGATCTTCTAGAATCTGTGTGCTGCCATATATGAGTTCTGTAGCCGACGAACCCATTTAATTTTCCCTCTAGAATTGGAGAATTTGAAAAAAGCGATACAGCAATTGGTACCAAGCAACTTGCAACTTTAGTTTTTTTTTTAAAATCATCCTCGGATGAGAAATCGAAATTAACCTGGGTGGCTGCAGTTCTATGCATCATATCAAGCCCTAGCGAACCTACAGATCTCATATAATTTCGCATGATTGTATATCTTTTTTTTACAAGTTGATTTATGTCATCAAATTTAGCATTTGGTATAAGGCCTATTCCGATTACACCAATGTTAAATTTAGAGCAGGCTTGCTTCAACTCTTTAAGATATAAATTAACTTCTTTACAAGTTTCGTGAATATTTTGACATGGTGCACCTGATAATTCAATTTGCAATCCTGGTTCCAACGTTATGGATAGATTATCTTTTTTTAAACCAATAACATTTTCGTTTTCTCTAATTTCATTCCAGCCATTTTGTTTTAAAATATTAAAAATCCCTTTGATTCCTTTTTCGGTAAAGTCTATTGGTTTCTTTGTTACAAGATCAAAAAGAAACTTTTCATGCTCTGTACCAATTTTAAAGTTTTCTTCTCTTTTTTCCCCATCAGAAAAATAACTAATTAAATTTTCTTTTGATAACATTGAATATTCAATCTACTCTAGAAAATTTTTAATATAAACCCAAAAAGATCCACACTCGTAGATTTTAAAAAGTAAAAAATAAAGCAAATTGGAATATATGGTGAGTCGGAGGGAAAATATGTTTGAAAAATATTTTGAATTTAAAAAAAATAAAACAGATTTAAAGACTGAAATAATTGCAGGAGTGACAACATTTCTAACAATGGCATACATAATGTTTTTAAATCCAGTTATCTTGAAAGACGGTGGTTTTGATTTTGGAGGAGTTTATACTGCGACTATTTTAGCGTCAGCTTTAGCATGTTTCATAATGGCTTTTTATGGAAAAACTTGGCCAGTTGGACTTGCGCCAGGTATGGGGCTTAATGCATTTGTTGCTTATTACGTATGTAAAACTTTAGGCTATAGTCCTGAACAAGCTTTAGGAGCTGTTCTAGTTGCTGGAGTCGTTTTCTTGGCAATATCATTGACACCATTACGAGCATGGATCATTAACTCAATTCCTAAAAGTTTGAAACTTGGAATTGGTGCTGGAATCGGATTATTCTTAGCAATAATCGGTTTACAGATTATGGGAGTAGTTGTTGATCACCCAGTAACACTTGTTAAACTTGGAAATCTTAAAGATCCAATAATTTTATTAGCGTGTCTGGCTTTTGTAACAATGATAGTTTTAGAAAAGCTTAATGTTAAAGGTAATATCATTATTGGCATTCTTGCTTTTAGTATTATTGCTTGGATTGCAGGATTAAGTAAATTTAATGGTGTTGTAGGTAACATTGAACCGATGACACATTTAATGAGTTTTGATTTCAAAGCTAGTATGACTGGTGGAATGATTTCTGTAATATTTACATTATTCTTTGTAGACTTTTTTGATACAGCAGGAACATTAACTTCTGTAGCAAATGTTGCTGGTAAAGTTGACTCAAGCGGTAAAGTTAAAGATATTGAAAAGGCGATGTTATCAGACAGTGTTGGCACAGTTGCTGGAGCAGTAATGGGTACAACAACTGTTACAAGTTATATCGAATCAGGATCTGGTATCAAGGCTGGTGGAAAGACAGGTATGACATCACTTGTAATTGGTGCATTATTTTTGGTCTGTTTATTTTTTGCTCCCCTTGCAACCTCATTACCAAAACAAATTGATGGTGCTGCATTAGTCTATGTGTCTATACTATTCGTAAGGAATATTACTGATATTGAATGGGACGATATAGCAGAAGCGGGTCCTGCAGTATTGGCAATGATTACTATGCCCTTAACCTATAGTATAAGTCACGGTATTGCGCTGGCATTCATATCTTATGCTTTAATCAAACTAGCTAGTGGTAAAGCTGCTAAAGTAAACCCTGCTATATGGGTTGTTGCAGTTTTAAGTTTATTAAGTTTTTTAGTTTTATAAAACTTGTTTAAAAAAGCTGGGATTTTTTAATCCCAGCTTTTTTTTAAGTCTTCGATTCTTATCTCTTCATATTTTTCAAAAGGTTGGACGATCCAAGGACTATCTTCAAGTTTTTTAGCACAATAATCTGGTTCAAAAGTTGATTGAGATTTTTTCCATAAAATTGCGGTTCTAATTTCCTTAATATTATCTCTTATAGGTCGATACTGCTTGAGCCACTCAATACTTTTATTAAGTGTCAATCCTGTATCTGATAGGTCATCACACAATAAAATATTACCTCCAAGAGAGTGAGCGGTAGAACTTAATTCTCTTGAAAAAACAATATCGCCTTGCTGATCCTCAATTTCTTCTCCTGAGTAAGATTCAACTGCCATATATGCACATTTAATTTTAAAAATTCGACTTAAAACATCTATAATTGGTGCACCGCCTCTCATAATACCAATCAATAAATCTACTTTAAAACCAGAATTGTGAACTTTAAGCGCTAATTTTTCTACTGTTTTATTATATTCATCCCAACTAATAATTAATTTATTATTCATGCGCTATTGATAATTAAAATAGGATATAAGTAAACATTTAATAACTTACTGGCTCTGGATCAATACTCCTCCAAAGGTACCATGTAGCGACAGTACAATAAGGAGACCATTTATTTTTGAGTCTTTTAAGCTGCAATTGTGAAGGTGGATATTTAGTTTTATAATTTACTGATATACCTCGCAGTAGTCCAATATCTTGAACAGGAAAAATATCTGATCTCATCAGATTAAAAAAGAGAAACATTTCTGCCGTCCAAACTCCTATTCCTTTTACTTGAGTAAGGTATTTAATTGCTTCTTTATCTGACATTTTTTTCATTTTTTTAATATCTAGCTCTTTAGTAATGAATTTTTTTGACAAAATTTTTAGGTACAAAATTTTCTGTCTTGAGAGACCGCATGAAGCAAGTTGGCGGTTACTTAATTTACTTATATTTTTTGGAGCAATTCTTTTCACTTTGTTCTCAAGTTTATTCCAAACTGAGTTAGCGGCCTGAACCGATATTTGCTGACCAACTATGGATTTACATAATGAAAAAAAAGGGTCTTTTCTGGTTTTTAGAGATCCTCTATATTTAAGTATTAATTTTTTAAGAACTTTATCTTTTTTTGATAGAAAAAGTTTTGCTTGTTTCCAATATTTTGGTTTTGTCATTATACCTGCCTTACAATTGTTGTTTTAACTTTTCTTACAGCTTCCCTTCTAAAAATTATTGCAGTGCTGATAATTATTAGCAAAGCGCCAAACAATGTAGAGTAGGATATCGTCTCTCCAAAAATAAAAATTCCTGACATTATAGCAAAAATTAAACTCAAATACTTTACGGGAGTTACTAGAGACACATCCGCTTTCCTTATAGACATAGTTAATAAAATGTTGCCAGTAGATCCAAAAATGCCAATTGCAAATAAATAAATAATGTCTTTGCTACTTATCTCATTCCAACCAAAAAAATATGATACAATTCCTGTTAAAATTAAGACTATAGTAAAGTACATTGATATTAAATAATCAGGTTCAGTTTTTGATAGTTTTTTTATTAGAATAGATATTGTTGCAAATCCAATACAAAACAGTATTGGGAAAAAAGAATAGTAACTAAACATTCCAGTGCCTGGTTTTAAAACTATAAGTAAACCGATTACACCAACAACAATTGCAAACCATCTATAAAAACGAACAATCTCTTTTAAAAATAGAATAGAAAAAATAGTAGCAAATATAGGTGCGGCAAAACTGATTGTAATCGCATCGGCGATTGGCAAAAATTTTAATCCCAAATAAAGATTTACCATAGCGAAAGTACCCGCGACCGCTCTTCCAATATGTAGTTTTAATTTCGTTGTAACTAAAAGATTTTTATATCTGTTTAAAGGAATAATAAAAAAAATTGGAATCAAACCTAGAAATCCACGAAAAAATACCAACTGGCCAATTGGATAATTTGATGACATTAATTTTACTGAAATATCCATCAAAGAAAAACTAATTACACTAAAAATCATGTAAATTATGCCTATTTGGTTTTTGCTGATCATAAAAAATTTAGTATCATGTAAACATATAAAAATCATGGATATAGTGAATATAGATTGGTTAGAGAAAAATCTTAACAACGATGGTGTTATTATTTTAGATTGTAGCTGGCATCTACCTAATACAAATCGTTCTGGTGAAAAGGAGTTTTTAAGCGAGAGAATTCCCGGTGCAATTTTTTTTAATATAGATGATATTTCAGACCCAAAAAGTCCGTATCCACATATGATTCCCAATGAAAAAGAATTTTCACTTAAA
Source organism: uncultured Pelagibacteraceae bacterium (assembly GCA_902524955.1). Lineage (GTDB taxonomy): Bacteria > Pseudomonadota > Alphaproteobacteria > Pelagibacterales > Pelagibacteraceae > HIMB114. The sequence continues at coordinate 47,466 of CABZEY010000005.1, read as the reverse complement.
GTGGGTAGTCTTGGAATCTCAAATGATCACCATATTATTACTTATGATACACTAGGTATTTTTAGCTCTGCAAGAGTCTATTGGATGTTTAAACAGTACGGTCATAGGAAAATTTCAATTCTAAACGGAGGATTAAAATACTGGAAAATAAAGAATAAAAAATTAGAAACATCCAATCCAACAAAAAAAGAAAGGGCTTCCTATCACGCAAAGTTAGATCGATCAAAAATAAAAAAATTTGAAGATATAAAAAAAAATCTCGAGTATAAAAACTTTAAATTAATTGATGCGAGACCAAGTGGACGATTTGATGGAATAGATCCAGAGCCAAGAGTTGAAATTCAAAGTGGAAGTATTAAAAATAGTTTTAATATTCCATTTACTGAGGTTATTGATCAAACGACAGGATGTTTTAAAAACAAAGAAGAACTTAAAAAAATTTTTTTAAGACACCAAGTTAATCAGAAAGACAATGTTGTTTTTTCTTGTGGATCTGGAGTGGCTGCATGTGTTGTTGGGTCAGCATATAAAAGTCTAGGTAAAGAAGATAACTTCAATGTTTTTGATGGGTCTTGGACTGAATGGGCTTTACGAAACAATTTAAAAATCAAATAAATTTTTATCTAATGTCTTTTTTTCCAAAAGCTGTTAAATAGCGCCAAATGAAAACCAAAAATAAAATCATAGTTTTCCTGTCAATTTTCTTTCTAATAATTGCATCAATAATTATTGGAAGAGCATTTATTAACTCAAAAATTGATGATGCGATTAAAAAAGCCAGGAACAGGCCTATTGAAGTGGTATCTTACACTGTAAAAGAATCAGATTTTTATCAAAGTATTGAAACTTTTGGTACTGCTATAGCTAATAAATCATTTTCAATCAGAATAAAAAAAGAAAATATTATAAAGTCTATAGATTTTAATAAACAGCAAATAATAAAAAAAGGTACAATCATAGCATCATTGAGAGATAGAAACATTATCGCACCATTTGAAGGTCGTCTTGGAAAAAGGGAAATTACACCGGGTATTCTTGGTAATAATAATTCTATCATTGCAACACTTGATGACAGCACTAAATTAAAAGTTGATGTTAAATTGCCTGAGAATTATGTCGGTATACTAAAGAATGGATTAAAAGTACAAGCAACATCAGATGCATTTAATAAAATATTTACTGGTGAAGTAAAAACTGTAAGTTCTAGAGTTGACCCAACTTCTAGATCGATACTTGCTCAAATTGAAATATTGAATCCAAATTTAGAATTAATACCAGGAATTCTTCTAAATATTAAAGTAATTTATGATGAAAGAGATTCTATGTCTATCCCTGAAGAGTCTTTGATAATTCAGGGTGATGATAAATTTGTATATTTAATTGATAATAATGTTTTAAAAAAAAAGAATGTACAAATCGGTTTAAGAAATTTTGGTAAAGTTGAAATTTTATCAGGACTAGAGATTGGTGATAATATTGTTGCAGAGGGTACAAATAAAGTAAGAAACAAAGCAAAGGTTATAATTAAAAAGTAATCGTTAAGTTATGTATTTAACAGATTTATCAATAAAAAGACCGGTTGTTGCCACTGTGATGAGTCTAGTTCTCGTAATTTTTGGTTTAGTGACTTTTAATAAAATTCCTTTGAGAGAACTCCCTGATGTAGATTCAGCTAAAATTAATATTCGAACTGATTATACAGGTGCCTCTGCTGTAATTGTTGATACTCAAATAACGCAAAAAATTGAAGATCGTATTGGTGGTACTCCAGGAATTGTTACAATCGATTCTACCAGCGAAGATGGTAGATCTTCTATTACACTTGAGTTTGATCTTGATGTTGATTTAGACGTTGCAGCAAATGATGTTCGGGAGAAATTAGCTAGAATTGTAGATAATCTACCCGATGGTGCTGAGCCACCCGAGATTTATAAATCTTCAGCAGCTAGAACAACTACAATGTGGCTTGCTTTTCAAAGTCCTAGTATGACTGATCTCGAATTAACTGATTACGCAGACAGGTACTTAAAAGATTTATTTTCAACAGTACCTGGGGTTGGAAATATAAGACTTGGGGGAGAACGAGAGTTTTCTTTGAGAATCTGGCTTGATCCAATTGCAATGGCGGCACGAAATATAACTGTGTTAGAACTAGAGTCCATTCTTAAGAAAGAAAATGTTGAATTTCCTGCAGGAAAAATTGAGTCCAAATATATCGATCTAGTAATAAAAGTAGAAAAAGCTTACAATAAACTTCAAGATTACAAAAATCTTGTTCTCAAAAGAGCTAACGACGGTTCATTAATTAAACTTGGTGATATTGCAAGATTAGAGTTCGGCGCTCTAAATTCAAACACTTTATTTAAAGGTAATGGAAATCAAACTGTAGGGATCGGTATCTACCAACAATCAACAGCGAACACTATAGAAGTTGCAAGAGCCGTTAAGAAAAAAATTAAGGAAATCAGACCATCATTACCTGATGACTCTTCACTTTCTGTTTCTTTTGACAGATCAACTTATATAGAAACCGCAATTTACGAAGTTTATAAAACATTATTCATTGCAATAATTTTAGTTATATTAATTATTTATTTATTTTTAGGAAATATCACAGGCGTTATCATACCAGCTGTTGCAATTCCTGTTGCATTAATATCTACTTTTCTTGCAATTTACCTAGCTGGTTTCACATTAAATTTATTTACATTAATGGCATTGGTATTAGCGATTGGAATAGTTGTAGATGATGCAATAGTTATGGGTGAAAACATTTCAAGAAGACTTGAGAAAGGAGAAACATCTCTTGTTGCGGCTTATCGAGGTTCTAAACAAGTAGCCTTCGCAATTATAGCAACGACTGTAGTTTTAGTATCTGTATTTATTCCTCTCATATTTATAAAAGGTTTAATTGGAAAACTTTTTTCCGAAATGGCATTAACACTTTCATTTGCTGTGGTTATTTCAAGTTTTGTAGCTTTAAGTTTATCTCCAATGATTGGATCAAAATTTTTAAAAATAAGTAAAAAAAAGCCAAGACCTATTTTAAAGTTTGAAAAATATTTAAACCGTTTTCAAAAATTTTATGAAGAAACACTTAATTATATGCTCAAAAGAAGGAAGAGTATTTTTGTTTTTTTAACATTAATTTTAATCAGTATCGTTTCATTGTTTAATTTTACTAAAAAAGAATTAATGCCCAAGGAAGATAGGGGTGTATTTTTTGTAATCATTCAAGCACCTGAAGGCTCTGGTTTTAATTATACATCTGAAAAAGCTTTAAACATTGAAAGCAAATTTTTACCAAAGGTTGGAAAAGGCGAGATAAGAAGGTTGCTTTTGAGAGTTCCTGGTTTTGGCAAAAGAAGTAAGCAATTAAATTCAGCTTTTATTATTGTGCTTCTAGAGGATTGGTCAAAAAGAAAAAGGAGTGGTCAAAGTATACTTCGAGAATCTTTTGGTATCATCACCTCTGTCCCAGGTGTGAGAGCTTTTCCAGTAATGCCACAATCCATTAGAGGTGGTGGTGTTGAAAAACCAATTCAATTTGTATTGTTGGGGAGTACTTATGAAAAGTTAGAAAAATGGAAAAATATTTTAAAAGCTGAGGCCAGAAAAAATGGAAAAATTATAAATATTAGTGATGATTATGAATTAACAAAGCCAGAGCTTAAAGTTGAAATTAATAATCAAAAAGCTGCAGATCTTGGGGTGTCGATTGAACAAATCGGGCGAACAATTGAAACAATTTTTGGATCTAGAAAAGTCACTAAATTCACAAATAATGGCAAGGAATATTCCATCGTGTTACAAGCTGATTTAAAAGATAGAACTGAACCTACGAATTTAAATAAGGTCTATGTTAGATCAGAAATCTCAAAAAAACTGATACCGTTATCAAATGTGATAAAAATTTCAGAAAGTGCAGCTGCACCTTTTTTAAGCAGGTACCAAAGACAAAAAGCAATAACAATATCAGCTAGATTAATAGGAAATTATACAATTGGAGAGGCGTTAGAGTACCTAAATAATATTGTTAAAGAAAAGCTTCCTCCTGAGGTTCGCGTAGATTACAAAGGTGAATCTGAAGAATATAAAAAAACAAATATTGGTATATATCTAATTTTTTTATTAGCTTTAATCACCGCCTATCTTTCATTAGCTGCACAATTTGAAAGCTGGAAACATCCTTTCACTATTATGCTAACCGTTCCTCTTGCAATTTTTGGTGGTATAATTGGATTGTTAGTCGCAGGTAGCTCATTAAATATCTACAGTCAAATCGGATTAATTATTTTAATTGGTCTTTCTGCTAAAAATGGAATTTTAATAGTAGAATTTGCTAATCAGCTTCGTTCAGAGGGAAAAGAAATAGAAAAGGCAATTCTTGAAGCCGCAAAAATAAGGTTGAGACCAATTTTAATGACTTCTTTATCAACAATAGCAGGTGTTACTCCCTTAATAGTTGGGTCTGGACCTGGAGAAGCAAGTCGCTTAACAGTTGGAGTAGTTATATTTTCTGGTATGATTTTTTCTACTTTTTTTACTTTATACGTAATACCTACAATTTATCTTTTAATTGGTAAGAATACTAAGAGAATTAATGCTGTTGAAATTGAATTAGAGAAACAATTAGGATCTACTAAATAATTGATTTATGTTTATAATATAAATTCCAATGACTAAACCCAAAAAATTCATTAATAAGTCAAAATTTTCATAAAAACGGTTTGGAATTACCGTATGAAGTAATTCCATTATGATAGAAAACAAAATTAAAAAACCTATCATAATTTTAAAAAAACTATTTTTTTTAAAAGATAAATTAAATAAAACTCCTAAAACAAAGTAAGTCAGAAAGTGACTAACTTTATCTCCACCAGGATATGTTGTTGGGTCTCCAATTAAAACTAAATTAATTAAATTTCCAGGATAAACAGATACCAAAAAAATAAATGATAACCATAAATAAAAGCTTAATTTATAAAAAATTATGAATTTTTTTTGATCCACGATAAAAATTTTTTGCTTCCTTTCTCAATATCAAAAAAAAGAACACAAGGACATTTATAAGAGTGTTTTCTTTCGATAAGTTTAATTATTTTAGAAACATTTTTTTTTTGTGTTTTGCCAATTAATATCACTTCTTGAGACTGAGTAACTTTATGTTTCCAATTAAAAATTGATTTAATATTAGAAACTATATTGGTACAAGCAGTAAGTTTGTTTTTTACTAATAACTTTCCTAGATTAACGGCCTCAATTTTTGATCCACATGTAATATATAAAAGTTTATAATTGCTCATAATGACTAACTATCATATTAATTAAATTTTATGATAAATTTAATTCTTGTAAGACATGGTCAAAGTCAATGGAACTTAGAAAATAGATTTACTGGTTGGTATGACGCCGAATTAACAGACAAAGGACTCAGAGAAGCTCAAAAAGCTGGGTTATTAATTAAAAATTTAGGACTTAAATTTAATTACGGTTTTACTTCATATCAAACACGAGCAATAAAAACTTTTGATACCATTCTTAAAACGTCTGATATTAAAAATCTAAATATCACAAAAGCGTGGCAGTTAAATGAAAGGCATTACGGAGGTTTACAAGGTTTAAATAAGGATGAAACCGCAAAAAAACACGGTAAAGAACAAGTTATGATTTGGAGAAGGAGCTATGATACTCCTCCACCGCCACAAAGTAGAGATGACCCAGAACATCCTGTGAATTCTAAATTATATAGTAATATCGACCCTAAGTTAATACCTGACTCAGAGTCATTAAAAGATACTTATAATCGTACAGTTCCATACTATAATAAAAACATCGAGCCATTATTAAAAAAATCAGAAAATATTTTAATTTCTGCTCATGGAAATAGTTTACGGGCACTTTGTAAAAAAATATTCGAAATTTCTAATGATATGATTGTAAAGTTAGAAATACCAACAGGTAATCCGATCCATATTCAATTTGAAAAAGATCTGCAATTAAGAAATTATAAATATTTAGATAAAACACGTGCAAAAGAATTTTTTGTTAAAAAATAATATTTTTTATTTTTAATTTGTTATAAATTTTAAGATCTGTAGTATGATAAAAAGTGTCTTCGAATAACACCCCTGTAATTTTCTTATCAATTATTAAATCATCCCAAATTTTTTTAACAGAGAATGGTTCTGATTTTCTCTTTTGCAATAATTCAGAATTCATAATTTGAAAACCAGTATATATGTGATGTTTTTTATTTATTAAAATATCACCATTTAGTGAAAAATCTGGTTTTAAATTATTATCAAAACTTTTTTCTTTACGTGATAAAAGCAATCCAGCGTAAAAATTATTATAAATCGTTTTATGAATTAAAGACTTCATGTATGGAATATAATTTTTTTGCCAAACCGTATCTGAATTTAAAACGATAAAATAATCATCCGATAAAAAGCTTTTTGCATTAACCAATGCCCCACCTGTATCTAAAATAATTTCTTCTGTAAAAATTTTTATCTGAGGATAATTACTTTTTAAATAATCTATAATTTTATCTTTTAGATGATGTACATTTATAGCTATTTCTTTTACACCAAGTTCAGCTAATATTTTTATAGAGTATTCAATAAGAGGAACTTCATTAATTTTTAATAATGGTTTGGGGGTAGTTTTTGTTAACGGTAGTACTCTCTTACCATAACCTGCACACAGAATAATTGCTTTTTTTAAATCCATTTTTTCTTTCGTATATCTTTGGTAAAATATTTATTAAAAAGGTCGTTTAAATCCTTTAATTTTTCATGATTTAAACGTAACATCACAAGCTTCCAAGTCCTAGTAAGATACTTTAAATATTTTTTCTTCTTATCTCTTCTATATAACCTTAAGAAAATACCTAAAATTTTTAATAATCTTTGTATCGACAGTACATGAAAATGAAAATTAAATTCTTTTGATATTTTTTTGTTCTTTGCAACATAATAATTATAAATTTTATCTTGATCTTTTTTCTTTAAATTTATTCTTACATCATCAATTAATGACATTAAATCATATACTGGGTGTCCAATAACTGCATCTTGATTATCGATCAAACAGATCTTTCCTTTGCTTAGTATTAAGTTTTCAATGTGAAAATCTCTATGTACGAAAACTTTATTAAACTTTAAGGTTTGCTTAATGTCCTTAATTAAAATTAAGTTTATTTTTTTTTTTATTTTTTTAATCTTTTCAAGACTAAAAAACTCTGGGAGATACCACTGGTAAAACAAATCTAATTCATTAATAAATAATTTTTTTGAATAATTAGGTAAAGTTTTATTTGGTTTAATTTTTTGTAATTTAACAAGTTCATTAATAATTTTTTTAAAGTACAAAAATTTATTTTTTTTTTTCTGAATTATTTTTTTAATTGAATTGTCACCAAAATCTTCAATTATAATATAATTTTTCTTGATATTTTTTTTAATTGTAAAGGGAGCTTTTATTTTATTTGAATTTAAATAATTGTTAATTTGGGAGTAATTTACTAAATTATTTTTCTTATCTTTTGAACAATAAACAAGCAATTGTTTTTTACTTTTAAATCGGTAAAACTTTCTTGGTGATGCATCACCAGCTATTAGATAAATTTTATCTTTTAATTGATCCAAAATATTTAATCGAGACATTTCTTTCATTATCATTATTTGTATAACTCAATTTAATTTCTATACGATTTTTGTGTTTCTTTTTTATTAATTCTGGCCATTCAATAATACTAATCATTTTGTCCTCAAGGTCATAAAGACCAATGTTGTTTATATCACTACTTTTTTTTAATCGATATAAATCATAATGAGCAATAATCATCTTTTTGTTTACTAAATAATATTGAACGATGTTGAATGTAGGACTTGTAACTATTGGTATTTTTTTTTTATATTTTTTAAATAAGTTTTGAATAAGAATTTTAGTAATTGCGGTTTTACCTGATCCTAACTCTCCTCTGAGATAAATCACATTACCGATTTTTAATTTATTTGAAATTTTGTTTATTAATATCGTTAACTCACTAAGAGTATATTTCATACTCTAATATCTATAAGCGTCACCTTTGAATGGGCCTTGCGGTGAAACACCAATATAATCTGCTTGATCATTTGAAAGCTTTGTTAATTTGGCACCTACTTTAGCTAAATGTAATTCTGCAACTTTCTCATCTAAATGCTTTGGTAGTACGTAAACTTTTTTTTCATATTTTTTTGAATTATTCCACAATTCTATTTGAGCCATAACTTGATTTGTAAATGATGCACTCATCACAAAGCTAGGGTGGCCAGTTGCACAGCCTAGGTTTACCAATCTTCCCTCTGCTAGTAAAATTATTCTTTTTTTATCAGGGAATTCAATTTCATGCACTTGTGGTTTAACCTCGTTCCATTTGTAATTTCTTAATGCATCAACTTGAATTTCATTATCAAAATGTCCAATGTTACATAATATTGATCTATCCTTCATTTTTCTCATGTGATCAGCTGTTACAATATCTTTGTTACCAGTTGCGGTTACTACTATATCTGCCTTTCCGATCATGTCGTCCATGAGTACAACTTCGTAACCCTCCATAGATGCCTGTAATGCACATATTGGATCGGTTTCTGTCACCATGACACGTGCACCTGCTTGTCTAAGTGATGCAGCACTCCCCTTTCCAACATCACCAAATCCCGCTACTATTGCAACTTTTCCAGACATCATAACATCTGTAGCCCTTCTAATTGAATCTACCAGACTTTCTCTACACCCATATAGATTATCAAATTTAGATTTTGTGACTGAGTCGTTTACATTAAATGCTGGCACCATTAAAGAACCTTCTTTTTCCATTTTTTTTAACTCTTTAACTCCTGTAGTTGTTTCCTCGGAAACACCTCTAATATCTTTAATTAATTCTTTATAATCTTTATGCATTATGGCTGTAAGATCACCGCCATCATCTAAAATCATGTTTGGTTTCCAATTCTTATTACCCTCAATAGTTTGCCTTATACACCACCAATATTCTTCCTCGGTTTCACCTTTCCAAGCAAAAACAGGTATTCCTTTCCTAGCAATTGCAGCGGCTGCATGGTCTTGTGTAGAAAAGATATTACAAGAGGACCACCTTACACTTGCGCCAAGATGTTTAAGCGTTTCTATCAATACTGCGGTTTGAATTGTCATATGTAGACATCCAACTATATTTGCACCATTTAACGGTTTAGAACCTTTGTATTCCTCTCTGATTGCCATTAATCCAGGCATTTCAGTTTCAGCTAAAGAAATTTCCTTGTCTCCATAATCTGCTTCATTAATGTCTTTTACTTTATAATCTTCCATTATTGCTCCAAGTAGCAGTATTAAACAATATAATCAATTGAAATTATGCTGCTGGTAAAGTGATATCAACGACGGCACCTTCACCATTTAATTTATTGTATAACTTTATGAAACCCTTATGAGAATCTATAATATTTTTTACAATATTAAGACCTAAGCCTGAGTGTGATCCTTCTTGATCATCTGGTCGATCACTATAAAACCTTTCAAATACTTTATCTAAATTATTTTCATCAAAGCCAGGCCCTTGATCTTTAATTGAAATTTTATAATTATTTTTATCAAAGTATAAATCTATTGTAATTATAGAGTCTGTTGGGCTAAATGATGCAGAATTATCTAGTAGATTTGCAATTACTTGCTCTATACGACTTTCAATTCCAAATATTAAAGCTTTATTAATTTTGTTTTGGTTAACAAAATTAAACTTAATATTTTTTTTTTGATTTATAGTATCTAAATTAAAATCTTCTATAATACTTTCAATGAGATTTACGAGATCAAAGTTTTTTGCGACTGCTCTTGATTGAGATGCTTCATCTTTAAGAACTTGGGAGTAATCTGTGATTAATCTTTCAATTCTCTCAACATCATTCGATAAAACCTTCAAAAGTTTAACTTTTTGTTTTTCGTCTTTTGTTAAATTTAATAAATCAGAAGCTCCTTTTAACGAAGCGAGCGGATTTCGTATTTCATGTGATAGATCTGAGGCAAATCTTTCAGCTAACTCAATTCTTTGATAAAGTTTATTTGTCATATCACTCAATGAATTTGACAAATTACCAATCTCATCGTCTCTTTTACTAAACTCAATACCAAGCTTACTAATACTTTTTGGATTATCGTAAGAAATTTGTTTAGCAAAAAAATTTAAGGATCTAATTGGTTTTATTATGTAGTTGTTTAAAAATAGAGAAAATATCATTATTACTATCGCAGCAATTAATACTGAACGTAGTACAAAGTTTTTTCTTTCTTGAACCGCAATACTAATCTCATTTGAAATTTCACTTATAGTTATTATCACATTATCTTTTGCAAAGTTTATTACTGAACTTGTATGAATAATTAAATTATTATTTTTAAATTCAGAAGATATATAAAATTTTTGATTTAATTTTGAATTAATATCTTTTAAAAATATCAAGGCATTCTTCGTAACATTATTTTTGATTGTCTCGTTTTGGTTTTGATTTAACGTTTCATTAATACCAAGAGTTTCTATTCTTTCAGTAGTAAAAAGTGATCTTTTATTTATATCAATTACTGAGCTATCAGCTATAATTTCTTTATTAATATTAAAAAATCTGATTTGGTCAACTTCATCTAAAATAAAATTTGACCTATATAGATAATTTTCTAAGTTGTTAGCATCTAATTTTATTTTTTGATTTGTTAAATTGAGTTTTATATTTTCAATTATATTTTGATGTTTTTTGCTTTTCTTATTGATTAATTCAGGTTCTATTGCCAACAAATATAAAAAAGTAAAAAAACCTAAAATTAAAAATACAAATAAATTAAATGCTAAAAATTGTCTTAGTAATGATTTTGTAGATAATAAATTTGTAATCATTATGGACTGGCATTCCAACGATAACCACTGCCATAACGTGTTTCAATAGCTGAAAATTCTTTATCTACCTTTTTAAATTTTTTTCTTATCCTTTTAACATGGCTATCTATAGTTCGATCTTCAATATCGTTATTTTCTTTATATGCTATTGTCATTAAGTGAGATCTTTCCTTGATTACGCCCGGTCTTTTGGCTAGTTCGTAAACTATTTGAAATTCAGTAGTTGTTAATTTATCAGGTAAATTCTGATCATTCCAAGTGCACTCGAGTTGTTCAGGGTCGAGCATTAACTTTCCTTGCTTGATAATATTTTTACTATCAGGCGTAACTTGATCTTTTTTCCTAAATTGAACTTTAACTCTTTCAATTAGAACATTAATTGAGAAGCCTCCTGATTTTTTTACGTAATCATCTGCGCCTAGTTTTAATCCTAGCAATTCATCAACTTCTTCATCTTTTGATGTTAAAAAAATTACTGGCATATTCGTTTTTTTTCTAAGTTTTTTTAAAAGTTCCTCACCATTCATTCTTGGCATCTTAATATCAATTATTGCTAAATCAGGCGGGGTTCTTGTAATACCTATATACGCACTCTCTCCATCGACATAAGTTTGTACTTTGTATCCTTCATTTTCTAATGCAATAGATACACTCGTGAGAATATTCCTATCGTCATCAACTAGTGCAATTATTTTTGTCATATCGAGTCTATATTATCAAAAAACGTCTAAAATTAGACTAAATTATTAATGTGCGTCGTTCCAATTTTTAGCACTATTTGCGTCAACTATCAAAGGAACAGAAAAATTATAATCTTCATCAATAGCGTTTTCCATCTCTCTTTTAATTTTTACCATTTCCTTCTTTATAACAGTATCTTTAGACTCAAATAACAACTCATCATGAATTTGCACCAACAGGACAGTGTCTAATTTTTTCTCTCTAATTTTTTTATCAATATTAATCATAGCAAATCTAATTATATCAGCTGCGGCTCCTTGAATTGGTGCATTTATAGCAGCTCTTTCTTGAAATGATTTAAGAGTATGATTTTTATCATTTATATTTTGGAAATGACATTTTCTACCAAACATTGTTTTAACAAACCCATTTTTTCTGCAAAATTTCAAAGTGCCTTGCATATATTCTTTTATTTCAGGAAATTTTTTGAAATAGGAGAATAAAAACTGCTCCGCTTCAGTATTACTAACTGAAATTTGTTTAGCGAGACCATAAGACGAAATACCATATATAATTCCAAAATTAATTGCTTTTGCTTTTCTTCTCATATCTTCAGAAATCTTTTTAATATCACAATTAAATATTTGGGAGGCTGTTATATTATGAATATCTTCATTATTAGAAAAAGCTTTCTTTAATTCTTTAACATCTGCCACGTGCGCCAAAACTCTCATTTCAATTTGACTGTAATCAGCAGAAATAATTGACTTACCTTTTTCAGAGATAAAAGCTGACCTGATTTCTTTCCCTTCATTAGATTTAATTGGAATGTTTTGTAAATTGGGGTCTGCAGAGGCTAGTCGACCAGTATTTGTTGCTGCTAATAAGAATGAAGTATGAATTCTTTTCGATTTATTATCAATATACTCTGGTAGCGAGTCTGTATACGTATTCTTTAATTTTGATTTCTGCCTCCATTCCAAAACCAGCTTCGGAAACTCATTGCCTTTACTTGCTAGATCCTCTAACACATTTACATTTGTTGCAAAATTTCCTTTTTTTGTTTTTTTAGTTCCTGAAATTTTTAGTTTCTCGTATAAAATATCTCCAAGTTGTTTTGTGGAAGCAATATTAAATTTTTGCCCAGAAATTTTGTATATTTTTTTTTCAAGGACTTTGAGATCTTTTTCAAATGAATCTGATAATTTTTTTAGAATTTTCTCATCTATTTTAATTCCTTTTTTTTCCATTCTTACTAGTACATTAACAAGCGGTATCTCTAAATTTTCATAAACATGGAAACATTTTTCAGTTACTATTCTATCTTTAAATAAGTTATAAAGTTTTAAAGTAATATCAGCATCCTCACATGCGTATTGATATGCATTATCTATTAGAACTTGATCAAAAGTGATCTCGGATTTACCTGTTCCAACTATATCTTTATATTTTATATTACTGTGATCTAGGTGAATCTTTGCCAACAAATCAAGATTGTGTCTATTTATACCCGCATCTAATACATAAGATAAAAGCATTGTATCATCAAAATTTTTAAGTTCGATTCCATAGTTTAAGAAAATTTTTAAATCATATTTAATATTTTGCCCAACTTTTTTTATTGTCTCATCCTCAAGATATGGCTTGAGAACATTTATTAATTTTTTTAATCCAATTTGTTTGGCCAAATTTTTATCTTTAATATTTTTATGTCCTACAGGAATATAAAATGCTTCATTTTCTTTCACTGCAATAGAGACGCCAACTAACTCAGCGACTTGAGCATTAAGGGAGTTTGTTTCAGTATCTATTGCAAAGTAACCTTGATTATCAGCAAGATCTAAAACTTTTTGAATATCTTTAATTTCAAAAATTGTTTGAAATCCTCCTCCTTGATCAATTTTTTTAATTTCTTTTTTGGTACCGTTTGGTTCATATTTTTTCTCAGTATCCTTAAGAGATGTTGATTTTCCATAATTTTGCTCAATTCTTTTTTTTAACTTTGAAAATTCCATTTCATCAAGAAAATCAAAAATCTTTACTTTATCTAAAGGTTTTAAGACAAAATCGTCAATTTTTTCTTTTAATGGAACATTTTGATTTAAAGTCACAAGTTTTCTACTAATCAATGCATTATCTTTATTTTCTAATAGTGTTTGCCTTCTTTTGGGTTGTTTAATAGTTTTGGCTTTTTTTAAAAGCTCATCTAATGAACCAAAATTATTAATTAATTCTGCTGCAGTTTTTATTCCAATACCAGGCACTCCTGGAATATTATCAACAGAATCACCTGCTAATGATTGTACATCAATTACTTTTTCTGGTGGAACTCCAAATTTTTCTTTAACTTGCTCAATTCCTATAAGTCTATCTTTCATTGTGTCTAGCATGAACGTATCATTATCGACCAATTGCATTAAGTCCTTGTCCGAAGAGACTATTGTGACTTTAATTTTCTTTTTTCTCGCCTCGACCTTATAAGTTGCTATTAAATCATCTGCTTCGTAATTTATAAGTTCAATAGATGGTAAATTAAAAGCTCTTACTGCTTTTCTAATATAATCAAATTGAGGTATCAGATCATCAGGGGCATCGCTTCTATTTCCTTTATATTCTTTATAAATTTCATTTCTAAAATTTTTCCTAGCACTATCGAATATGACTGCTAGATGGGTTGGGGTATCAATTGAATTTCCAACTTTAGCTTTTTCTAAAAAACTATACAGCATATTACAGAATCCACTTACAGCTCCAACCGGTAGACCATCACTTTTTCTAGTTAATGGAGGTAAAGCATAGTACGCTCTGAAGATATAACCAGAACCGTCTATTAAAAATAAGTGTTTTTCTTTCGCCATATATTTTTATATAAATTATTAAATTTAATGTTATTACAACCCGACCAGCATGAATAGTTCAATCGCCTTAAAGGCAGAAAATGTGAATAAAATTTATAAACAAGGAAACGAAAATATTAAAGCTCTAAATAATATTTCATTTGAAGTTAAAACTGGAGAAATTTTTGGTCTGTTAGGCCCTAATGGTGCGGGTAAATCTACTTTTATTAATATTTTAGCTGGCACAGTAAATAAAACAAACGGTTATATAAATGTATGGGGATTTAATTTAGATAAGAACCCAAGACAAGTTAGAGCCTCAATTGGAATTGTACCTCAAGAGATAAATGTTGATCCTTTTTTTTCTCCAAGGAAATTATTAGATATTCAGGCTGGATTATATGGAATAAAAAAAAAGGACAGGATAACTGATGAAATTTTGAAATTAACGAACTTATCTGATAAAGCAAACGCCTACACCAGAAGTTTGTCAGGTGGAATGAAAAGAAGACTTTTAGTGGCAAAAGCAATGGTCCATCAACCTCCAATTTTAATATTAGATGAACCTACGGCAGGTGTAGATGTAGATCTGAGAAGAAAACTGCTTGAGTCAGTTAGAACATTAAATAAACAAGGCGTTACTATAATATATACAACGCATTATTTAAAAGAAGCATCTGATATATGTGATAAAATTGCAATAATAAACAAGGGTAAATTAGTAGCTTTAAATTCTACTAAAGAACTGTTAAAAAACAATTCTGACTTAGAAGAAGTCTTTATAGATTTAACAAAAAATTAAATGATATATATAATTTCAAAGTACAAAATCAAAGACACACCAACAAAGATTTTAATTTCTTTTTTATTTACAATTTTAATTGCATTAAGCTCAAAAATTAGTGTACCTTTTTATCCAGTGCCAATGACAATGCAAACTTTTGTTGTGCTACTTTGTGGAGCAATTCTTGGCCCAAAATTTGGATTTATAACTCTTAGCTTATACTTCTTTGAAGGTGCTATTGGTTTACCTGTATTTCAGGGAACTCCGGAAAAAGGCTTGGGGATAGTATATTTAATGGGTCCAACGGGAGGTTATTTAATTGGTTTTATTATCTCTGCTTTTATAGCTGGCTTGTTCTTTTCGAAGGAGAATTCATTTAATAGAAAGTTTTTTATCAAATACAATAAAAGTAAGAATTTTATTTCTATATTTATAAAATTATTAATTGCTTTAACTCCAGTTTATTTGTTTGGATTAATCTGGCTTGGAGTAGTTTTAGGTTGGGATAAGCCAATTCTTGAGTTTGGTTTATATCCCTTTATTCTCGGCGAATTTTTTAAAATAAGTTTACTATCGTTGATTATTTGTAAATTAAATAATTATAAATTCATTTGAATAAATTTGAAAATCTCACAGGAAATTGGATCGTAAAAAAACGAATAAAAAAAAACATATCAGTGAGAGGTTATTGCGTAATTAAAAACTCATCAAAATATTCTTATGAGTTTAAAGAAGATATCAAAACTAATATTGACAATAAGTTAATTTCAGGACATCAAATATTTCAAATATCTGAGTCTAAAAATAATATTAATTTTTATTTTAATATTGAAAATAATAAAAAAGAAAATGCGTACAATTTTAAAAAAAATAAGCTTTATCAATCACTTTTTTTCTGTAAAAAGGATTTGTATCTTTCAAAACTAAAAATCATCTCTAAAAATTTTTTTACAATTTATACTAAAATTAAGGGTCCAAAAAAAAATTTTGGTATTCTTGCAAATTACTATCGTACTATCTAGGCGATCTTTTAGACAAGATTCTTTGTAATGTTCTTCTATGCATTTTTAGACGCCTAGCTGTCTCTGAAACGTTTCTGTTACATAATTCAAAAACTCTTTGAATATGTTCCCATTTCACTCGATCAGCAGACATAGGATTTTCTGGTGGTTGCGCTTTACTGTTAGGTTCAGCTAGTAATGCTGCCTCAACATCTTCAGCATCTGCAGGTTTTGCCAAATAATCTATTGCTCCAGATTTAACTGCAGAAACTGCTGTGGGTAAATTTCCATATCCTGTTAACATAACCACTCTGCTATCTGGCTTTAATTTATGTATTTCCTCTATCACATCCAATCCATTTCCATCCAGTAGCCTTAGATCAACAACCGCGAAACCAGGTGGTGATTTTCTGGCAGATATCAGCCCTTCTTCAACGCTTTTAGCTAGGGAAACATTAAAACCTTTGGTCTCCATTGCTCTACCAAGTCGGTTTCTAAATGGGTCATCATCATCAACGATAAGTAAGGTTTTATCGTTAAAATCTGCAATATTCATTTTACCAGGACTATTTTTCATATGTTTTATATAGGGTTCATCTACATTTTTACAACTCTCACATAGTAAATAATCCAAGGATTAACTCTAAATTTTAAACAAAATTACGTGTTTTTTTTTCTTTACATAAATTCAAAATACTTTAATTCGCGAAAGGGGTTGTTTTTTTTGTGGGATTTTTTTTTAGAAAAACGACCGACTGTTAACTAACGAGAGGTTTTATGAGATGGCAAAATTTCAGTGTGTCAACGAGTTGGTCAAGGCCTTACAGCCGATAGATCCAGTATATTGCTTTAGAAAACATAGTTTAAAAACAGCATCAAATTGGTTTAAACAAAATTTTCCTGGTGAGGTATTGTACGCAGTTAAGTGCAATCCAACCGAGACAATTATAAAAACATTAATCAAAAATGGAATTAATAGCTTTGATGCAGCATCAATTGATGAAATTAAATTAATTAAAAAACTTTCGCCAGATTCAAAAATATTCTTTATGCATACTGTTAAAAAAGAAAGGAGTATCTTTGAAGCCTACTTTTTACATAACGTTAAAGCTTTTGCCTTTGATAGTAAGGAAGAGCTAGAAAAAATTATTAAAATTACTAAAAACGCCAAAGATCTTGAATTATTTTTACGTATACAGACATCTAATGAGCATGCAGAAATAGACTTATCCAAAAAATTTGGTGCAAACGTAAACGAAGCGACTTCACTTGCTAAATTAGGTAAATTGAAATCAAAAAAATTTGGTTTAAGCTTTCATGTTGGATCTCAATGTATGCATCCAATAGCTTATTCTAAATCAATTAAAGACTTAGGAAATATAATTAAAAAAACTAATATTGTACCTGATATTATTAATGTTGGTGGAGGTTTTCCAACAACCTATCCTGATCTTTATCCTCAGCCAATTAAAAATTATTTTTCAGAAATTACAAAAGCAATTAAAAAATTAAATCTTAGTAAAGAACCAAAGCTTTTGTGTGAACCCGGTAGAGCATTAGTTGCTGAAAGTGGATCCACAATTGTTAGGGTTGAGCTTAAAAAAAAACAAAACCTATATATTAATGATGGTACATATGGATCCTTATTTGATGCTGGAACACCTAAATTTATTTTTCCAACTAGATCTATTCAACTCAACAGCTCACCTTCAAAAAGATTAATTCCCTATAGTTTTTATGGACCTACTTGTGATGGGCTGGACTATATGAAAGGACCATTTATGTTACCTGCAAATATTAAAACAGGTGATTATATTGAAATTGGACAACTAGGAGCGTACGGAATAAGCTTTAGAACAAATTTTAACGGGTTTTATTCAAATCAAATTCACGAAGTTAAAGACAAGCCTTTAATGTCAATTTACGAAGCTGACGAAAATCATAACGTCAAGACATTATTTGCGTAGATATGGGACACAATAAATCAAGCTTTTTAAAACAGGCTGTTGAACATATTGATATTACATCTTTTGATTCACGACCAATTATAGATTCTATGTCCAAAATGTCTTTTGTATCAAGAGAAACAGCCAACGCGGCTAAAATTTTTAACAATATGTTAGGAAATAAAGATTGTACAATTTTTTTAACCTTGGCTGGCTCGACCTCCGCGGCAGGTTGCATGCAAATTTATGCTGATTTAGTAAAATATAATATGGTTGATGCTATTGTAGCAACAGGGGCATCAATAATAGATATGGATTTTTTCGAAGCCTTAGGCTTTAAACATTATCAAGGTTCTCAATTCGAGGATGATAGCGTCCTTAGAAAAAATTATATTGATAGAATATACGATACTTATATTGACGAGGATCAACTACAAAATTGTGACAGGACTATTGGTGAAATAGCTGATACATTAGAACCCAAAGCCTATACCTCAAGAGAGTTTATATACGAACTTGGCAAATATCTAAAATCTAAAAGTAAAAAAAAAGAATCACTAATTGAACTAGCTTACGACAAGAACGTCCCAATTTTTTGTCCAGCTTTTACCGACAGCTCCGCTGGTTTCGGGTTAGTTATGCATCAAGAAAGAAATCCAGAAAAACATATTACAATTGATAGTATTAAAGAATTTAGGGAATTAACTGAAATTAAAATTCAATCTGACGTATCTGGGCTAATCATGATTGGTGGTGGCGTTCCTAAAAATTTTATTCAAGACACTGTAATATGCGCCGAATTATTAGACAAAAAAGTTGAGATGCATAAATATGCAGTTCAAATAACTGTTGCTGATAGTCGTGATGGTGCTTGCAGTAGCTCGACTTTAAAAGAAGCTAGCTCATGGGGCAAAGTAGACGCTACTGAAGAGCAGATGGTTTTCGCAGAGGCTACATCGGTAATGCCTTTAATAGCGAGTGACGCATATCATAGGGGTTTATGGAAAAAAAGACCGAAAAGAAATTTTTCACAAATTTTTAAAAAATGAAAACTGTTAAATCGTCTAATGGATTTTTAGGTCTTTCTAGTGAAATTAAAAGTAAAAATAAAGTTTTAGTTATACCATTTGGTCTTGAGAACACAGTGAGTTATGAGGGTGGTACAAAAATGGCCCCTAAAAAAATTATTAAAGCATCACATCAGGTAGAATTATTCGACGATGAGTTAAAAAAGGAACCTTATAGAAAATTTAACTTGAAGACTCTAAAAGAAGAAAAAATAAAAAAAAATCTAGGTCAAGCACTAGAGCAACTAACTAGAATTATTAATAAAACCTTAAATTTAAAATACTTTCCAATAATTCTTGGTGGCGAACATTCCATAACACCAGCAATAATAAAATCATTCAAAAAAAATTATTCAAAGTTGACTATAATACAAATTGATGCTCATGCTGATTTAAGAAATCAATATTTAGGAAATAAAAATTCGCACGCTTGTGCAATGAGGAGATGTCTAGATTTTAAAAATGTAAATATTATAGGCATAGGAATTCGAAATATATGCAAAGAGGAATTTGAATTCGTTAAAAGAAATAAGGAAAGAATAAAAATTTTTTGGTCAAAAGGTTTTTCAAAAAAAAATATAACAACGATTAAAAATTTAGTTAAAAATAAAAATGTATATTTGACCTTTGACGTTGATGGCTTCGATAGTAGTTTAATGCCAGCAACTGGGACTCCTGAACCGGGCGGTCTATTCTGGAATGATACCTTGGATATACTTAAATCCATTTTTAAAAACAGTAATGTAATTGGAGCAGATATTAATGAGTTAGCGCCTAAACAAAATTTACATGCATGTGATTTTTTGACAGCTAAATTAATTTACAAAATGTTATCTTACAAATTTGCAAGTTGAGAATTAGTCCATTCTATTGTAATCATTGCTCCAGCATTTTTTTTATTACTAAACTCTACTTTTGCTGAACATCTTTCTAATAAATTTTTTGAAATGAAAATACCTAAGCCCATTCCCTGAACATTTTTCCTCACTTTTTCTGAACTCACATAAGGTTGACCAAGACTTGATATAATATTTTCATCAAATCCTGAACCGTCATCATCTATAACTATCAAAGTATTTTTTTTTTGCTGGTTTATTTCTATATTAATCTTTGTTTTTGAAAATTTTAAAGCATTCTCAATAAAGTTTCTTAATGCATAGCTAATTTCCGTTTTTTTAGACATCTTGAGTCTTTCATTCAGTGACTTGTTTGTTACGACAATTTCCTTGTTTAATTTATTTTCCAATGAAAAAATAATTTCATTAATAAGTTCTTTCGGTGATACATTGGAAATAAACTGATCTTGCTGTTTTCTTTCTGCGATATCCTTTAATATTGAGCTACATCTTGAGGCTTGATTAATTAAAAGATTGATATCATCTTTAGTAGATTTATTGTCTATTAATTGCTTTTGTAATTCTTTCCCAACTAATGATATAGTTGCAAGAGGTGTTGCAAGTTCGTGTACTGCAGCTGCAGCCATTCCTCCAACTGAATTAATAACCTTTTCATTTGTGAGTTCTTCCTCAAGTTTATTCAAAGCTTTTGCTCTTACTCTATTATCTCTACTTAATTGATAAGCATAGTTTCCTAAAAAAATAATCCCAATTGTCAGTGAAAGCCAAACTCCAAATTCATAAAAGTTTGGTAAATTTAATTCATTGCCCTGAGGAGTTGGTAAGGGTAAATGATATATTGCGATGATAGTCGAACAAACAATGGAGCATGCCACTATAAACTGACTACTACTCCTGGAAAGGTAAGTAACAGAAATTGTTGTTGGCACTATGATTAAAATTGAAAATGGGTTTGACAGTCCACCAGTCATATAAAGTAATATGACAAGTTGAACTAAGTCATAAAAAATACTGATCGTAGCATAAAAATTATTAATTGTTACAAACCGCGACTTATTCAATTCTAAAAAGACATTTACCAAGGCGGATAAGGAAATTAATACAAGAGTTTCAAAATACGGAAATTGAAATTTTAGACCATAATAAACAAAAGAAACGGTAAAGAATTGTCCAATTACGGCAATCCATCTAATATTGATTAATGTTTCTAATGTAATTCTAAGATTATTTGGATTTATTTGCTCTTTAAAAAACATATTTTAAATGTCTAGATTAATGACATTTATGGCATTAGAATTTATAAAATTCTTTCTTTTAGAAACGTCCTCCCCCATAAGTGTATAAAAAATATCTTTATCAGCAACTGATGGTGCAGATCCTTCTCCATTTACATCTGAATAATTAACCTTTAACAATGAATTATTTTCAGGATTGAGAGTTGTTTCCCAAAGCTCATCTGGATTCATTTCACCTAATCCTTTGAAACGTTGAAGCGTTAAATTTCTTTTTCCAATTGCTATTATATTTTCCATAAATTTTAAAAATGAATTAGACTCATAATTTTTTTCACCCTCACTTATAATACATTTCTGACTAAAATTTTTTGCAATTTTATTATATTTAGATATTTTTTTTAACAAAACTTCATTTTGCATAAATTTACTACTTAATTTTTTTTCTATCTTTTCATGATAAAATTCTCTTTTTATTATGAAAAAATTATCTTCAAAAAGTCCATTCCATTTGGCTTGATCTTTTTCCAAAATGCTGTTTAAATGCTCTGCTACTGCGGAAATAGCCCCAATCTTTTTTTTATTATTTTTATCTTCAAGGATCAGAATTTTTTTATCCTTTACAGTAAAAGCACCAATTGTGATTAGTTGTTCTAATATTTCTTGATCACCATCAATCGATTTCATCAAATCATATAATTCATAACATTGATTGATAAAATTTTTGTCAAAATTAAAATCTTTGTTTTTTTTAAATTCAATATTTTGAATTTTATCTATAGAATTTTTAATTGCTAATTTTTCAAGATCTTGATCATTTCTAAGATAAGTCACTGTTTTTCCAGTTTTTATTTTGTACAGTGGCGGTTGAGCTATATATATATGGCCTCTTCTAATTAGTTCATTGAATGGTTTATTGTTAAAAAAAGTTAAAAGCAATGTTCGAATATGTGAACCATCAACATCTGCGTCAGTCATAATTACAATTTTTCCATATCTTAATCTGCTAAGATCAAACGGGTCCACTCCAGTTCCAATAGCATTAATTAAGGTTACAATTTCATTTGATGAAAGCATTTTCGAAAATACTTTTTTTCCATTTGCCAAATTATTTTTATTTTCAACAAATGTATTTAAAATTTTGCCACGTAAGGGTAATACAGCTTGAAATTCGCGATTTCTCCCTTGCTTAGCTGATCCACCCGCAGAGTCTCCTTCTACAATAAATAATTCTGTTTTGGTTATATCGTTTGATTGACAATCAGCTAATTTTCCAGGCAAGCTAGTTATATCAATTGCATTTTTTCTTCTAACATTTTCTCTTGCCTTTCTTGCAACTTCGCGTGCAATAGCTGCTTGAATAATTTTCCCAATTATTACTTTTGCTATTTTAGGGTTTTGATCAAACCATAAAGATATTTTTTCGCTTGTAATTGTTTCGACAACAGGTCTGACTTCTGATGAAACTAGTTTCTCTTTCGTTTGCGATGAAAATTTTGGGTCAGGAACTTTGACTGAAAGTACACATATTAAACCTTCTCGTACATCATCTCCTATTATAGTAACTTTATCTTTCTTAAGTAAACCGTAATCATTCGCATATTTATTTATTAATCTTGTAATCGAATTACGAAATCCTAATAGATGAGTGCCTCCGTCCCTTTGAGGTATATTATTAGTAAAACACAAAACATTTTCACTATACGAACTATTCCAAAGTAAAGAGCACTCTACATTGATATCATTCTTTTTTGATTGGTAATAAAGTGGCTCTTCTAATACTGCTCCGTTATCACCATTTTTTATTTTGCTTTTCGATTTATTAAGGTCTTGTACGAATTCTTTTACTCCACCTTCAAATTTGAAAGCTAAATTTTTTCCCTTTTCTTTCCTTTCATCTTTTAACTCGATTTTAAGACCCTTATTGAGATATGCCAATTCTTTTAAACGATTTTCTAAAATAGCTATTTTAAATTCCGTATTTGAAAAAATTTTGCTTGACGGTAAAAATGTTACATTTGTACCATTTAAATCTGATTTACCAACATTTTTTAAAGGAGCTTTTGTAATACCATTTTCAAATTCAATATAGTATTTTTTACCATCTCTAAATATATCAACTTTTAAATTTTCTGATAACGCGTTTACTACTGATACCCCTACGCCATGTAGGCCCCCCGAGACTTTATAGGTCTTATGATCAAATTTACCACCTGCATGTAATTGGGTCATAATTACTTCAGCTGCAGAAATCTTTTCAGTTTTATGTATTTCTACTGGTATACCTCTTCCGTTATCAGAAACTGTTACAGAATTATTTTTATTAATCTTGACAGTAATTGTATTACAGAAACCCGCTAAAGCTTCATCTATTGCATTATCTACAACTTCAAAAACCATGTGATGCAGACCCGAACCATCATCAGTATCTCCAATATACATGCCCGGGCGTTTCCTGACTGCATCAAGGCCTTTTAAAACTTTAATAGAATCTGCGCCGTAACTATTTTTTTTTGTGGCAGCTGTAGACATTTTTAATATTTTTAGGGTTTAAAATTGATGTATTATATCATTTTTGATTGAAAAAATGGAGCTATAGATTACTGTAAATGTATAAAAAAACCTTTATTTTCAATAACTTGGAACAGGTTTTTATCTGTTCCTGTATACCAAATTTGAGTATCAAATTTATCAACTTCATTAAATAATTTTTTAAAGTTCACTCTATCTATGTGAGAAGTAGCTTCGTCTAACAAAAGAATAAATTTTTTATTTTCATTTTTTAATTTCCAACAATTTGCCAAAATTATTGTTAATAACGACGACTTCTGCTCGCCAGTAGAACAAGCATCAGTGCTGATATTGTTTTCAGTATCCGTAATATATATTTCATCAGAACTTATACTAAAATTTGTTCGCTTGGTAATTTCGTCCAATTCCCTTTTATTTTTTAATTCATTTAAAAATAAGTTTATTAGATCATCCTTATTTTCCAAATTTGGAAATAATTTATTTTTGTAATCTATTCTAATTTTTTTAAATTTATTCAATTGTTTATTTATGATAACATTAAGATTTTTCGCATAATTACGCCTAATATGGAAAATCTCGAAAATATTATTTGCAATTTTTTTCTCTATTAAATTTAACCATTTTTCATCTTTTGAATTTTTGAGAATATTAAGTCTCTCTGCAATATTTTTTTTAAAATTAAGTAATATTTTATTAAAATAACTATCATTTTGAGTTATCATTTTATCAACAAAATTTCTTTTTAAAGTTTGGCCTTCATACATAATTTTATCCATATATGGTGACAGCCAAATAATATTAATATAGTTTTTTATTGTCGATAATGATATTTTTTTATCATCTAAAAAGATCCTTTTTTTTAATTTGTTATCTTCATTTATTATTTTAAAAGTGAGATTGAATATATTATCTAATGATTTAATTTTAATTTTAAAATGTGTATCTACTTCATTTAATCTATCATTTGGTAGAACTTCATCTAAATTACTACCTCTCAAACCCTTTCTATTTGAAAAATAAGAAATTCCGTCTAATAAATTTGTTTTACCGACCCCATTATTTCCATAAACAACTATATGTTTAAAGTTTTTATCTAATGAAAGTGTGTAGTTTTTATAAGATTTGAAATTTTTAATATTTACTTTTTCGATACTTAACATTTAAAACTATTTAAAGCACGCGCATCGGCATTATTATATAAGTACTTAAAATATCATTTTCATCTTTAATTTGTATTGGTGAAGTAGCATCTTTTAACATTAGAATAATATCTTTACTCTCCAAAACACTTGCAACATCTATTAAGTAATTTGAGTTGAACCCAATTTCTAATGGCTGACCTTTGTATTGTGTTTGTACCTCCTCAATTCCATCTCCAGAAACTGAGTCATTAATTAAAAATTTCATTATTCCATCATGTAAAGAAATTTTGATAACACCTTTTCTATCAGAAGAAAGAGATTTTAATCTATCTAAAGCGCTTACAAACTCATCAACATTTGCTTTTGCGTCAACTCTAGCATCTTTGGGTATTACTTTATCATAATCAGGGAATTTTCCATCTATCACTTTTGAGATCAGTACTATTTCTTTATATAAAAATTTAATTTTAGATTTTGTTGATAATATTTTTAAATTGATCGAATCCTCATCTATGATTGTTAACAATTCATATACTGTTTTTTTTGGTAAAATGATTGGATGAAATTCGTTTTTACCCTTAAATTCCGTTGCTGATTTACTCAATCGATGACCATCAGTGGCAACAGCAACTATTTGATTTTCATTTTTATCTAAATATACACCATTTAAATAATGTCTTGTTTCATCATTTGAAATCGCAAACTTTGTTTTATTAATAATTTTTAAAAACTCAAAAGATGGAACTTCAATATATTGTTCATCCATATTATCTTCTAAAACCGGAAACTCATCTGGAGAAATGCATGTTAGATTAAAATCTGACTTTCCAGAAATTAACTTTAGCCTATTATTCTCTTTCAAAGAAAGGTGTAAAGTTGATCCAGTTTTTAACTTTCGAACTATATCGTAAATTACTTGAGCCGTTGTTGTGGTAGAGCCCTCAACAATTGTGTTACATGAAATTTTTTCAGTTATTATTATATCTAAATCCGTTGCCGTAATTTTTAAAAAGTTCTCATTAGCCTCTAACATTACATTCCCCAAAATAGGAAGGGTATTTTTTTTCTCAACTACACCTTGAACATGAGCTAATGATTTTAAGAATACGTCCCTATCAATCTTAAATTCCATCTTACCTTTTGATTATTCTATCAGTAATACTCTGTACTTCATACTCAAACTGCCTGTCTTTAGACATTAATTCTTCAATTTTTTTAATTGCATGAATTACAGTAGTATGATCTCTACCCGTAAATTTTCTTCCAATTTCAGGTAAGGATTTGGTGGTAAGTTTTTTTGATAAATACATTGCAATTTGTCTTGGTCGAGCAATATGCCTTGATCGTCTAGCAGATAAAAAATCATTCATAGATAAGTTATAATAAGCTACTACAATTTTTTGAATATCTTCAATACTTATTACCGACTGCATGTTATTTAAAAGATCTTTCAAAATTAATTTCGCATCTTGCAATGTTGGTGTCTTATTTTGAATTCTGGCTGAGGCTATTATTCTGTTTAAAACACCAAGCATATCTCTAATACTTGATTTGAATTCATTTGATATAAATGATAATATTTCGTCATTAATCATAATTTCATTTCCAAAATGATTTTTTTCTGCGAGACATCTTTTTTTCAAAATATCTAACCTAAGACCAATATCTGGTGGCTGGACATCAACAACGAGACCACCTGATAAGCGTGATTTTATTCTATCTTGAATTCTGTCTAATTCGTTAGGTGAGCGATCACATGAAATTACAACCTGGGACTGGTTTTCTAAAAGACTATTAAATGTATAAAAAAACTCTTCCTGAGTTACCTCTTTACCACTAATAAATTGGATATCATCTAAAATTAATACATCAGCATTTCTAAAAATTTCTTTAAATTTATGTGTATCTTTATTTTTGATTGATTTGACAAATTGATACATAAATCGCTCTGCTGACAAATAAATTACTTTTTTATCATGTTGCTTCAGCTGATTACCAATAGCATTTAAAATATGTGTTTTACCTAAACCAACACCGCCATAAATATAAAGCGGATTATAGTGACCAAGGCTTTCCGTTACTCTTTTAGCTGCAGAAAAGGCTAATTGATTGCTCTCACCTGTCACGAAGGTCTCAAAACTTAATCTTGGGTCTATCCGATTAATCCCATAATTAGTATCCTTTAGGTCTATTACTTTAGTTCCAGATCCAAAGTCTAAGATATTGGTTGATCTCTTTTCATCAAAAATTTCGTTAATTTCGAATTGAATTCTTGAAACTGAATTGTCTAATTTCTGAAAATGATCTAATATTTTGTCTGCATAATGAGAAACGATCCAATCTCTTACAAATCTTGTTTTAACAACTAAAATTAGAGATGCAAAATCAATTCCTTTAGCCTCTACATTTTGAATCCAACTTTTGTAAACGTCTAATCCATAGCTTTCTTTTAATTTTTCTTGAACAACTTCCCAATTTTTTTTTATATCTTCATTAATTTGCAAAGCTGATGAATTTTTCATGAAATTATCTTTTAGATAAATCTAATTGCTGAAGCAACAAAAAAAATAAAAAATAATAAATAAAAAATAATCAACTTAAGATTGAGAAAATTAGCAAAAACTTTTTTATATTGAAATTGAATTAAAACTTAAATTTAAAAAAATATTTCTAATTAAAATCTAAGATTGAATTTTAAAACGTTAAGTTGAATTTTAATTATAATATTTAACGTGAGCAAATCTATTTCATAGATGCAAGTTTTTTCGCTGTTCTTGAAATTTTTCTAGAAACTGTCTGCCTTTTTATAGAACCTTTTTTTGAAACTTTCATTAACTTAGATTGAAAATTATCAAAAAGTTTAGCTGCTCTTGTTTTATCACCACTTTTAATTGCATTTTCCATTTCTGTGATAGCTCTTTTATATTTACCAAGCCTTTTTCGATTTATTGCAGTTTTTGCTTTAATAACTTTTGTTTTTTTCTTAGCTGATGAAGTATTTGCCATGATGTTTGATTGGCACCTTATATAATTTTTTTGATCCCGGTCAATACTATGTTTGACATTTGGAACAGTAAAAAATAGACCGCCCAGAGCGCTTTATACGTCTAATTTTACCCTTACAACTTATTCTAAGGCACTTCTTACCCTCTCTGTCATAAACGTGAAAATTTTTTTGATATGAGCCCTTCTTCCCTTCTGAGTTGTGATAATTTTTTATTGTAGAACCACCCGCTATAATTGCATTTTTAAGTATTTTTTTAATCACGCTTATTAATTTTCTTATATCTTTATCAACTATTTTATAGCCTTTTTTTTCAGGATGAATTTTACAAAAATACAAAGTCTCATTCACATATATGTTTCCTAAACCAGCTACTATAGATTGGTTCATTAGTAAATTTTTTATTGAGGATTTTTTATTCAAGATTTTACTTTTTAAATAATTAAAACAAAATTTGTTTGATAATGGCTCACATCCAAGTCTAGATAAATGATTGCTGGTAACAACATTTTTTTTCTGAATTCTTTTAATAAAACCAAATTTTCTAACATCATTATAAATAAGACTAAACTTGCCAAATTTAATTTTTAAGTGGTCATGTTTATTAATTATATTCGTATTATTATAAAAACTAGTATTAAATTTTCTACCATTAGTTTTAGTGTAGTAAAATCGACCTGTCATTCCAAGATGAATTAATAGAACATTAGTGTCATTAAAAAATATTAAAATATATTTTGATCGTCTAATAATTTTTTTTATAATTTTTCCTTTTAATAAAGTTAATTTTTCTTTATTAATGTTATACCTTAGTTCAGGATTAATAATTGTCACACTACTAACCTTTTTACGTAGAATTTGTTTTGATAAGCTTCTTTTTGTTATTTCAACTTCTGGAAGTTCTGGCATAAAGTTTAATTTTTAATAAACTGGATATTTAACAAATTATGAAAAATATTCATCATCACAAAGATAAAAAATTTGTAAATAATATTTTTGACAATGTTTATGAAAATTATGATTTAATGAACGATATAATGTCATTGGGTAGTCACAGACTGTGGAAAAAAGAATTTGTTAAAAGTCTTGATATAAATGTAAATTATAAAATTGTTGATATGGCCTCTGGTACTGGTGACATTTCTCACTTAATATTAAAAAAAAATAAATATCAAAAAGTATACCGTATTGAACCAAATTTTAATATGCTCAATCATAATATATCAAAATTCAAAAATTTTAATAACGTTAAACATATTTGTAGTTATGCAGAAAATATTCCATTAAAAAGTCAAACTATCGATATTTATTTAATAAGCTTTGGATTACGAAATGTTTCAAAGATAGATGATGTTTTGAGCGAAGCATTTAGAATATTGAAAAAGGGTGGTGGTTTTTTTTGTTTAGAGTTTTATAAAGTTGATAAACCTTTTTTAGGTAAACTTTATAAATTATACTCTAAAACTATTCCTTATTTTGGAAAAATATTTAACAAAAATTCTAACCCTTATGAATATTTAATTAAAAGTATCGAAGACTTTCATACGCAAATTGAAATTAAAAATAAATTAAATAAAGCTGGTTTTAAGAATATAAATATTAAAAATATTTTTGGTGGTATCGCTTCAATTCATTACGCATGGAAATTGAATGATTAAAAAGGTATTCATTTTATTAAAAATTGGAAGAGCTTTATCAAAATCATCAACACTAGACTATTTTGATGAAGTTTATAAACCTAATTTTTTTATTAGAATTATTATAAAAATCTTTGGATTTTCATCATTTAAAAAAAAAAGTTTAGATAGCAAAAGTGTTGGTTTAAGATTAGCCAGTGCATTAAAAGAGCTTGGGCCGACATTTATAAAATTAGGTCAGTTTTTAGGCACCAGACCAGATATTGTTGGAAAAATTCTTGCCAAAGAATTGCAAAGTCTTCAGGATAATCTTCCCCCGTTTGATATGGTAATAGCCGAAAGAAGCATTAAAGAGGAACTTGGCGAAAAAAAATATTTACAAATCAAAGATTTAACTGAACCTGTAGCAGCAGCTTCTATAGCTCAAGTCCATTTTGCAAAAATTGAGGGTGAAAATTTTGCAATAAAAATACTGAGACCTGGTATTGAAAAAAAATTTAACGAAGAACTTGACGCCTTAATGTTATTTGCATCTATAATTGAGGTGATTTTACCTAAGACTAAGCGTTTAAAACTCATAGAAGTTGTTCATTTATTAAGAGAAATAACTGCGATTGAAATGGATTTAAGATTCGAAGGTTCTGCAGCAAGTGAACTGAAAAAAAATACAATTTCAGATCCTAAATTTAAAGTTCCAAAAATAAATTGGGATTTTACATCAAAAAGAATTTTAACATCACAACAAGTTGATGGCATAAGTATCAAAGATATTACTAAAATTGATGAAAAAAATATTAATAAGAAAGAGTTAGCAAAAAATATTATCCAAAATTTCTTAAGACAAGCGGTAGGTGATGGTTTTTTTCATGGGGATATGCACCAAGGTAATTTATTCGTTGACGATGAAGGCAATATAATTCCAGTAGATTTTGGTATTATGGGTAGACTGGATGTTAATAACCGAAAATATCTTGCCGAAATACTTTATGGTTTTATTAAAAGAGACTACGAGAAAGTTGCTGATGTTCATTTTATTGCAGGTTTAGTGCCACAGGATCAGTCTAGAGAATCCTTTTCGCAAGCATTAAGATCTATCGGTGAGCCCATTTTTGGTCAATCCATTAAAAATATATCTGCAGGAAAACTACTAGCTCAGTTGTTTGAAATTACTGAACGGTTTAATATGGCTACACAACCTCAGCTTCTTCTTTTGCAAAAAACCATGGTGGTCGTAGAGGGTGTCGCAAGAACTTTAGATGAAGACGCCAATATATGGGAAATTTCAAAACCTGTATTAGAAGGTTGGCTTAAACAAGAAGTTGGTCCTGAAGCTAAATTTAGACAAGTAGTACAAACAACTTCGAAAGTTATGGATAGATTGCCAGACCTTCCGATTATGATGGATAATGCCTCCAAGGCATTAGAGCTGCTAGCTGCAGGAACAGTCGCTACAAATAATGAAATTGCAAAAAAATTTGAAAACGAAAAATTAAAAATAAAAAATCAGCAAAACAAGATTATTATTTTTATATTATTGATAGTAATATCATTATTAATAGTATTTAATTGATTAGTTTATGAGGAATTCAAAAAAAATTTTAATAATAATTTCAGGTGGCATAGCTGCATATAAAACTTTAGACCTTATTAGAAGTCTAGTTTCTCAAAAATTTGAGGTTAAAACTATTCTGACAAAAACAGCAGAAGAATTTGTAACACCTTTATCAATTTCATCTTTATCAAAGAATAAAGTCTATCAGAATAAATTTGACTTAAATGAAGAAATAGAGATGGATCATATTGCTTTGTCAAGATGGGCAGATTTAATACTCGTGGCACCAGCGACTGCAAACATATTAGAAAACATTGCTAACGGTTCAGCAAATGACTTTATTAATACTGTGATACTTGCCTCTGATAAAAAAATTTTTTTAGCACCTGCGATGAATGTTAAAATGTGGGAAAATAAAGCAACTCAATTAAATATTTCAAAGCTTAGATCAAGAGATTTTATTTTAATCGGTCCATCTGTGGGTGAATTAGCCTGTGGTGAGTATGGCGAAGGTAGAATGGCGAGTATTAATGAAATTGAACTTACAATAAAAAATCATTTGAATAATAATCTAAAATTAAATGCTTTGGTAACTGCTGGTCCAACTAGAGAATATATTGATCCAGTCAGATATATCTCAAATGAGTCCTCTGGAATACAAGGATATCAACTTGCTAAAAAGTTAAATGAGTCAGGTGTACGAACTAAGTTAATTTTAGGACCATCTAAAATAAAAACTGATAAAAACCTGGACATTACAAAAGTTACAACTGCTGATGAAATGTTGGAAGCTGTAAAAAGATGTCTACCTGTAGATATTGCGATTTTTTCAGCAGCTGTTGCTGATTTTAAGACAAAAAAAAAAGATTTTAAAATAAAAAAAAATAATAATGAATTAAATATTAAATTACAACAAAATATAGATATTTTAAAATTTGTAAGCACTCATAACTCTCTTAGACCAAAACTTGTAATTGGTTTTGCAGCAGAAACAGGTCACTTAATTAAGTCTGCTAAAATGAAACTTGAACAAAAACATTGTGATTGGATTGTTGCAAATGATGTTTCAGATCAATCTATAGGTTTTAACTCTATGAACAATGAAGTTTCAATAATACAAAAAGGTGATGAAATAGAAAAAATTACTAAACGAGATAAATCTGAAATCGCCTCAATGCTTGTACAAAAAATTTTAAAGAAATTCTCAATTAATGAAAACCAAAGCCTTAATTAAAAAACTTAATAAAGCCGTAAAAATTCCTGAATATAAAACTGACGGTTCATCAGGATTAGATCTTGTAGCATTTTTAGAAAAGGACTTGATAGTGAAATCAAATGAAACTGCTTTAGTACCAACTGGACTTTCCATAGCCGTAGACGAAAATTTAGAGATTCAAATTAGACCGAGATCCGGATTAGCAATTAAAAAAAATATCACAGTTTTAAATACACCTGGAACAATTGACTCAGATTACAGAGGTGAAATTAAAGTAATTTTAATTAATTTAGGAAAAGACAATTTTGTAATTAAAAATGGTGACCGTATTGCACAGATGATAATTTGCCCAGTAATAAAGGCAGAATTTGAGATTGTTGAAGAACTGCCTAGTACTCCAAGAGGCTTGGGGGGCTTTGGGTCAACTGGAGAGAATTAATGAAACTTACCAATGACCAAATTGAAAGATATAAGGGTCAAATTAATTTAAAAAAAATTAACATTCAGGGTCAAATCAAATTAAAAAAGCAAAAGGTTCTTATTATCGGAGTTGGTGGTATTGGTTCACCTGTAGCACTTTACCTAGCAAGAGCAGGAATATATGAATTTGGAATAATTGACTATGATAATGTCAATATAAGCAATCTACATAGGCAAGTTTTATTCAATCAGGTCGATGTTGGTAAAAAAAAGGTAATTGTTACAAAAAAAAAAATTCAGATGATAGATAAAAAAATTAAAATTAAAACTTTTGATATTAAGGTAGATAAACAAAATTTAAAAAAAATTATAAAAGATTACGACTACATAATAGATGGAACCGACAATTTTAAATCCAAATTAAATATTAATGATGAATGTCTAAGGCAAAGAAAAAAGTTATTTGTTGGCTCGGTAAGTCAATTTGATGCCCATATCTTTTTTTTTGATTTTACAAAAAAAGGTCCTTGCCTGAGGTGTTTTATGCCCAAACCACCAAGTAATGTACCAAGATGTCAAGACGATGGAATTGTAGGCACAGTGACTGGAATGGCTGGTATAATAATCTGTAATGAAGTTATTAAAAATATTGTTGAAATTTTTTCAGATTTGAAAGGCAAAGTGCTTATAATTAATTTAGAAAATTTATTATTTAGAAAAGTAAAAATTAAAATAAGCAAAATTTGTAATAATCATGGGTAGATTTTTATTTACTTGCTCTACTTTAATTTTAATTTCAAATATCGCATTTTCCGAAGTCAGAAGTTTAAAAAATACCAAAGTAAATGTAAGACTTGGTCCATCAAAGAGTTACCCTATAAAATTTGTTTATGAAAAAAAATATTTACCAGTTGTAATTATTGATGACCATTATAATTGGAGGAAGGTTAAGGACTACGATAATGATACCGGATGGGTTCACATTTCTCAACTATCTAAAATAAAAACTACTGTGACAACAAAAGACAATCTGGTTGTATATTCGTTACCCTCAATTTACTCTAAACCAAAAGTTAAATTAGAAATTTATCAAGTATTAACTATAAAAAAATGTAATCAAATATGGTGTGAAATCAAAAACTCCAAAACAAATGGATGGGTTAGAAAAGAGTACCTTTGGGCTATAAATGAACATAAAATCAATGTAAAATAATATTTTAATTTTTGTTTTATTAAATTAGATCATCAAGTATAAAACATCTTTTTATGAAGAATAAAAACTCATTTGACTACAATGAACTAATATCTTGTGCTAATGGCGAAATGTTTGGACCAGGAAATGCAAGACTTCCTGCTCCACCAATGCTTATGTTTGATCGTATAAGTAAAATTACAGAGAATGGTGGTTCATATAATAAAGGTTACATTGAAGCTGAGCTAGATATTAAAACAAATTTGTGGTTTTTTGATTGTCATTTTAAAACAGATCCTGTGATGCCTGGGTGCTTAGGGTTGGATGCAATGTGGCAACTTGTAGGATTTTTTTTGGGGTGGATTGGCAACCCTGGAAAAGGACGAGCTTTAGGAGTTGGTGAAGTAAAATTTACAGGTGAAGTGTTAAGTAACAATAAATTGGCGAAATATATAATTGAAATAAAGAGAGTTATGAAGAAAGGAGATACTTCAGTTGGGCTTGCTGATGGTATACTTTTAATTGATGATAAAAAAATATATAGTACGAAAAATTTAAAAGTAGGATTGTTTAAAAATTAGATATGAAGAGAGTAGTGGTTACTGGTATTGGAGTCGTTTCTTGTTTAGGGAATAATCAAGATGAAGTTTATAAATCCTTAATTAATTCAAATTCTGGAATTAGCTTTAGTGAAGAATATAAAGAATATAATTTAAAAAGTCATGTACACGGTAAACCGAAAATTAATTTTGAAGAACATATAGATCGTAAGGTAATGAGATTTATGGGTGCTGGGTCTGCATATAATTATATTGCAATGTCTGAAGCCGTTAAAGACTCGGGTTTAAAAGATAATCAAGTAAGTAGTATAGATACAGGCATGATTATGGGTTCTGGGGGACCCTCTATAGAGAATGTAATTTTAGCTGCAGATAAAACTAGAGAAAAAAATCCAAAAAAAATGGGGCCGTTTATAGTTCCAAGAACGATGGCCAGTACAGCCTCAGCTACTTTGGCAACTCCTTTTAAAATCAAAGGAACAAACTATACAATTAGCTCAGCATGCGCCACAAGTGGCCATTGTATAGGTAACGCAATGGAATTAATCCAACTTGGAAAGCAAAAAATTATATTTGCTGGTGGAAGCGATGAGGTACATTTTGCAATGACTGCAATGTTTGACGCTATGACTGCTCTTTCATCGAAGTACAATGATAATCCCACAACAGCCTCTAGGCCATACGACAAGAGTCGTGATGGATTTGTTATTTCAGGTGGTGGCGGTGTATTAGTATTAGAGGAATATGAACATGCAAAAAGTAGAGGTGCAAAAATTTATGCCGAGATAACAGGATATGGTGCCACATCAGATGGATATGACATGGTTGCTCCATCAGGAGAAGGTGCAAAACGTTGTATGCAAATGGCCTTGAAAACGACAAATAAAAAAATAGATTATTTAAATACTCATGGAACATCAACACCGGTAGGAGATATAACAGAGCTTAAAGCAGTTGGAGAAGTATTTAAAGACGAAATACCGAAAATTAGTTCGACTAAATCTTTATCAGGACATTCTTTAGGGGCAACATCAGTACATGAAGCAATTTATAGCTTAATAATGATGAAAAATAATTTCATATCTGCTTCAATAAATATTTCAGAAATTGATGATGAAGCAAAAAAATTTCCAATCATTCAAAAAGTTGAAAAGGATGTCAAGCTTGATGCTATAATGTCCAATAGCTTTGGATTTGGTGGAACAAATGCTACTTTAGTTTTTGAGAAAGTATAGCCATGCTTCTAAAAGATAAAAAAGGTTTAATCATGGGTGTTGCAAATGATAGATCTATTGCGTGGGGTATTTCAAAAAAACTGGCAGAACATGGTGCTGAACTAGCGTTTACTTATGTGGGTGATGCTTTAAAAAAAAGAGTAATTCCATTAGCAGAGTCCCTAGGATCAAAATTTACATTAGATTGCAATGTTGAAAATAAAGATCAAATTTCAAACACCTTCAAAGAAATTAAAAAAAAATGGGGCGACTTAGATTTTGTAGTTCATGCTGTCGCATTTTCTGATAAGTCTGAGTTGTCTGGAAAATATTTAAACACTTCAAGGGACAACTTCTTAAAAAGCATGTTGATTTCATGTTTTTCTTTCACAGAAATAGCGCAGCAGGCTGCACCTTTAATGAAAGAAGGTAGTAGTATGATAACTTTGACCTACGAGTCGTCTAAAACTATTCCAAATTACAATGTAATGGGTGTTTGTAAATCTG
The DNA here is from genome assembly GCA_902524955.1 of uncultured Pelagibacteraceae bacterium. Lineage (GTDB taxonomy): Bacteria > Pseudomonadota > Alphaproteobacteria > Pelagibacterales > Pelagibacteraceae > HIMB114. The sequence goes on along the minus strand of CABZEY010000005.1, from coordinate 11,149 downwards.
CACTTGAGACAAGCACTAAATATTTAGCTAGAGATCTTGGTAAAAACGGTATCAGAGTAAACGCCATAAGCGCTGGACCAATAAAAACATTAGCAGCGTCTGCGATTGGAGATGCAAAGTTTTTATACAAGTGGAATGAAGACCATTCTTTTTTAAAACGTAATGTAAATATTGACGATGTTGGAAATTCAGCTTTATATTTACTTAGTGATCTTGCTGGCGGAGTTACAGGCGAAATTCATTATGTAGATGCAGGATATAATAAAGTAGGTATGCCTGATCCTAAAAATATGTCTTAGGAGTTGATTGTAAAAAATTTAGAAAAATACTAATGTAAGTTTGTGAAATTATTAAAATATTTAGTTTATTTTTTTGTATTTTTAATAGTTGTTAGTTACTTTTTAGGTGATGATGAGGTAAAAGATAGTAAAAATGATAATCATTATTATGTACTTTCACGGGAGGACAGACTGTCAAGCGATCATCGGATGTACAAGCAGGGATATAAATTTATTTGTTATTATGAAGATACTAATCCAAACGCTAAGATCAAAATTATGGATTTTTACTCTGAATTCAGATGTCCAAAATCGAGAAATTATTAATTAATGGTTGATATAATTATTAGCATTCTTCTGTATTGTGTTTTTGGACTATTAGGTATCCATGTATTTTCTAAGATTAAAGAAATTAATCGAATTTTTTCAAAACAACAAAATATAATTTATTTAGTAATATTTTTTTTTATTTTTGGAATGTATCTGGCACAGAAAAATCCAAGTTTATATAGTAGTAGTTTAATGTTTCAAATTGCCTTTAGTATTGGCAATTTGATTGCTGTTTTTGCAGGATCTGCTATTGCAGCATTTTTTGCAAACAAATCTAAATTTAAAATAAATAAAAACTTTTATTTATCACTTTTTGGTTCAATTTCTTGTGGTACACTTTTATTATTTATTGCATTTTAAAAGTAATAATTTAAAATAATATTATTAAATATATGTTTAAAATTTTAAAAATTTTTGTTTTTATTTCTGTATTTTATATTTTATCTTCATGTGGTGACGATAAAAGAACAAAAGCCTATAAAAAATGTCTAAAAGGTTTGGCACAATATAACCAACCAGAAAAATCTGCGTTTGGACAAGGGTTTATGGGTACTTGTATGCAGATTCAAGGTTTTAAATATAAAACAAAATTTTAAGACTTAAGAATTTAAAGCTTCTTTTATAGATAGCTTTACTTTCCCCCTGTCAAATCCAATAACTTTAACATTTACTTCGTCACCTTCTTTGACTACGTCGGAAACTTTTTCTACTCTCTTCGCAGCTAATTGTGAGATATGTACCAATCCATCTTGCTTTCCTAAGAAATTAACAAATGCCCCAAAATCCATAATCTTTACAACTTTACCAGGATAAATTTTACCAATTTCTGGTTTTGCAGTAATGTCTTTGATCATTTGCATAGCTTTATTTCTTGACTCCTCATCAGGAGCAGCAACTGTTACTGTTCCTTCATCATCAATATCAACTTTTGCACCAGATAATTCTACAATTTCTCTAATTGTAGCACCGCCTTTTCCAATAACTGCTGCAATATCTTTTTTATCAACTACAACTTTTTCCATTTTTGGAGTATATTGTGATACCTCTGCATTCGATTTACTAATTGCTTTGTTCATTTCATTTAGAATATCAATTCTTCCCTGCTTTGCTTGACTTAGGGCTTTTTCCATAATTTCAAATGTTATTCCTGTAATCTTAATATCCATTTGTAGTGACGTAATTCCATCTTTAGTACCGGCAACTTTAAAATCCATATCACCTAGATGGTCTTCATCTCCTAAAATATCACTTAAAACTGAAAAATTATCACCCTCTTTAATTAATCCCATTGCAATTCCTGCTATTGGTTTTTCTATTGGAACACCTGCATGCATCAATGACATTGATGTTCCACAAACAGTTGCCATTGATGACGAACCATTTGATTCTGTGATTTCTGAGACAACTCTAATTGTATAAGGAAAATCCTCTTGCTTTGGTAAAGCTGCATTCACAGCCCTCCATGCTAATTTACCATGTCCAATTTCGCGTCTACCTGTGCCAATTCTTCCTACTTCTCCTACAGAAAAAGGTGGAAAATTATAATGTAACATAAATCTAGACCTTTGCATACCTTCGAGACTTTCTGTTCTCTGCTCATCATCTGCTGTTGCTAATGTTGTTGCTACAATTGCTTGAGTTTCTCCTCTAGTAAATAACGATGATCCATGTACTCTTGGTAAAATTCCGACCTCGCATTGAATTGGTCGAACTTGATCTAACTTTCTGCCATCTATTCTAATCTTGTTTTTTAAAATTTTGGTTCTAACAATATCTTTTTCCAAGCTTTTAAACTGATCCATGATTTCAACTTTAGTATATGTTTCGTCTCCTTCAAAACTAGATTGAATTATTTCCCTAGCTTCATTAATTAAACTTCCTCTGATTTTTTTATCTTTTTCTGAAAAGGCATCTTCTAATTTTTTTGTTGTTAAATCCGAAACTTTTCTTTTCAAATCAGCAAAATCCTTTTCTTCAATCATAATTTCTTCTTTATTCACCTCTTTTTTCAGTTCCTCAATCATTTTTATAACTGGACTAAAACTTTCATGCCCAAATTTTACTGCAGCCAGCATCTGTTCTTCTGTCAAGCCTGATGTTTCTGACTCAACCATTAAAACTGCATCTTTTGTTCCTGCAACTACTAATTCTAAAGAAGAGTTCTGAAGCATTTCTTTTGTTGGATTTAAAATAAACTCATTGTTAACATACCCAACTTTTGAAGCTGCTACTGGGCCCATAAAAGGTAAACCCGATATACTTAATGCTGCTGAACTTGCAATTAATGATAATACCTCAGGATCATTATCCTTATCATAGGAAATTACTGTTGCTAAAACTTGAGTTTCATTTCTAAATGAATTTGGAAACAATGGCCTAATTGGTCTGTCTATTAATCTTGAAATCAATGTTTCTGCTTCTGTAGGTCTTGCTTCTCTTTTAAAATATCCACCCGGAATTTTTCCTGCAGCATAATATTTTTCTTGATAATTAACTGTTAAAGGGAAAAAGTCAGTTTCAGGATTACATTTTTTTGCTGCTACAGCGGTCGCTAAGATTACAGTGTCACCTGCTCGTAAAATAACTGCACCGTCAGCTTGACGTGCTATTTTTCCAGTTTCAAGTGATAATTTTTTTCCTGCCCATTCGATTTCTTTTTTTACAACGTTAAACATTAAGTAACTCCAGCTATTTTCTTAATCCAAGCTGCTCAATCACTTTTTTGTATATGGTTGGTTCTCTTTTATTTAAGTAATCTAAAAGTTTTTTTCTTCTAATAATTAACTTATTTAATCCTGTGTTTGAGTGCTTGTCTTTTTTATTATTTTTAAAGTGCTCTGTTAAATATTTAATTCTCTCAGTTAAAATGCCAATTTGTACCTCAGAAGACCCAACATCTTTATCAGATTTTTGAAGTACCTTAATTACTTTGCTTTTATCTAAGTCTTTTTTACTCATTAATATTTAAAATCCTTTTTGGATAAAAAATTCCATTCTTTATAGAACCTAAAGCTACAACGTTTTGATGATAATCAGCTAGAATTTCCTGATATTCTTTTGAACCAACTTCTTCCAACATGCTTACTTTCATACCGTTTTTAATAAGCTTTAATTTTTTATCATTAATTTTAATTGTGGGTATATGATATAAAACAGACTTAATATCAAGTAAGTATTTTTTAAAATCTTCAATATTTCTATTATTTATAAGGTTTTTTAATGAATATGAATTTTTTTTACTGAAAATTCCATCTCTTAGTCGAATAATTTTTGTACAATAACAAAAAGTATCTAAGGATAAAGCTATATCATTAGCCAAGCTTCTTACGTAAGTTCCGCTATTACAAATTACCAAAAATGTTGTTGTTTTTCCATTTATATTATGATCGAGAACTTTTAATCCATGAATTTTTTTTTTTAATTCTTTCAATTCAAATTTTTTTCCATTTCGTGCTAGTTCATAAGCTCTTTTTCCATTAATTTTTTTTGCCGAAAAGTCTGGTGGTCTTTGATCAATCTCGCCAATGAATTTATTCTTTGCCTCTATGATCTCCTGAAAATTTGGAACATATTTTGATTTATTAATTACTACACCCTCAATATCAAATGTATTTCGTTGTTCACCCCATTTTACATCAAATAAATAAGTCTTCTTTGATTTATTTATAAGCCTTACAGTTTTTGTTGCTTCATTTATTGCTATTGGCAGCACACCTTCAGCCATGGGATCCAACGTTCCAATATGGCCAATTTTTTTAAATTTGTATTTTTTCTTTAAAAGATTTAAACAATAAGATGAACTGTATCCAGTTGGTTTATATAAATTTATCCACCCGTTTATCATTTTAATTTTTATCTTTTAATAAAAGGTTTTCTATTTTTTCTGCGTAATCGAAAGATTCGTCTTTTACAAAGTTTAAATTAGGCATAAATTTTGCAGTCCATTCTTTAGATGCAATTTTTTTTATCTCTAAAGAATTCTCATTTAATATGTCAGAATATTTAATAATTTCTTTTCCAGCTAAAGGCATAAAAAAAACTTTAGCATATTTAAAATCTGGAGAAATTCTAACTTCTGTTATAGTAATCAATTTAGTATCGATTTCTGGTAATATAATATTTTGTTGAATAAATAATCTTGCCAAAATTTTCTTTAAATTTTCCCCGCCTTTGAGTTGACGTTGAGAGTATGTACGGTGACTATCTTTCATTTTTACCCTCTGTCAATGGTGACTGTCTGAAAAATTTCTATAACATCGCCCTTCTTATAATCTAAAAAATTACTTATTGTTAAACCGCACTCTAAACCAGATTTTACCTCCTTGGCTTCATTTTTCTCTCTAAACAAACTTCCAATTTTTCCTGAATATATTACGGACCCGTCTCGAACTAATCTTGCTTGCGAATTATTTTTAACTTCACCTTGTGTTACTTTAACGCCAGCAACTTTTCCAGCTTTTGAAACATTAAAAATTTCTAAGACTTCACATTGTCCAATACTTTCTTCTTTAGTCATTGGTTCTAGTGTTCCTTTTATAGAATTTTCTACAAATTCAATTGCTTCATAAATTATATTAAAATGACTGATATCCATTTTATAACTTGTAGCCAATTCTTTCGCCTCTTTATTTGGCCTTACATTAAATCCTAATATTTTAGCGTTTGACGCTTTTGCTAAAGTTACATCGGTTTCTGTTATTGGTCCTACAGCCGACAAAATTATCTTGGGTTTTATTTTTTCAATCTCTATTTTCGCAACAGCTACATTAATTGCCTCAAGTGAACCATGAACATCTGCTTTTATCACGATATTTAATGTCTCAGATTTTTCTGCATTGCCAAATATATCTTCTCCGTCACCAACTGATTTAACTTTATTTTTGTTCAAACCAGATTTTCTAAATTCTAAAATTTCAGCGATTTTTTGTTCCTCATTTAAAACTATAAAATCATCACCTGCATTTGTTACATCTTCAAACCCTATCACTTCTACTGGTGTTGATGGCTCAGCACTATTTATCTGCTTGTTATTATAGTCAAACATAGCTCTTACTTTACCTTTCGTAGAACCACTAATGAATATATCCCCTCTTTTTAAAGTTCCGCTAGTTATTAAAATTGTGGAGACAGGTCCTCTCCCTTTGTCTAATCTTGACTCAATAACTACCGCTTTAGCCAATGCATTTTTTTTTGTTTTCAAATCTAACAATTCTGATTGTAATAGAATATTTTCTTTTAATTTGTCTAAATTAATTTTTTTCAAAGCAGAAATTTCATTACACAGAACCTCTCCACCCATCTCTTCAACTATAAGTTCATGCTCCAAAAGTTGATTTTTTACTTTGGTTGTATCTATGCCTGGCAAATCACATTTGTTTATTGCTACAATAATTGGAACACCTGCAGCTTTAGAGTGATTAATAGCCTCAATAGTTTGAGGCTTAATTCCATCATTGGCGGCAACTACCAATATTACAATATCTGTAATTTTAGAACCACGCGCTCGCATTTCAGTAAATGCAGCATGACCCGGTGTATCTATGAATGTAATTAATTTTTTTTCATTTACTTTTACTTGGTAAGCCCCAATGTGCTGAGTAATTCCACCATGTTCAGTTGAAACTACATCAGACTGTCTAAGAGCATCAAGCAATGATGTCTTTCCGTGGTCAACATGACCCATAACAGTGACTACAGGTGCTCTTGGATCATCGCCCTGATCTATGTTTTCTTCGGTAACAATTTTTTTAATTTTATCCTCAGTGAAATCTCCACGAACAGCTTTATGTCCAAATTCCCCGACAATAAATTCTGCTGTATCTGCATCAATACTGTGGTTTACAGTAACTTTAACATTTTTTTCTAATAAATATTTAATTATTGAACTGGCTTTTTCTGCCATTCTGTTCGCTAAATCCTGAATAGTTATAAATTCTGGAATATTTACTTCTCGTATAATTTTAACATTATCCTCATCAACCTCCGTTTTCTTTATTTGCTTTTCTCTTGCTCTTTTTACAGATGCATAACTTCTTTGACGTTCAACATCACTATCAGATAATGCGCGACTTAAAGTTAACTTATAATCCCTTCTCTTACCCTCAGATTTTTTTTCGGTTTTTTTCTTTCCTTTAAATAGCTCCTCTTGAATTTTTTTCTTTGCCCATTCTTTAGCATTTTTCTGTTTATCTTCTGAAGGAGGGGTTATTTTTGGTGAAAAGGCTTTGAAAGGTTTTTTGTCAATTTTAGGTTTTGTAGATTTAAAAGTGGAATTTTTTCTTTCTACGACAACTTTACCTTTTGTTTTAAGATTACTATCATTAAATTTTCGAGGAGTTCCTTTGAAATTTTTTAAGGTTAATTTTTTTTTCTTTTCTTTGCTCATATTTATCCTCGACAATCATTGTTAAAAATTAAAAACTTTTTTTCTTGCACGCATAATCAAGTCTTCCGCATCTTTTCTTGGAATATTAAATTCCTCTAAAATCCCATCAAATTTTTCTCTTTTGCCTTTTATCTCATCATAACCACCAATTATTTCATCTGTTGATAGCTCGGCAAAATCTTTGAGTGTTTTTATATTATCCTCACCTAAAGTTAAAAGCATCCCCAAAGTGAGTCCTTTATGGTTAGCTAAATCTTCTTTAATTCCAAGCTCTTGGACTTTACTTGCAATTTCTTTTTCTTCCTCATCTAAGAATTCTTTTGCTCTGTCCTGTAACTCTTTTGCTGTCTCCTCATCAAAACCATCAATTTTTAAAAAGTCATTTATATTGGAATTATTAATATCTCTTACGGTATTAAAACCTTCGGAAACTAATAATTGAGCCATAGTAGTATCTATTTCAAGACTTTTAATTAATTTAGATGAGTTTTCTTTAAACTCGCTTTGTCTTTTTTCTGACTCTTCCTTGTCTGTTAAAATATCAATTTCATAATCAAGGAGTTTCGAGGCTAATCTAACGTTTTGTCCTCTTCGACCTATAGCCTTACTTAAATTATTTTCGTCAATCACAACTTCAGATCTCCTATTCTCTTGATCTAAAACAACTTTCATAACTTCAGCAGGTGCCAGCGCACTAACGACTAAGGATCCTACATCTTCTGTCCAATTGATAATATCAATTTTTTCACCCTGTAGTTCATTTACAATTGTTTGTACTCTACTACCTCTCATTCCAACACAGGCGCCAACTGGGTCAATTGAGCTATCTTTAGATTGTACACAAATCTTTGCTCTACTACCTGGATCCCTAGCCACTGACTTTATTAAAATTGTTCCCTCATATATTTCTGGCACTTCTTGCTGAAAAAGCTTTGCCATAAACTGCGGATGAGCTCTTGATAAAAAAATTTGCGGTCCTTTATTTTCTCTTCTAACGTCATAACAATATGCTTTAACACGATCACCATTTTTTAAATTTTCTCTGGGTATTAACTCTTCTCTTCTAATAATAGCTTCTGACTTTTGTAAATCCACTATAATGTTTCCAAACTCAGATCTTTTTACAATCCCACTTAATATTTCACCCACTTTGTCCTTAAATTCATTATATTGTCTATCTCTCTCTGCATCTCTAATTTGAACTGATATAACTTGTTTTGCAGTTTGTGCTGCTATTCTTCCAAAGTCAATTGGTGGTAACTCTTCCTTAAGTTCTCCCCCAATCTCGATTGTGGGATCTTTTTTTTTCGCGTCGTTTAAACTAATTTCTGAGTGACTTTCTAAAACTTTTTCAACCACCTTAAGTTTTCTTCCAAGCTCTATAATGCCTGTCTCACGGTCTATGCTGACGTAAATGTCATTTTCTGATCCGTACCTTGTTCTAGCTGCTTTTTCTATAGCTGTCTCCATAGATGTCAGTACCAAATCTTTATCTATTGATTTCTCAGCAGCAACTGCATCTGCTATTCTAATTAATTCTGTGCTATCAATTCTATTGTTTAACATTTTTTTAACGTATAAAAAAAAATGGGCACAAGCCCATTATTTAAATTAACAATTTACATTGTAATTAAACGATAAATTAAATTTTATCAATCTTTAAAAAATTTACGTTATTCTTGAGTTTTAATGCTCTATGGTGGTATTTTGTAATAATTGTAGGCGTTTTTTTGTGTGATTTTATAGATATTTTAACCCCCCTTTTTTTCAATTTAATTGCATCATTTTTAACATTTTTAAAATAATCCCTATTATCTGAACAAAAATGAATTGATCCATTTGAGGAACAGCGTAAGACCAATTCATTTAAAAGTGTAAAATTAACAAGTCTTCTTTTAATATGCTTTTTTTTTGGCCACGGATCTGGAAAAAAAATATAGCATTGGTCAAAAAAATAATTTTTATATTTATCAACAAACTTTTGAAAAACGTAGGGAAATAAGTAAATATTTTTAATTTTTTTTATAAAACAAACATCAGCAATATTCGCTAAACCATTTTTAAAAGGTTCAATGCCAATAACTTTTCTTCTAGGATACTTATTAGCTATATGAAATAAATTTTCACCTCTACCTGGCCCTATTTCAATAATAATTTTTCTTTTTTTATTTTTAAATAGGTCCTGGACTTTTTGTTTATTTAAAAATCTTTTTAAATTTTTTTTTTTATTGGAGAAAGTTTTCTAGATTGTAGTCGGCCATAAAAGTTTTTTTTTATCATTAAGCTTTCTTAAATAAATCGGTTAAATCTGTTTTTTCCCATGTAAAAGTCCCATCAGCACCTGGATTCCGGCCAAAATGACCGTAAGAAGCTGTTGGTTTGTATATAGGATTGTTTAATTTTAACATTTCTCTAATACCTCTAGGACTCAAGTTAATTTCCTTTCTTATAATACTTTCTATTTTTTCTGACAATTTTTGATCACCGTTAAATAGATCAATATAAATCGATAATGGTTGTGATACACCAATAGCATATGAAAGTTGGATTACACACTTTTCACTAACTCCCGATGCTACAATATTTTTTGCTAGGTATCTTGAAATATAAGCGGCCGAACGATCTACTTTAGTCGGATCTTTACCTGAAAAAGCACCTCCACCATGAAGAGCAGCCCCTCCATACGTATCAACTATAATTTTTCTTCCTGTTAAACCCGTATCACCGTCTGGACCTCCAATTACAAATCTCCCTGTTGGGTTTACATAAAATTGATCTTCTGGACACTCCCATCCGTCTGGCAATACTTTTTTTACATAAGGTCTAACTATTTCTTTCACATCACTTTGGCTCAACTTTTCATCATGTTGAGATGAAATTACTACTGATGCCACTCCAGTTGGTTTTCCATTTTCGTAAATTACAGAAATTTGACTTTTAGAATCAGGACCAAGTCCCTTTTCCTTTCCGGACTTTCTTGCGCTTGCTAACTCCTCTAATATTCTATGTGAGTACAATATTGGTGCTGGCATTAATTCTTTTGTCTCTTTACATGCATAACCAAACATTATCCCTTGATCTCCAGCACCTTCATCTTTTTCGTTGCCAGAAGAGTCTACACCTTGAGCGATATCTGTTGATTGAGAATGTAAGTAATTGAAAAAATCCAATTTCTCATAGTGAAATCCATCTTGTTCATATCCTATATCCTTAATAGTTTTCCTTACTTCTTTTTCTATCTCATCAGGGCTAATTTCAGGTCCTCTTATCTCACCAGACAATATAACTTTATTAGTTGTTGTTAACGTTTCGCAAGCAACTCTACTTTCATTAAATTTTGATAAATACAAATCTACGATCGTATCAGAAACTTTGTCACAAACTTTGTCTGGATGCCCTTCAGAGACTGACTCGGATGTAAAGATAAAATTTTTCATAAAACTTTATGTGAAATATAAATAATTTGATTATTTGTCAAAGTATTCATGTTTTTAATCATGAAATTTTAATAATTTTAATTTTTTTTATTTTTCTAGGATCTGCATCAATTATCTCAAATTGGTAAAGATTATCTATGTTTATTACTTCTCCGGTGAATGGAACTCTATTAATTTTTGAAAATATATAACCCCCAAGTGTATCAACTTCATCAATAGAAATATTGAATTTTGTTTCCTTATTAAACTCATCGATGGTCATTTCTGCCTTCGCTTCAAAAGTATTTGAGCTAATTTTTTTAAAATTAAAATTATCGTCTTTGTCATGTTCATCTTCGATTTCACCTACAATTTCTTCAATTACATCCTCGATAGTTATTAACCCATCGGTCCCACCATGCTCATCTATAACTAATGCCATGTGTAATTTAGTTGCTTGCATTTTTAATAAAAGACTCATAACTGGCATTGTAGGTGGTACAAATAAAATTTCTCTTAAAACATTTTTTATATTAAAATTTATACTTTCCGATCCTGAAAATTTAATAATATCTTTTATATGAACCATACCTAAAATATCATCAAGATCTTTACGATATACTGGCATTCTAGAATGTGACTCTTTATTTATTATTTTAGTTATTTCCTCAAATGTGTAAGTTTGTTGAACAGCTATTATGGAGGCTCTTGGTATCATAACATCATCTGCTTTTAATTTA
>CABZEY010000004.1 GCA_902524955.1 uncultured Pelagibacteraceae bacterium | reverse complement strand
TTTTCTTATTTTTATTGCTCAATAAATGGCAAACTTGAATTGCAGAATTTATTCCATCATCATATCCTAGTCCCAAAGGTTGATTAAAAAAGAAATGCCCACTTTTTTCAAAACCTGCTAATGCTTTTTCTTTATTAACTTTTCTTTTAATATGTGAATGACCCGTCTTCCATAATATAGTTTCACAATTGTTATCTTTTAATATTTTATCTTGTGAAAATAATCCTGTTGATTTTACATCAATAACAAATTTTGAATTAGGATATTGGGGCGCTAAGTTCCTAGCGATTAGTAATCCTATTTTGTCAGAAAAAATTTCTTGTCCGTTGTTATCAATCACACCAACTCGATCACCATCTCCATCAAATCCAAAACCTATATCTGCTTTATTATCTTTCACCTTTTCTGCTATTGCATGAAGCATTTTTAAATCTTCAGGATTAGGATTGTATTTAGGAAAATTAAAATCAAGATTACAGTCCATTTCGATAACATCACAACCAATTCCTCTTAAAATATCTGGAGCAAAAATACCAGCTGTACCATTACCACAAGCAACAACAGTTTTAATTTTTTTTTTAATTTTATTATTTTCAATAAGGTTTTGTTTATATTTTTTAATAAAATTTTCTATTTTTTTTAACTTTCCTTGTCCATTAATAAACTGCTTATTTAATACAATTTTTTTTAGTTCTGCCATTTCCTCTGGAGCATGAGTTAAACCTTTTTTGATTCCCATTTTAACTCCAGTCCATCCATTTTCATTATGACTTGCTGTGACCATGGCTACACCATCAGCATTTAATTCAAATTGTGCAAAATATGCCATCGGCGATAATGATAAACCAAGATCTTCAACATAACACCCTGCAGAAATCAAACCATCAGTTAAAGAATTTTTTATTTCCTCACTATATGATCTATAATCATAACCAACTATAACTCTTGGATTTTGTTTTTTTGTCTCTTTTATAATTTGAGAGCCTAGACCGTGACCTAAATCTTTAATGCCAGCTAAATTTATGTCTTTTGGGTATAACCATCTTGCATCATATTCTCTAAAGCCATTGTGGTTAATGTGGACAGAAATATCAGGCATTAGAAATCAATAATAAATTAGGTGATCATTTTAAAGGTAATAATTAACAGGCCTAATTTTTATTATTGATTTTTTTTTAAGTTCATATTATGTTCTCTTGTTTGAGTTGCATAATTAGTATACTCAAACTATTTAAACACAACATATAGTTGTTTTTACTAAAAAACGTAAAAAAAGGCGAAAATGCAAGAAAATATAGCTCTGGCAATAAAAACTGCTTTGGAAGAAAACAAAGATAAATTTTTTGAAAAATCAAGCAGTATTAATGCTGATTTAAAAAGACCAGATTTATTTAGTTTATCTAATGAAACAGAATTATTTCAAAATGAAAAAGGAATTACAATTAAAATTGATAGATCCAAAGACTCAAATCTAACAGATTTTGGTAAGGCAACTTTAACTGATAGATATTTAAGTGAAAATGAATCGTATCAGGATTTATTCGCAAGAGTCGCTGCGACTTACGCTGATGACAATCTTCATGCTCAAAGATTATATAATTATATTTCTAAGCTTTGGTTTATGCCTGCGACACCAGTTTTATCAAATGCAGGTACAACAAGGGGTTTGCCAATTTCATGTTTTTTGAATGAAGCAAGTGACTCTCTTGATGGAATTGTAAATCTTTGGAGCGAAAATGTTTGGTTGGCAGCTAAAGGTGGTGGTATTGGAAGTTACTGGGGTAACCTAAGATCAATTGGTGAAAAAGTTGGTCGCGTTGGTAAAACTTCTGGAATTATTCCATTCATTAAAGTTATGGACTCGTTAACTTTAGCTATAAGCCAAGGTTCTTTAAGACGAGGTTCTGCAGCTTGCTATCTTCCAATTGATCATCCTGAGATTGAGGAATTTATTGAAATGAGAAGGCCGACAGGCGGTGATCCAAATAGAAGGGCTTTAAATTTACATCATGGCGTTCTTGTTACAGATGCTTTTATGAGAGCAGTAGAAACAGATGATGATTGGGCATTAAAAAGTCCTTATGATGGAACTATTCAATCAACTATTAAAGCAAGAAATTTATGGATTAGATTATTAACTGCTAGAGTTGAAACAGGCGAGCCGTATATTGTTTTTATTGATACAGTAAATAGAATGATACCTCAGCATCACAAACTAGCGGGTCTAACAGTTAAAACTTCAAACTTATGTAGTGAAATAACATTGCCAACAGGAATTGATAAGTACGGAAAAGATAGAACCGCAGTATGTTGCTTGTCATCTTTAAATTTAGAAAATTATGATGAGTGGAAAGATGAGCCAGGTTTCATAGAAGACATTATGAGATTTTTAGATAATGTTCTTACGGATTTTATTAACAGGGCACCAGAGTCTTTCGATGATGCAAAATATTCAGCAATGAGAGAAAGAAGTGTGGGGCTTGGGGTTATGGGCTTCCACTCTTTCATGCAAAAAAATATGATACCAATCGAATCCGTCATGGCTAAAGTTTGGAATAAAAAAATGTTTCAATTAATAGATAAAGAAGTTAATGACGCTTCTAAAAAACTAGCAGAAGAAAGAGGCCCATGTCCAGATGCAGCCGAATATGGAATTAACGAAAGATTTTCAAATAAAACAGCAATAGCTCCAACGGCATCTATCTCGATTATTTGTGGAGGAGCATCACCTGGAATTGAACCAATCGCAGCAAACAGTTACACACACAAAACTCTTTCAGGCTCTTTTAATGTAAGAAATAAATATCTTAGAAAAATTTTACAAAAATATAATCAAGATACAAATGAAATTTGGTCATCAATTACTACAAACCAAGGTTCTGTTGATCATTTAGACTTTTTATCTCAAGATGAAAAAGATGTTTTTAAAACTGCATTTGAAATTGATCAAAGATGGTTAATAGATCATTCAGCAGACAGAACTCCATATATCTCTCAAGCACAATCATTAAATGTTTTCATACCAGCAGATATACATAAAAAAGAATTACACCAGATTCATTATCAAGCATGGAAAAAAGGTTTAAAAAGCCTTTATTACTGTAGATCAAAATCGATCCAGCGTGCCGAAGTCGTGAATAATAGTTTTGCTAAAACTAAAAAGCAAAAAAACCAAGAAAAACAACAAACAACAGATTATGAGGAGTGTTTATCATGTCAGTAGCGCCGAAAATAGAAGAGAAGTCCGGTTATTATGATGGTTATTGTGATAACGAGGGACTATTAAAGGAAAAAGCGGTTTACAAACCATTCAGGTATCCATGGTGTTATGATGCCTGGCTAACTCAACAAAGGATTCACTGGTTGCCGGAGGAAATACCTCTTGCCGAAGATGTTAGAGATTGGCAAAAAAATTTAACAGCTCATGAAAAAAATCTTTTAACTCAAATTTTTAGATTTTTTACCCAAGCAGACGTCGAAGTTAATAATTGTTATTTAAGACATTACACAACTGTATTTAAACCTACAGAAGTTTTAATGATGATGACTGCTTTTGCATCAATGGAAACAATTCACGTCGCAGCTTATTCTCATTTGCTTGATACAATAGGAATGCCAGAGTCAGAGTATTCAGCATTTTTAAAGTATAAAGAAATGAAAGATAAGTATGATTATATGCAAAACTTTAATGTTAATAACAAAAGAGAGATTGCAAAAACAGTTGCAGTTTTTTCTGCATTTACAGAAGGATTACAATTATTTGCAAGCTTTGCAATTTTGCTTAACTTTCCGAGGTTTAATAAGATGAAAGGCATGGGCCAGGTTGTGACTTGGTCAGTAAGAGATGAGACTTTACATTGTAATTCAATGATTAAAATCTTTAATACTTTCTGTGCTGAGAATCCTGGTTTGTTAGATGCATCATTAAAAAAAGAAATTACAGATGCATGTAGAACAATTGTCGAGCATGAAGATGCTTTTATTGACTTAGCTTTTGAAATGGGTCCAATCGAAGGATTAACTGCTCAACAGATCAAAGATTATATTCGTTGGATCGCAAATAGAAGATTACTACAACTTAAGATGGATGAAATTTATGATGTTAAGGAAAATCCTCTTGAGTGGATTGATACCATGTTAAATGGTGTTGAACACATGAACTTTTTTGAAGGCAGAGCAACAGAGTATTCTAAAGCTTCTACTAAAGGTTCTTGGGTCGAAGCATTTGACTTTACAAAGTAATTAATATTTAAATTATTAAAGGGCGGTAATATTTTACCGCCCTTTTTTTATGAATAAAAAATTATTCTCTTTATCTTGTGCTTTGATAACTGCATTTATTTGGGGAACTGCTTTTGTTGCCCAAGATATGGGAATGGATTATATTGGTCCACTTACATTTACATCTGCAAGATTGTTTTTGGGTTTTTTAACTTTACTACCTTTTTTAATATTAATTGATTTAAAAAAAATTAAACAAAAAAATTATGATTTTAAAAAAATATTAAATTACCTTTTGTTTATTGGATTTTTAGTTGCATACGGTAATGCACTTCAACAATATGCATTACTTTATACCGACGTAGCTAACACTGCAGTATTTACTGTATTGTATGTTATTTTTGTTCCTTTTGTTTCATATTTCTTTTTTTCAAAAAATATCCATTGGTCTGTATGGCCATCAGTTTTAATTTGTTTATTAGGAGGATTGTTTTTAACGGAACTGGATAATGTCATAGTTAGGTTAGGGGACAGTATCGCTTTATTTAATGCACTTTTTTGGTCTTTCCATATAGTTTTTATTTCAAGATTATTAAGGCTTTTTAATTTTCCAATAACTATTGCTGCATTACAATGTTTAATTGGATCTATATTGACTTTTATACCTGCAACAATTTTTGAAGAGGTGACGTTTTCTAATATTTTATTAGAATATAAAGAGATTTTGTATGTAGGCATTCTATCTAGCGGTTTAGCTTTTTTACTCCAAATATTTGGTCAGCAAAATTTAAATCCAGCACCGGTTGCAATTATTTTTTCATTAGAAGGAGCTATTGCAGCTATTGCAGGATGGATCATTCTTGACCAATTTTTAAATGATATAAAGATATTTGGTATATTTCTAATTATATTTGCAGTAATTTTTTCACAGATCTCACCTATATATAAAAAAAGATAAGCAAAATATAATGTCTAATATCTTATTTTTGAATTTGTCTATGTGGAGCACCTGTATATTTTGAAAGTGGTCTAATTAGTTTGTTAGAATCAAACTGTTCCATAACATGAGCTGCCCAGCCAGTAATTCTTGATACAATAAAAATAGGTGTAAAGAAATCTATATCAAAACCCATAAGATAGTATGTTGGGCCTGCTGGAAAATCTAAGTTAGGTTTTATATTTTTTTCTCTCAACATTGTTTCTTCTAAAATTTTTGAAATTTCCGGAAGTTTTTTATTTTGGTAAAATTCAGCGGTTTTATGATAATATTCAGTCATTGTAGGAACTCTAGAGTCACCATTTCTATAAACACGATGTCCAAATCCCATTATTAACTCTTTATTTTCTATTTTATTCATTATGAATTGTTCAGCTTTTTCTGGTGATCCAACTTCATTCAACATATGGGCAACAGCCTCATTTGCTCCACCATGCAATGGTCCTTTTAAGCTAGCAATAGCACCAGTTACTGCCCCGTGCATATCAGATAAACTACTTGTAATAACTCTTGATGTAAAAGTTGATGCGTTAAAACTATGTTCAGCATAAAGTGTCATCGAAACATCGAAAGCTTTTATAACCTCTTTGCTTGGCACTTTATCAAAACACATATTAAAAAAATTTTCACAAAAACCTAACGTTGGATCTGGATCTATAATTTTTTCTCCTTTTCTTATTCTGAAATCAGCCGCAACTGCAGTGGAAATTTTGGCTAGAAGTCTCATTGCCTTTCTCATGTTGGCTTCTTTTGAATTATCTGCTGCATCCGGGTCTTCTAAACCCATATGGCTTACAGATGTTCTAGTTGTATCCATTGGATGGGAGTTTCTTGGATAATTTTTTATAATTGATTTTAAACTATCTGATATCGGTCTATTTAATCTCTCCTCTTTTTCAAATTGTTCAAGCTGTTCTTTATTTGGCAAGTCATCATTAAGTAATAGATAAGCAACTTCTTCAAATTTACATTTTGCACATAAATCTTGAACTGTATAACCTCTGTAAGTTAAAGAATTTATGTCAGGCATTACTTCTGAAACCTTAGTTTCATCTGAAATAACTCCAATTAAACCCTTCTTAATTTCAGAGCTCATTATTCATGACCTTTTTGAGAAAAATTAAAAATTGATTTGTCAAACTCACCATATTCCTCGTAGTCAACTATTTCATAAAGTCTTTTTCTAGTTTGCATATTATCAATTACATTATTTTGGTGACCATCTTTAAAAATTTGGCTCAAACCATCTTCTACGTTCTTCATTGCTAGTCTTTGAGAAGTAACAGGATAAATAACTAAATTATACCCAAGATTTTCTAATTGCTCTTTTGTTAAAAGTTTAGATTTTCCAAACTCGGTCATATTTGCTAATAAGTAACACTTTATTTCTCTCCTCACTTTTTCAAACTCTTTCTCATCTTTCATAGCTTCTGGAAAAATCATATCCGCACCAGCATCAACATATGCTTTGCAACGTTCTAGCGTTTTATCCAATCCTTCAACTGCGTTTGCATCAGATCTCGCTATAATTAAAAAATTTTTATCAACTCTAGCATCTACAGCAGCTTTAATTTTTTTTACCATTTCTTGAGTTGATACAAGCTCTTTGTTATCTAAATGACCACATCTTTTAGGATTTTTTTGATCTTCTATGTGACAACCTGAAATTCCTAAGGTTTCAATTGTTTGAATGGTTCTTGATACATTCATTGCTTCACCAAACCCAGTATCAATATCAATAATAGTTGGAAGATTTGTAACTCTAGCAATTTGATGTGAACGATTAGCAACATCATTTAAGGTTGTTAAACCAATATCAGGAAAGCCCAAGTCATTAGCCATGACACCACCAGAAACATAAATGCCATCATATCCAATTTTTTCAATTAATTTTGCAACTAAAGGATTGTATGCTCCTGGGAATCTCAACAACTTTCCACTTTTTAATTTTTTTGCAAATTCAGCTTTTTTTTGTATTGGATCTTTTTTTATAAAATGCATTTTTATTTTATACTATATTATTTACTATTTTTATTCTTTAATTTTCAAATAATTTGAGGCAATATCTTTTACAACCTCAAAATCTTCTATTAGGTGATCATGATGAATATCCGCTAATTTTTTTTCAGTATATCCATCTTTAATTAATACAAAATGTATATTGGCAGCTTTTGCAGTGTTTGCATCTGTTTCTGAGTCTCCTAGCATGATAGTATTTTTTTTATCTATCTCAAGTATATCTAAAATATTAGTAAGATGCCTCGGGTCGGGCTTTCTGTATTCAAAAGTATCAGCGCCAGCAATAAAATCAAAATATTTATAAAGTTTAATATCTTTCAATAATTTTATAGCTAAATCCTCTCTTTTATTTGTGCAAACAGCACAGATAATATTTTTCTCTTTACACCAGTCTAATAAAGAGATTACATTTTTTCTTATTGTTGAATGACCTGAAATATTTTTTCTATAATATGTAATAAAATCATTTGTCATTTGTTTATGAGTATCTTGGTCAATAGGATTATTTTTGACCAAATTACCTTGTGCATCTATTGATTTAATAAGCATTGCTGCAGCGCCTCGGCCTGCTAAATGACGAATACTTTCTAGTGGTTTTTCTTCGTAGCCGTACTTTTTCATAACATGATTATGTGCAGACATAAGATCTGGTGCGGTATCAACTAAAGTTCCATCAAGATCAAATACTAAACTATTTTTCATAAATTTATTAAGTAACAATTTGTGAATTAATACTATGACATATTAGTATATTACTCAGCTACTTATGGCAAATCGACTTAATATTATAATTCTTGCTGCCGGCAAAGGAACAAGAATGAATTCTGACTTACCTAAAGTTCTTAATGAGCTAAATAACAAGACAATGTTAGAGCATGTGTTGGACCAATCTAAATTACTTAAACCTAAAAAAATTTTTATAATAATTAATAAAAGTATGATTTTTTTAAAAAAAATGTTTCCTAAAGAAAATTTTATTATCCAATCTCAGCAATTAGGCACAGGGCATGCTGTTCGAACATTTTTAAATAAAGTAAAGATTGTAAGAAATGATAAATTTTTAGTTCTATACGGTGATAACCCACTTATAATATTTTCAGATCTCCAATCAATGTATAATAAAGTTAAAAAAAGCAATCTGGTTTTATTAGGTTTTAAAAAAAATAATAATAAATCTTACGGTATTATAATTGGTAATAAAAGCAGAGTAAGAGAAATTGTAGAATTTAAAGAGGCAAATGAAAAACAGAAAAAATTAAAAATTTGTAATTCTGGTATAATGGCTTTAGATTATAGTTCATTAACACTTGTAAAAAATATAGGTAATAAAAATAAGAAAAAAGAATACTATTTAACTGATATTGTTAAGCTTTCGAAGCAATCTCGCCTTAAAATTAACTTAGTTTTAGCTCAGAACGAAAAAAATGCTGTTGGCGTTAATGACCAAATTGAACTATTAGAAGCAGAAAAGATTATGCAGGATCGATTAAGAAAAAAATTTATAAAACAAGGTGTCAAATTTGTTGATGCTAGTACTGTTTATCTTTCATCTGATACCAAAATTGGAAAAAATGTAAAAATTGAACCATTTGTTGTAATTGGAAAAAAAGTAAAAATCGGAAATAATGTAATTGTAAAATCATTTAGTCATTTAGAAGAAACTAATGTTAAAAACAAAGTGGAAATTGGACCTTATGCAAGGTTAAGACCTGGCTCAATTCTTGAAGATAATTCAAAAGTTGGAAATTTTGTAGAAATAAAGAAATCAAAAATTGGCAAGGGATCTAAGATTAATCATCTAACTTATATTGGAGATGCATTGTTGGGTAACAAAGTAAATATCGGCGCTGGAACTATCACTTGTAATTATGACGGTAAAAACAAGTTTAAAACAGTCATTGAAGACTCTGCATTTATCGGATCCAATTCATCATTAATCGCACCTGTTAAAATTGGTAAAAATTCGTTAGTTGGCGCAGGATCATCAATAAGTAGAGATGTTAAAGAAAACAGTTTAGCACTTACTAGAGCTGAACAAAAAAATTTAAGAAAAAAAAGATAATATTATGTGCGGGATTATAGGAATAAATAGTAACAAACCTGTTACAGGAGTAATTTTAAATTCTTTAAAGAAATTAGAATATAGAGGTTATGACTCTGCTGGTGTGGCAACGTTAAATGAAGGTATGATTAATGAAACCAAGTGTGAGGGCAGAGTAGAAAATTTAGAAAATATAATTTTTAAAAATAAAAATGACGGTCCCGTAGGAATAGGTCATGTTAGGTGGGCTACTCATGGACAACCAAGTGAAGTTAACGCTCATCCACATTCATCTGAAAAAGTCTCAGTGGTTCATAATGGTATAATTGAAAATTCTACTTTGTTAAAAAAACATCTTATTAGAGCTGGTCATGTATTTAAATCTCAAACAGATACTGAAGTTATCACTCATTTAATAACAGAGTATTTGAAAAATAATGATTTAAAAACTTCTATTTTAAAAATGTTAAAAAGACTTCACGGTAGTTTTGCCCTTGGAATAATATTTAAAGATTTTCCAGATATTATTGTCGGTGCAAGGAGAGGTTCACCTTTAGCAGTAGGTTACGGACCTAATGAAAATTATTTAGGTTCAGATTCTTATGCTCTTAAATCAATGACTAACAAAGTTAGTTATCTTGATGATGGCGAATTTTGTTTTATTAAAAAAAAAGTAGTTGAGTTTTTTAATTCTGATGGCAACAAAGTAAATAAACAAGTGTTAGAAGTATCGTCTGATGATCAAAGTTATGACAAAGGGAATTTTAAACATTTTATGGCAAAAGAAATTCATGAACAACCAAATACAATCAAATCTTGTCTTAAAGAATATATTGATAAGATTAATAACGAAATAAATATCATCAATTTTCCTTGGGATAATAAAGAAATTGAAAGTATTAAATTAATTGGTTGTGGAACCGCATATCACTCTTGTTTAATGGCAAAATATTGGATTGAGCAGTTAACAGATCTTGAGGTAGAGACAGATATTGCATCAGAATTTAGATACAGAAAAAATAAATTTAAAAGTTCTCATCTTTATATTTTTGTTTCTCAATCTGGAGAAACTGCAGATACTTACGCTGCATTAGATTTATGTAAAAAAAATAAGATGAAAACTTGTTCAATTGTGAATGTTGTTGAAAGTTCAATTGCAAGAGATTCTGATTATGTTTTACCTATTCACTGTGGACCAGAAGTTGGTGTAGCTTCCACTAAGGCTTTTATGGGACAATTGCTAGTCTTATATTTACTAACTTTAAAATTATCCTTTTTACGTGATAAAATTTCTAAAGAAAATTATGATATGAAGATAAGTAGTTTATTGGAACTACCAAAACTAATTGAAAATACTTTAAAAATTGAAAGAGATATTCAGGAAGCTTCTAAAGATTTTTCTAAAGCAAAAGGCTCAATGTTTTTGGGTAGGGGTTATTCTTTTCCAATTGCATTAGAAGGTGCACTTAAACTCAAAGAGTTAGCTTATGTTCATGCTGAAGGATATCCTGCAGGTGAAATGAAACATGGTCCATTAGCATTAATTGAAAATGGTATGCCTGTTGTTGTAATTGCTCCTCGTGATGAATTTTACAGTAAAACAATTTCTAATATGCAAGAGGTGATTTCAAGAGGAGGCAAGGTACTCTTAATATCAAATAAAAGTACTGATGAGGTAAGTTCAGAAAATTTATGGAAAAAAATTCAAGTTGAAACAATTTCAGATGATCTATTTCCATTCTTAGTTACCATTCCTTTACAATTACTTGCATACTATGCTGCAAATGCTCTTGGATATGACATTGATAAACCTAGAAATTTGGCAAAGTCTGTTACAGTAGAATAATTTTTCTTGTTAATTAAACCTTAGTGTTTATATACTCATAGTTGTATGACTAACTGGAAGTTAAATAGCTGGAGAAGCAAACCGATTAAGCATCAACCTGTTTATGCTGATAAGGCAAAAATAGACAATGTTCTTAAAGAATTATCTACGTTCCCACCTCTTGTTTTTGCTGGAGAGTCTAGATCTTTGAAAAAAAAATTAGGTGAAGTCTCACAAGGAAAAGCATTTTTATTGCAAGGTGGAGATTGTGCTGAAAGTTTCTTGGAGTTTCATCCTAATAATATTAGAGATTTTTTTAAGGTTGTTTTGCAAATGTCATTAATTTTAACAGTCTCTTCAAAATTACCTGTTATAAAAGTAGGACGGGTCGCTGGACAATTTTCAAAACCAAGAAGCGCTCCAGTTGAAATTAAAGATGGAAAAGAATTACCAAGTTACTTGGGTGATAATATTAACTCAATGGATTTTACAAAAGATGGAAGAGAGCCCCAGCCAGAAAGATTATTAAAAGCTTACTCTCAGTCTGCAGCGACTTTAAACTTATTGCGTGCTTTTTCGCAAGGTGGATTTGCAGATTTAAATAAAGTTCATTTTTGGAATATGTCGTTTGTTAATGAAACTGCACAAAAAAAATATAAAGAAATTGCAGAGAAAGTAAGTGACGCTTTAGCTTTTATGGAGGCCTGTGGTATCAACTCAGAAAATAATAGAAGATTAAGAACAGTTAACTTTTTTACAAGTCACGAAGCATTATTGTTGCCAGTAGAAGAAGCAATGACAAGAGTAGATTCAACTACAGGAGAATATCATAATACATCTGCTCATTTTTTATGGATTGGAGATAGGACACGACAACTAGATGGAGCTCATGTGGAATATTGTAAAGGAATAAAAAATCCACTTGGTATTAAATGTGGACCATCATCTGATCCTAAAGAAATTGTAAAATTAACTGAGGTTTTAAATCCTGATAATGAGGCAGGAAGAATTACATTAATCGCAAGATTTGGTCATGACCAAGTTACAAAGTTTTTACCTAAACTAATTAAAGAAATAAAAAAAGCTGGAAGAAATGTTATTTGGTCTTGTGACCCGATGCATGGAAATACAATAAAATCTTCTACAGGATTTAAAACAAGACCATTTGATAATGTATTAAACGAAGTAAAAAATTTCTTTAAAGTACATCAAAACGAAGGAACTTTTGGTGGAGGTTTACATATAGAAATGACAGGTCAAAATGTAACAGAGTGCACTGGTGGAGCTCAGAATATTACTGATCAAGACTTATCTAGCAGATATCATACACATTGTGACCCTAGGTTGAATGCAAATCAGGCATTAGAACTTGCATTTTTAATTTCTGAAGAAATTAAAAAAAATGCTAATTTTTCAAAGAATGGCATTCAAGAAGCGTCATAACTGCCAATTGTAGTTTTTTTATTTGTTGTTAATTTATAGTCATGGATACGAGTAAGAGAGTCGATTTTATTAAAAATTGGATAATTGATTATGTTCAATCAATGCCAAAAAAAGCATCTACTCTAGTAGTTGGAGTGTCTGGCGGTATAGACTCAGCAGTTGTGAGTACAATATCATCAATGACTGGATTGAAAACTTTTGTTTTATCAATGCCTATAAAGCAAATTAAAAACCAAGACGATTTAAGTAAGTTACATTGTAATTGGTTAGTGAGTAATTTTAAAAATGTGAGCTATCTTAATGTTGATTTGGATAATGTTTTTTCAAGTTTCGAGAGTGCTCTTGGAAAAAATAATAGTGAACACGCTTTTGCAAATTCAAGAGCAAGATTAAGGATGACAACCCTTTATCAAGTAGCTGGGTCGCATAATGGAATAGTGGTTGGTACAGGAAATAAAGTTGAGGATTTTGGCGTTGGATTTTACACAAAATATGGTGATGGAGGAGTAGATATTTCACCTATTGCTGATTGTACAAAGTCTCAAGTTTGGGAAATGGGAGAATTTTTGAAAATTGATCAAAAGATTATCAGCGCCCCACCCACAGATGGGTTATGGGTTGATGGTAGAAATGATGAGGATCAATTAGGCATGACTTATAAAGAGCTAGAAGAGGCAATGGAGAATCCAAAATCTAAAAATTACGATAAATATCTCAAAATTAGAGAAAATAACCTGCATAAAATGAAGGAAATACCTGTTTGTAAATTTGATTAAGGTGGTTATTAATTATTTTAATGCCGCTAAAAATTACAAACACATTATCTAGAACAAAGGAAAATTTTGTTCCAATAGATCAAGAAAATATTCGAATGTATGTTTGCGGTCCTACCGTCTACGATTATCCCCATGTAGGAAATGCAAGACCGTTAATAGTATTTGATGTATTATTTAGATTACTAAAAAAAACTTTTCCAAATTCAAAAGTAACCTATGTTAGAAATATTACGGATATCGATGATAAAATTATAGAAGCTTCCAAAAAATTAAATATTACGACCTCTGAATTAACAAATAAAGTATTGAAAGATTTCCATGATGATTGTGATTACTTAGGATGTTTAAAGCCGACAAAGGAGCCGAAAGCCACTGAGCATTTACATGAAATGATTGATTTAATTCAGAGATTAATAGAAAAGGGATTTGCCTACGTATCAAATAATCATGTTTACTTTGAAGTTTCTAAATTTAAAGATTATGGAAAATTATCTAATAAAAATATAAAAGATTTAATTTCTGGTTCTAGAGTTGAAATCTCTGAAAATAAAAAAGAGCCAGGGGATTTTGTGTTATGGAAACCCAGTAAAGAAAATGAACCATCATGGGACTCACCTTTTGGACAAGGAAGACCAGGCTGGCATCTAGAATGTTCTGCAATGTCAGAAAAATATCTTGGAAAATATTTTGATTTTCATGGAGGTGGACTAGATTTAATTTTTCCACATCATGAAAACGAAATTGCACAATCAGCATGTGCAAATGATTATCAAAAACTTTCTAACTATTGGTTGCACAATGGATATGTTACAGTAGATAAACAAAAAATGTCAAAATCACTTGGTAATTTTATTACAATTAATGAACTTAAAAATAATCATAATGGTCAAGTTATTAGGCTTGCAATGTTAAGTACCCATTATACTCAACCGTTTGATTGGAATAAAAATATTTTAGAAAATTCCAGAAAAAGCCTAGAGAAATGGTACGAATTTTATTCGGATGAACCTGAAAGTATTAATGATGCAAATTTAAAATATTTGCTAGATGATTTAAATACTCCTTTAATGATATCTAATATTAATGATTTATACAAAAAGGCAAAATCAGGAGATACTTTATCTGCCAAACAATTATCGTCTTCATGTAAAATTTTAGGTTTGTTCAATCAAAATGCAGAAGAATGGAAAAATTCTAAGAAAATTGGGAAAATGCCTCCGGAAGAAATAGAACAATTAATATTACAAAGAAATGAAGCAAGAGCAAAAAAAGACTTTGAAAAGTCTGATAAAATTAGAGATTTATTAGTCAGCAAAGGTGTTCTAATTAAAGATAAAGATGGTAATACCTCGTGGGAATACAAATGAGTAAAGAAAAAATTTATATTTTTGATACAACTTTAAGAGATGGAGCTCAGACGGAAGGAGTAGATTTTAGTCTAGATGATAAAACAAAAATTGCATCTTCATTATCTGAGATAGGAATAGATTATATTGAAGGTGGTTGGCCAGGGGCAAACCCGTCAGATACTAATTTTTTTAACAATCCGCCAAATCTTGAAAGTAATTTAGTTGCTTTTGGTATGACTAAAAAATCTGGCAGGAGTTGCGAAAATGATCCTGGTATATCATCAATAGTAAATGCAAAAGTAAATCATGTTTGTATTGTCGGGAAGGCATGGGATTATCACGTAGATGTTGCCCTTGGTATACCTAAAGAAGAAAACTTAAATAATATTAAAGATACAGTTAATTATTTTGTTAAAAATAATAAAGAATTCATGTTTGATGCAGAGCACTTTTTTGATGGTTATAAAAATAATAAAGATTATGCGCTATCTTGTTTAAAAGCTGCGTACGATAATGGTGCCAGATGGATAATTCTTTGTGATACAAATGGGGGTACGTTACCTCAAGAAATTAGTGAAATAGTTTCAGATATATCAAAAATAATCCCTAATGATCACCTTGGTATACACGCTCATAATGATACCGGAAATGCTGTAGCAAACTCACTTGCAGCAGTTTTAGCTGGAGCAAGACAAATTCAAGGAACTTTGAATGGTCTAGGTGAAAGATGTGGTAATGCTAACTTAGTATCAATTATACCAACACTAATTCTTAAAGAAATTTTTAATAAAAGTTTTGATATAAACTTTAATAAGTCAAAATTAAAAAAACTTACAAATTGTTCAAGATTATTAGATGAAATATTAAACAAAACATCCAACAAACATGCGCCATATGTTGGAGCATCTGCTTTTGCCCATAAAGGAGGATTACACGTCTCTGCAGTTAAAAAAGACCCCAAAACATATGAGCATATAGATCCTGAACTTGTGGGAAATGAGAGGTCAATAGTAGTTTCTGATCAAGCTGGAAGATCAAACATTTTATCAAGATTAGAAAAATTAAATATTAAGATTAATAAAGATGACCCTAAAATACAAAGGATTTTAGATGAAGTAAAAGACAGAGAGTTTACTGGTTATTCTTATGATGGAGCTGATGCTTCTTTTGAGTTATTAACTAGAAGATTATTAGGTGAAGTTCCAAATTATATACAAATTAAAAATTATGAAGTTAAAATTGTTAAAGATGATGATAAAAAAAATATCAATTCAGTTGCAAAGGCGTATTTAATTATTGATGGAAAAGAAATTCTTTGTGAAGGTGAAGGGAATGGACCAGTCAATGCGCTTGATCAAGCAATACGGTCAAATCTAGATAAAGTTGGAAAATACTCTGATTATCTTAAAGATTTAAAACTTGTCGATTATAAGGTTAGAATATTAAATACAGGTACTAATGCTACTACTCGTGTATCAATAGAAAGCTCTGATGACAAAGGTAAAAACTGGTTTACAATAGGAGTATCACCCAACATCATTGAAGCATCATTTAAAGCTTTATTAGATAGTATAGATTATAAGCTTTTTAAGGAGAATGCTCCTTCAAGTAGCAATTGACATTAAATTTTTGATATCTATAAGTTCATTTTTTATAAATGACAAAAAGAATTAAATCAAAACACAAAGTTGACAGAAGATTAGGCGCAAATATTTGGGGAAGACCAAAAAGTCCATATAATTCTAGAGCTTATGGACCTGGGCAACATGGTCAAAGGTCGTCTGCAAAACCCTCTGACTACAAAATACAATTACAAGCAAAACAAAAGTTAAAGAATTATTATGGAAATTTAAATGAAAGACAATTCAGAAATTTATATAGAGAAGCAGACAGACGAAGAGGAAACACAGGTGAAAATTTAGTTGGCTTGTTAGAGAGTAGGTTAGATGCTGTTATTTACAGAGCGAAATTTGCAACGACAGTTTTTCAAGCAAGGCAATTAATTAATCATGGGCATGTTAAGGTTAACGGTAAACGAGTGAATATTTCTAGTTTTAAATTAAATGATAAAGATGAAGTTGAAATAAAAGAATCTTCTAAACAACTTGCCTATGTTTTGGCGTCAACTCAATTAAAAGAGCGTGATGTTCCAGAATACATTGTTGCTGATCATAAAAAAATGACGGCAAAATTGGCAAGAGTTCCACGGTTTGATGAAATTCCTTACCCAGCTATTATGGAACCAAATTTAGTAGTAGAATATTACTCTAGATAACTATTTTTTAAACTCCACTCCTTTTTCCTCAAAGAGTTTTTGAAGTTCTTTTTTTTCAAACATTTCTTTTACGATATCACACCCCCCTACAAACTCTTCGTTTACATATAATTGAGGTATTGTTGGCCAGTTGCTGTATTCTTTGATTCCATTTCTGATTTCTTCATCCTCGTAAACGTTTATTGCAGTAAATTTTACCTCAAGATGTTTTAAGACGTTGGACACAGCCATCGAAAATCCACATTGCGGCATTTCAGGAGTTCCTTTCATAAACAAAACAACTTTATTATTCTTAATTATTTCATCTAATTGATTATTAATTTCTGACATTATTTTTCCTCTGTTGTTAAGGCAAGCGCATGAAGCTCAGCACCCATTTTTCCTTTTAATGCTTTATAAACCATTTGATGTTGTTGTACACGATTTTTACCTTTAAATTGTGATGATTTAATTTTTGCAGAAAAATGATTATCATCACCTGCGAGATCTTGAATTTCAATATCTCCATCAGGAAAACCCTCTTTTAACAATTTTTCTATTTCTTCTTGTTTTATTGCCATTCAATCAATTATTGTATTTATAAAACCATTCTTTATTTAATTTAGATAATTCTTGTAAATTAAATTTCAAGTCATTGTCTATGTTAATTTTTTCCGATGTTTTACCAATATTTTCAAAGAAAACATTTAAATCTGAAAGTACATTCTCAAAGCTGTTTTTATTTTGATCGTTAACCTCAACAATATACCTGGACTGGTCTTCACTAAACAAAAATTTAATTCTATCCAATGATTTTTTATTTGTATTTATTTTAAAACCAATTTGAGAAGCTATACTCATTTCTAATAAACATAAAATAAGACCTCCTGAGGATATGTCGTGACATGAGTCAATTAAATTTTCATTTATTAGTGATCTGATTGCTTTGCCATTTTTTAATTCATCATTTAAATCAATAGATGGCGGTGGACCTTTTTTTAAATGTAAAAGATCATAACAAAGTACACTTTGTTCTAAGTGACCTATTGTTTTACCAACGACATAAATATTATTATCTTTATTTTTAAATTTTAAATTTTTTACTTTTGAAATATCCTTAATTAAACCTACACCACCAATTGTAGGGGTAGGGTTGATGCCAACACCATTAGTTTCATTATATAGAGAAACATTTCCTGAAATTACTGGATAATTTAACTTTTTACATGCCTCCGTCATTCCTTTAATGACACCAACAAATTGACCCATAATTTCCGGCTTTTCAGGATTGCCAAAATTTAAACAGTTAGTAATTGCAATGGGTTCCGCACCAACTGCACACAAATTTCTAAATGTTTCACATACTGCTTGCATTCCCCCAGTATAAGGATGGGAGTTACAATATCTTGGTGTACAATCAACAGATGCTGCAATTGCTTTTTTATTATTTCCATGAATCCTTATCACTGCTGCATCTCCACCCGGAAATTCGACGGTATCACACATAACCATATGATCATACTGTTCCCATACCCATGATTTATCTGCTTGGTTTGGATGAGATAATAAATTTTTAATCGTTTGTTCCAAATTGATTTTATCTAGTTTTTTTTCAAGACCGCTATATTCTGGTTTTTTAATTTCAACCCATTCTCTTTCATATTTTGGAGCTTCATCTGCTAATGCAGAAATTGGTATATCACAAACAGTTTTATTATCATATTTCAAAGTAAGGTTTTTTGAGTCAGTCAAAATTCCAATTACAGAAAAATCTAAATCCCATTTTTTAAAAATTTTTTCAGCTTCTTTTTCTTTTCCAGTTTTAAGAACAATAAGCATTCTTTCTTGGCTTTCAGAGAGCATCATCTCATAAGGGGTCATACCTGTTTCACGGCATGGTACTTTATTAAGATCTAATTCAATCCCAATATTTCCTTTTGAAGCCATTTCTACAGAAGAAGAAGTTAAACCGGCAGCTCCCATATCCTGAATAGACACAATTGTATCTGTCTGCATTAATTCCAGACATGCTTCTAGCAATAATTTTTCAGCAAAAGGATCTCCAACTTGAACTGTAGGCTTTTTTGACTCTGAGTCTAAGTCAAATTCTTGAGATGCCATGGATGCACCATGAATTCCATCTCTTCCAGTTTTTGAACCAACATAAATTACTGGATTACCCACTCCACTTGCGATCGAGTAAAAAACCTTATCTTTTTTTGCTAAACCAATGTTCATTGCATTAACTAAGATGTTACCATCATAACAACTATCAAACTCTACTTCTCCACCAACAGTTGGAACACCGATACAATTCCCGTATCCCGCAATTCCTGCAACAACACCATTTAAAAGATGTTTAGTTTTTGGATGATCTGGTGAGCCAAAACGAATAGCATTTAAATTAGCTATAGGTCTTGCACCCATAGTAAAAACATCTCTCAATATTCCACCAACACCTGTAGCGGCGCCTTGATAGGGTTCAATAAATGATGGATGGTTATGACTTTCAATTTTAAAAATTGCAACATCATCATCATCAATATCAATTACACCAGCATTCTCCCCCGGTCCTTGTATCACTCTTTTATTTTTTGTGGGCAGTGTACCAAGCCACACTCTTGAAGATTTATAAGAACAGTGCTCATTCCACATTGCTGAAAAAATTCCAAGTTCAGTGAAGTTAGGTTTTCGTCCAATTAAAATTTTTATTTTTTCGTACTCTTCTGATGTTAAGCCGTGCTGTACTGCTAAATCTAAATTTACTTCTATCATCAACTTAATAGTGATTGGAAAATACCAGAACCATCAGTTCCACCTAAAATATCTTCCACACATCTTTCAGGGTGGGGCATCATACCAATTACATTTTTATTTTTATTAATAATTCCAGCAATGTTTAAACACGAGCCATTTGGGTTACTTTCATCATTAATATTAAAATTTTCATCACAATATTTTAGCACAATTTGTTCATTATTTTGTAAGTTATATAATGTTTTTTCATCAGCAAAATAATTTCCCTCGTTATGTGCGATTGGAATTTTTATTTTTGCATTTTTTTTATATTTTGATGTGAATGGTGTTGAATTGTTTTCAATTAAAAGATTTACATATTTACAGATAAATTTTAATTTTTTATTTCTTAATAAAGCTCCTGGTAACAAACCAGTTTCTGTTAAAATTTGAAAACCATTACAAATTCCAATTAAATAGCCACCTTTATCTGCATGTTTTATCACTTCATTCATTATGGTTGATTTTGAAGCCATACTTCCACATCTCAAATAATCTCCATATGAAAAACCACCAGGCAAAACAACCAAATCAGAATTTGGCATTACTTTTTCTTGGTGCCAGACCATTGTAGTGTGTATTTGAAATTTTTCTAATGCAACTTTTATATCTCTATCACAGTTTGATCCTGGAAAAACTATGACATTAGCTTTCATTAAATTTTGTTAAATTTAAAGTTTTCTATAGTTTGATTAGCAAGTAATTTTTCACAAGAGGATTTTACTAAGTCAGACGCTTTATTTTCATCAGTTTCGCTAACCTCTAGTGTAAAATATTTCCCTTGGCGAATATTTTTTATAGTATTGAGACCAATATCACCAAGTGCATTTTCAACTGCTTTACCTTGAGGATCTAATACTTCTTTTTTAAGTGTTACAAATACTTCGAACTTCAATTTATTTTTTTTTAAGTTTTATAGTTTTAGAAATTCCTGACTTTATTTCCATTATATTGCTGCCTTCTGGCATGATTCCCAATCTTTTAGCAACTTCGGTATAAGCTTCAACTAATCCACCAAGACCTTTTCTAAACCGATCTTTATCTAGTTTTTTTTCATCTTTTGTATTCCATAATCTACAAGTGTCGGGACTTATCTCATCAGCAAGAATAACTCGACTTTCGTCTGCATTCCAAACTCGTCCAAACTCAAGTTTAAAATCAACGAGCTTAATACCTACACCTCTAAATAGACCAATCAAAAAATCATTAATTCTAAATGCCGTCTCAGAAGCTTGAGCTATTTCTAAAGTTGACGCCCATCCATTTATTTCAATATGCTCTTCAGTAACTAATGGGTCATCTAAATCATCATTTTTATAATAATATTCTATAATTGGTCTCTTTAACATTGTTCCTTCAGCTATTCCCAATCTTGAAGATAAAGTTCCGGCTGCAATGTTTCTAACGACAAACTCAATTGGTAGGATTTCACAATTTTTAATTAATTGCTCCCTCATATTTAATCTTTTGATTAAATGCGTTTCAATACCAATATCGTTTAATTGACTAAATAAAAATTCAGAAATTCTGTTATTAAGAACTCCTTTTCCTTCTATAACTTCTTTTTTTTTATTATTAAACGCTGTAGCATCATCTTTAAAATATTGAACTAAAGTATTTCTTTCGGGACCTTCGTATAAAATCTTTGCTTTTCCTTCGTATAATTTTTTTCTTCTCATTATTTTAAAACTCTTCTTAGTATATGGTTAATATACCTTTTATGGTAATTAACATCAAATAACTGTTTAAGTTCTTTCTCAGACAAGTTCTTTTGAATTAATTTATCTTTTTTTAAATTATTATGAAAATCTTCATTTTTATCCCAGGTTTTCATCGCATTTTTTTGTACAATTTTATACGCATCTTCCCGCTTTACCCCTTTTTGAGTGAGTTTTAACATAACTCCTTGAGAAAAAATTAAACCCTTAAATTTATTTAAATTATTTTCCATTGTTTTTGTATGAACAACTAAATTTGCAACAATATTGTTTAATCTGTTAAGTAAAAAATCTAGAGTAACAGTGGCATCAGGTCCAATATTTCTTTCAACACTCGAATGAGATATATCTCTTTCATGCCACAAAACTATATTTTCCATTCCAGGAATTGAATAGCTTCTTACCAATCTTGCTAAACCAGTTATGTTTTCAGATAATACTGGATTTCTTTTGTGCGGCATTGCAGACGAACCTTTTTGTCCTGATGAAAAGTATTCTTCTGCTTCTAGGACTTCTGTTCTTTGTAAATGTCTTACCTCGGTCGCTAATCTTTCAGCCGAGCTCGCTATTATCGCAAGTGTATTAAAAAAATAAGCATGCCTATCTCTAGGAATTATTTGGGTAGAAATTGGCTCTGGTTTTAAGCCTAATTTTTTTGCAACAAACTTTTCAATATTAGGTCCTATATGTGCAAATGTTCCGACAGCCCCAGAGATTGCACATGTTGAAATTTCTTCAATTGCTTGCTCTAATCTTTTTTTATTTCTGTTGAATTCAGCATAATAGGTTGCGAGTTTTAAACCAAATGTTATTGGCTCAGCATGAATTCCATGACTTCTACCAATTGTAATAGTATTTTTGTATTTTTTTGATTTATTTTTCAATGTTTTTAATAGTTTATCTATGTCTTTAACAAGTACTTTTCCAGCTTGCTTAAGTTGCAAATTAAAACAAGTATCTAGTACGTCAGATGATGTCATACCTTGATGAAGATATTTTGCCTCTGGACCTACTTTTTCTGCAATGGATGTTAAAAAAGCGATTACATCGTGTTTAGTCTTTTTTTCAATATCGTCTATTCTTTTGATATTAATTTTTGATTTTTTTCTTACTTTCGCCGCCACTCCCTTTGGAATAATTTTATATTTTTCCATCGCTTGCGTAGCATATATTTCGATGTCTAACCAAATTTTAAATTTATTCATTGGCTCCCAAATTTGAGCCACTTCTTGTCTTGAGTATCGAGGAATCATTAAGCTATTGTATTATGAAAGGGTAAAAATTTCACATCCATTATTTGTTATACCCACAGTGTGTTCGAATTGTGCTGATAAAGATTTATCTTTTGTAACTGCTGTCCATCCATCATTTAAAACTTTAGTTTCGTGTTTGCCAGCATTTATCATTGGTTCTATTGTAAACACCATTCCCTCTTGTAATTTTGGACCAGTGCCATTTTTTCCGTAATGAAGAATATTTGGTTCTTCATGAAATTCTTTACCAACACCATGTCCACAAAAATCTCTAACAACTGAATAACCTTTTTTTTCAACATAGGTTTGGATTTCATTTCCAATATTTCCAAGGTGAACACCAGGTTTTAATATTTTGATAGATCGGTCCAGCGCTTCTTTAGTTATTTTAACTAAATTTTTTGCTTTTACTGAAACTTTTCCTACACAAAAAGTTCTTGATGTATCTCCATGATAACCCTCTACTAAAGATGTAACATCAACATTTACAATATCACCTTCGTTTAAAGTTTTGTTAGAGGGTATACCGTGACAAACAACATGATTAACAGAAGTGCAAATAGATTTTGGAAAACCCCTGTAAAAAAGAGGTGCCGAGTAAGCATTATGTTTATGTAAAAATTTAACACACATCTCGTCAATATTTTGAGTTGTAATACCTGGTTTAATTTTATCCTCTATATAATCTAAACATTTAGATGATACTCTCCCTGCATTTCTCAATTTCCTAAACTCATCAGGATAATATTTTTTAAATTTAATCATTATATTTCAACTTTGATTTTATTTTTGATAGTTATTTCACTTTCATTAACTTGACAAGAATATGCAATAATCCTAACACCTTTTTTTTGCGCTTTTATTATTTCATTATAATAATTTGAATCAATATCATTTGCAATTTTCATAATATTTATATCTTCTCTTTGAATTAAAAATAATAAGTAGCTTTCATACCCCTTTTTTATTGCATCTTGGAGGTGAATTAAATGTTTTTTCCCTCTTGTAGTAATTGCGTCTGGAAATTCAGAAATTCCTTTTTCCCTAGATAAAGTAACATTTTTAACCTCTAAGAATACTTTTTTATTTTTATTCTTTAATAGAAAATCAAATCTTGTTTCTTTAGAAAATTTTGCTTCTCGTTTAATATCGCTAAATTTTTTTAACTCAACAATCTTTTTTTTCTGCAATGCCTCTTCTACTATTCGATTAGCTCTATGCGTATTTATACCAACATTACTTTTTTTATCATTAAGAATTTCTAAGGTATATTTTAATTTACGTTTAGGGTTGTCGCTCTTCGAAATCCATGCATCATTATTCTTATTTAATAGTCCAAGCATTGAACCTGAATTTGGACAATGAACTGTAATTTTTTTTTTATTTAAAGCAACATCAGCAAAAAATCTCTTGTATCTTTTTATGAATTTTACATGTATTAACCGAGGAATTAATTTCATATGGAATTTAAAAAGGAATTTACAGCAGGTATCATAATTATTGGCAACGAAATTTTATCAGGAAGAACTGTTGATAAAAATACTTCTTTTATAGCATTATGGCTAAATGATAGAGGCATTAGCGTTGAAGAAGTAAGAGTTATACCTGATAAAGAAAAAATTATAATTGATACAGTCGATGAATTAAGAAAAAAATTTGCTTATATTTTTACTACAGGAGGGATTGGCCCAACTCATGATGATATAACAGCTGAGTCAATTTCTAAGGTATTTAATCAGAAGTATCAGTATCATACAGAAGCTTATCAAATTTTAGAAGAATTTTACAAAAATGAAAATTTTAATGAAGGTAGAAAAAAAATGGCAAAAATGCCAGAGAACGCTAAGTTAATACCTAACCCAAAGACTTTTGCAGCAGGTTTTTATGTGGAAAATGTTTTCGTATTACCAGGTGTTCCAAGTATATTACAGGCTATGCTACCACAATTAGATAATGTTATTAAAACTGGAAAAAAGATTTTGTCATCATCAATTGATACTAATCTTAGAGAGAGTCAGATATCAGAGCAATTATCAAAATTACAAGATAAATATAAAAATATTGATATTGGCAGTTATCCATATTTTAAAGAAAAACCTGGCACCATTCTTGTTCTTAGGTCAACCGAAGAAGATCTTTTGAAAAGATGTGAAGAAGACGTAAAAAAACTTGTTACTTCATTAAAATAAGTTTTTCATCAAGCTATCTTCTAATGATTTAATACATTCCATATCCTTAAATAAAAGATTTTTGTTTTTTGATATTTCTTCTTTAGATATTTTTATAAGGTTTTCACTTTGTGAAAACTCTAATATCTTATTTATATATTCCCTTTCATTCGAGGCAATTAAATTATCTTGATTGATTCTTTTTAAAAAACCGAAAGTATGGTTTTGTTTTAGGCTTTTACCCTCCATTGTTATAATAGGCTTATCAAATGCTAGCGCCTCAAGATGTGTATTTCCACCAGACCAGGATAAACAGTCAAAAATAAAAGATGAAAAGTATATATAATTATAAAAAGTATTATTATCACATCTTGGTAAAAACTTTATTCTCTCTTCAGATTTATTATCAGACAAAAATTTAGAAATTCGATATTTGAACACTTTGTTATGTTCTTTAATTTCAGATTCAATAAAATATAAATTTATCTTTTTATTTTTGTTTAAAATTTCAGCATAAATTTTATCCTCATGGGGCTGAAATTTATGTAAACTTTGTAAATTTAAAATATTAACAAAATTATCATCAAAACGATTTTTTATTTCTTCATGTATTTTAATATTAGGTTTTTCATAATTAATTGAGATATTTTTTAATTTTATTAATTTTTCAGTGTAGTTTTTTTCACTTAAATTATTTTCCATTAATTCACTAGATAAAAATAAATCTATATATTTTGATCCAGATGTTACAGGATGGCCCCAGGTGACAGCTTGTTTAGATGCTAACTGAAAGTTATACAAAGCTGATGCTTTTCTGGATATATGATTATCTAGGTAAATAATATAGTCTAATTTTTTAGATCTTATAAAATTAATATTTTCCTCAAGATTTCTATTAGTTAAAATACTTTCTACAGCATTATTTTTAATTTCGTTATAAATTTCATCTTTTTCAGAGTCTAGATCTAAGATGTATACATCAAACTTATTTTTATCTAATTTTATTATCCAATTTTTAAACAATTTTGTAATCGTGTGCTTTCTAAATATTGATGATGCAAAGCAAACTTTAATTTTTTTATTTTTTGATATCGGAGGTGAAAATAATTTAGGTACATTAAAACTGTCGGTTATTTTATCGAATATTTGATAATATTTTTTTAATAGTTTTTTTGGATTTTCTATATAAAAAGTTGTAGTAAAAATAGTTGGTGGGGTAAATTTAATTAATTTATTTAATTCAGTTATAATAAACTTATTATTTTTTGTAATTTGAGTTTGGTAATCACTAATCATATCCTCAATTTTTTTTATATTATTTACAAAGCTTCGATGATCTTTGAACTTTATATCAAAAAGGGCCGTATTAAAAAAAAATTGCAAATCTATTGGTATTTTGGCTTTATATTTATAAATTATTTTTTCTGCTAAATTTATTTTATAATTTGCTAATAGTAATTCCAAATATTCTATTAATGTTATAAAAAAAAATGGATACTCTTTAATTGCTCCAAGCGCTTGATCGTAAAAATTTATAGCTTTATCGATTTCATTAATTTTTGAATAAGCAAGGCCTAAATTATGATTTGCATTAATATTATTTTTGTCAATTTTTTTAACTTTTAAAAAATATTTGATTGCTAAGTAATTTTTGTTAAGTTTAAGGTAACTCAGACCTAAGTTTCCATACAATGGAATGCTTTGATATTTTTCTTTTAACAATTCATGAATTTTTGGTATTAATTCTTTATATTTTTCTTGGTTTATTAAAAATAATATTTCTTGTAGTTTTTTTTCTAAAGTCATTTTAGTTAAAATATAGACAAAATAAATTTTATAAAGTTGCATTTGGTTTCAAAATAAATAAGAAATACTTAAATATGCCCTCGTGGTGGAATTGGTAGACACAAAGGACTTAAAATCCTTGCCGCTTGCGGAGTGCCGGTTCGAGTCCGGCCGAGGGCACCAAAGTATATATGGTCAAAAAAATTACCACGTCAGAACTTAAAGAAATATCTTTTCATAAAAATGATTGTTTAGTTGATGTTCGTTCTCCAGAGGAATGGTTAATATTTGGTAAACCAGATGGTGAGACTTTAAAGTTATCAACCTATTATATATCTTATCAATTGAAAGAGAATAAAAATATAATATTAAATCCAAATTTTATTGACGATATGAATAAGTTAGAATTAAAGAAAAATACTAAAATTTTTTTTATATGTAGTAGTGGTATAAGGTCACAAATAGTAGCTGAAATTTTTAAAAAAAAAAAATTTGAAACATTCAATGTTACGGATGGTTTTGATGGATGGTTATTAAACAATCTACCTATAAAATAGTTTGTTTACTAGCTTATTATTTATGAGATCAAATAATATATTTAGAAGTAAACTTAAGTTTTTCTTTTTTTTATTTCTTGGTTTTTTTCTTTCTTTTTCACTGCCACCATATAATTATATTTTTTTAGGATTTATAATATTTCCGTTTATTTTATATTTATTAAAACTAAATGAACATGAAAATCCAAAAATTTTTTTTATTTTTGGACTTCTATTTTCTTTTGGGTATTTTATTTCATCGTTATATTGGATAAGTTATTCTTTAAATTTTGATCCAGATGTTGCAATTTTAAAACCATTTGCAATTCTAATTCTACCTCTCGTTTTATCTACATTCTATGGATTGAGCTTTTATATTTTAAAACGTTTTTTTAAATTTAATTTTTTTTTCGTATTAAATTTTTCAATTTTAATGGCCTTAACCGAGTACATAAGATCTTTTTTAACTGGGTTTTCATGGAATTTGTTTGTATATGCTTTAAGCGAACAAT
This sequence comes from uncultured Pelagibacteraceae bacterium, assembly GCA_902524955.1. Taxonomy (GTDB): domain Bacteria; phylum Pseudomonadota; class Alphaproteobacteria; order Pelagibacterales; family Pelagibacteraceae; genus HIMB114. Next base: position 58,520 of record CABZEY010000004.1, on the reverse strand, counting down.
TAGCTAGCATACAAATTTTAAATATTATTGGTACCTTTAGCTTGAATTTATTTGCAATCTTTATTTTCTCATTTCCTTATTTCTTGATTAAAAAAGATAAAATTTCTTTCATTAAGCGTTTAATTTTACTTATATTTTTAATTGGTATTAATTATTTGTATGGTTTGAATCGATTACAAACTAATTTGCAGGCAAAAAATCAACAAGTTGTTTTTGTACAGCCTAATGAAGATTTACGAAAAATAAATTTAAACCCACAAAACTATATTAAAGAAATATTAAATATGAGCAATCCGTCAGATAAAAATGATAATGCAATATTTTTATGGCCGGAGGGTTCCTATTCATTAATTAATAATGATAATTTAACAGACATTTTTAAAGATAATTTTAAATTAAACCAAAAAGTTATCTTGGGTGCAAATACAAAAGACAATTATGGTAATATTTTTAACAGTTTTGTTGTTTTAAATTCAAAAGGTAAAATCATTGATGTTTATAACAAAATTCATCTCGTTCCTTTCGGTGAATTTATACCATTTGAAGATGCTATAAAATTTTTAAATTTAAAAAAAGTTACTTTCGGTTACCAATCATTTTCAAGGGGAGTTGATAGAAATATTTTTAAAATTAACCAGAGTTTGGTATTGCCCTTAATATGTTACGAAGTAATTGATACAGGGACGATTAATATTGATAAAAATAATTTTGATGTAATTTTTAATATTTCAGAGGATGGTTGGTTTAATAGGTCAATCGGGACTCATCAACATTTTGCTCATTCAATTTTTAGATCTATTGAAGAGGGCAAGCATATATTTAGATCTACAAATCAAGGAGTGTCTGCAAGCATCAATCCTCTGGGTATAATAATGAATTCATCTAAACCTAATAAAAAATCAGTTTTTACAAATAACTACCAAATATTAAATAACAATACACCATTTAGTGTGATAGGAAATCTAATGTTTTTATTTTCAATCTTTTTAAGTTTTTTGGTACAATTGTTTTTGAAGAGATATTTTAAATTATCATGAAAAATCATGTTTTAGTTTTAGGTTTTGGTGTTGCAAGCACAGCTTATGTGTCAGTATTAGACTTTAATAAAATCAAAACTTCAGTTATTGGTTCTCCTTTTGATATAAAAAATATTAAAAATGTAAAAAAAAAAAATAAAATTCTTAATATTAATTTTTCTAAAAATATTAATTTTTTTTATGATTATGAATTAGGTTCAATTGATATTAAATCTATAAATTTCATAATTGTTGGAACAAATACAAATGGCATACCCTGGATTACAAAAATTTTAAATCAAATTAAAAAAAACTGCCCTATACTTTTGATCACAAAAGGTATCATTAATTATAAAAGTAAAATTATTCCAATAAGCAAATATATTTCATTAAAATGTTCAAGTAACAAAGTTGTAATGGCTTCAGGACCATGCTTGGCCAAGGAGCTTATAAATAAATCTCATACTAGGACGCTTTTCGCATCTAAAAAGATAGCTAATGCTAAATATGCAAAGAAGATTATTGAGAATGAATATTATCATCCAGAAGTAACCAAGGATATTCAGGGTGCAGAAATATGTTCGGCGATAAAAAATATATATGCAACAGTTATTGGATCATCTCCACGACAAGTTGGGAGTTTGTCGAAAAATAAAGATGATAATTATTTCAATACTTCTTCAGGATTGTTTGAACAATCTTTAAAAGAAATGAAATATATTGTTCAAAGATTTGGTGGCAATGTCGATACCACTTTCGGATTAGCTGGAGCTGGAGATCTATATGTTAGTATATTAGGCGGAAGAAATGCTAGACTGGGTTTCTATTTGGGGAAAGGGCTTTTATATAAATCTATAGTAAGTAAACAAATGAAAAATATTACTGTAGAGGGTGCAGAGTTAATCAAATCATCAGGAGCTAAAATTTTATCTTTAGTTGGTCAAAAAAAATTGCCGCTACTAAAATCTCTATTAAAAGCTATTAAAAAAAATAAGAAGTTAAAAATTGACTGGAAACAGTTCACTTTTTGACAATTCAGGTCAAAAATACCCATTTAACCAGTCTTGATTATGTATATAAACATGATCAATGTTATTCGATTTTTTAAGAGATTACGCTACTATATTAATATTCTTATTTATATCTATTGGTCTAGGTTTTGCTTTTATATTTGCAAATTTCCTTTTTTCGCCAAGCAACCCTGATCCTGAAAAATTGTCAGCTTACGAATGTGGCTTTGAAGCTTTTGATGACTCTAGAATGAAATTTGATGTTCGTTTTTATCTAGTAGCAATTTTATTCATAATATTTGATTTAGAAGTTGCGTTTTTATTTCCATGGGCGGTGTCATTAGGCAATATTGGCCTACTTGGTTTTTGGTCAATGATGTTTTTTTTATTAATACTTACAGTAGGGTTTATTTACGAATGGAAAAAGGGAGCATTGGATTGGGAGTAATTAAATAGTATGAGTGCAGTAACTAAATTAGATAAAATCCCAGAAGAGTTCAAGGAAGTAGCAGAAGAGTTTGCTGAAAAAGGGTTTGTTACAATCGCAAGTGATACTTTAATTAACTGGGCAAGAACAGGTTCATTACATTGGATGACCTTCGGTCTTGCTTGTTGCGCTGTAGAAATGATGCAAGCTTCTATGCCTAGGTATGATTTAGAAAGGTTTGGTGCTGCACCTAGAGCTTCACCGAGGCAATCAGATGTAATGATTGTAGCTGGCACGTTGACTAATAAAATGGCTCCGGCTTTAAGAAAAGTTTATGATCAAATGCCTGAACCACGTTATGTAATTTCAATGGGTAGCTGTGCAAACGGCGGTGGCTACTATCATTATTCGTATTCTGTTGTCAGAGGTTGCGATCGAATTGTACCAGTAGACATTTATGTTCCTGGATGTCCTCCAAGTGCTGAGGCTTTGTTATATGCGATTTTACAATTGCAGAAGAAAATTAGAAGAGAAGGATCGTTAGAAAGATAACTATGAAAAGTCTGAATGAAATTAAATTGGTTTTAGAAAAAAGTTCGGGATTTTCTTTTCTTGATATAAAAATTATCAATAACAGCTTGGTGTGTCACAGTAAAAATGAAAATATAGTTGAAAATATTATTCAATTAAAAAAGCATCCTGAATTAAAATTTAGGCAACTTGTAGATATTCTTGCTGTAGATTATCCTAATAAAGAAAAACGTTTTGAAGTTATTTACTTACTTTTAAGCCATGAAAATAATTTAAGGATAACGATTAAATTACAAATAGAAGATAAAAAAAGTATTCAAACATTAACAGGTATTTTTCCTTCAGCGAATTGGTTAGAAAGGGAGGTATTTGATATGCATGGTATATCTTTTGACAAACATCCTGATCTTCGAAGAATATTAACAGATTACGGTTTCGAAGGTTTTCCTTTAAGAAAAGATTTCCCATTAACTGGTTACAAAGAAGTTAGATACGATCCAGAAAAGAAAAAAGTTATGTATGGTCCTGTAAATTTACAGCAAGCTTACAGAGATTTTGATTTTAGGAGCCCATGGCAAAGTCCTGAATACATTAAACAAGAGCAAGAAAAGAATAATAAATAATGTCAAAAGAATTTAAAACTGTAAATCTTAATTTTGGACCTCAGCACCCTGCAGCTCATGGAGTGCTAAGATTGATTTTAGAGTTAGATGGAGAAGTTGTTGAAAGAGCTGATCCACACATAGGATTATTGCATCGAGGCACTGAGAAACTCATTGAGCATAAAACTTACATGCAAGCAATTCCATATTTTGATAGACTGGATTATGTAGCACCAATGAATCAGGAGCATGCTTTTGCTTTAGCAGTAGAAAAACTCTTAAATATTGATGTACCGATAAGAGCTAAAAATATTCGAATTGCATTTTGTGAAATTGGAAGAATTTTAAGTCATATATTAAATATTACAACTCAGGCTTTGGATGTTGGAGCCTTAACTCCTTCTTTGTGGGGTTTTGAAGAAAGAGAAAAATTAATGGTATTTTATGAGAGAGTTTCTGGATCTAGATTACATGCAAATTATTTTAGACCAGGTGGTGTACATATTGATCTACCTACTGGATTAGATAAGGACATTTTAGATTTTTGTAAGTCATTTCCAAAAGTAATTGACGACCTTGAGTCTTTATTAACGGACAATAGAATTTTTAAACAACGAAATGTTGATATAGGTATAGTTTCAGCTCAGGAAGCACTAGATCATGGTTTTTCAGGCGTTATGATCAGAGGATCTGGTATACCTTGGGATTTAAGAAAATCTCAACCTTATGATGGATATGAAAATTTTCAATTTAAAGTTCCGACGGGTAAAAATGGTGACTGTTATGATAGATATCTTTGTCGTATTGAAGAAATGAGAGAGAGTGTAAAAATTATTAATCAAGCCTTATCAAATTTACCAGATGGACCAATAATGACTTTGGATACAAAGGTGGGGCCTCCCAAAAGATCAGAGATGAAAAAATCTATGGAAGCTTTAATAAACCATTTTAAACTTTATACAGAGGGATACAGTGTGCCAGCAGGCGAAACCTATGCTGCTGTTGAAGCTCCAAAAGGTGAATTTGGCGTTTACTTAATTGCAGATGGTTCAAACAAACCATACAGATGTAAAATTAAAGCACCAGGTTTTGTACACCTTCAAGCAATGGATTACTTAATTAAAGGACACATGCTTGCCGATGTACCAGCATTATTAGGCTCAATGGATATAGTTTTTGGAGAAGTAGACCGATGAGTGGTAAGCACATTGCAAAAAATCAACCAGCTTCATTTATTTTTTCGGAGGAAAATAAAGAAAAGATAAAAGATATTTTAAAAAAATATCCAGATACTAAAAAAAAAAGTGCCATAATGCCTTTGTTATATCTCGCACAAAAACAAAATAATAATTGGATACCTTTGGCAGCTATTGAGCTAATTGCTTCAATGCTTAATACAACGTATATTAAAGTTTACGAAGTAGCTACTTTTTATTCCATGTATAATTTGGCTCCAGTTGGAAAATACTTTGTTCAAGTATGCACAACGACTCCATGTATGATAAGAGGCTCGGGTAAAATTGTTGAGGCATGCAAAAAAATAATATCCAAAAAACCAGGTTATATTAATGAAGATCTTGATAGTTCTTGGATTGAAGTAGAGTGTCTTGGTGCGTGTGTGAATGCTCCCATGGTTCAGATAAATAAAGATTATTATGAAGATTTGACATCAGAAAAAGCAGAAACAATTTTTAACGGATTTAAAGAGGGACGACTACCAAACATTGGATCTCAATCAGGAAGAAAAGGCTCAGAGCCAATCGAAAAAAGGACAACGTTATTAAAAAATGCTTAAAGACGAAAATAGAATATTTAAAAATTTATACGGAGACGAGTCCTGTGATTTATCTAGTGCTTTGAAAAGAGGGGACTGGAAAGATACAAATGAAATTATTGCTAAAGGTAAAGCTTGGATAATTGAAGAAATTAAAAAATCAGAGTTAAGGGGTAGAGGAGGTGCGGGATTCCCTACCGGAATGAAATGGTCCTTTGCTCCAAAAGATCCATATCCCAACAGACCGCATTATTTAATTATAAATGCAGACGAGTCTGAACCTGGAACATGCAAAGATAGGGATATATTAAGGTATGAACCTCAAAAGTTGATCGAGGGGTCGTTAATCTCAGCTTACGCAATAGGTGCTAAAGTTTGTTATGTTTATATTAGGGGTGAGTACGTCAATGAAGGAAAGATATTGCAAGAGGCAATTGATGAGGCATATAAAAAAAATCTAATTGGTAAAAATGCATCTGGCACTGGTTGGGATTTTGATATGTATATTCACTTTGGTGCTGGAGCTTATATTTGCGGCGAAGAAACTGCTTTACTTGAAAGTTTAGAGGGTAACAAAGGTCAGCCTAGATTGAAACCACCATTCCCTGCGCTCGTAGGTCTCTATGGTTGTCCAACAATAGTTAATAATGTTGAAACAATTGCTGTTGTTCCATCAATTTTAAAAAGAGGTGCAGACTGGTTTGCGTCTTTTGGTCGACCAAAAAATAGAGGAACAAAAATATTTTGTATTTCTGGCAACGTTGTTAATCCATGCAATGTTGAAGAAGAAATGAGTATTCCTCTAAGGGAACTAATAGAAACTCATGCAGGTGGAGTAATTGGCGGGTGGGATAATTTGCAAGCAGTAATCCCAGGGGGGTCATCGATGCCTCTATTACCAAAAAAAGTTTGTGATAACATTTTAATGGATTTTGACTCTCTTATTGAAGCTAACAGCGGAATGGGAACAGCGGGAGTAGTAGTTATAGACAAATCTCAAGATATAGTTTCATGTATTTCAAGAATATCAAGATTTTATAAACATGAGAGTTGTGGTCAATGTACACCATGTCGTGAAGGATCGGGTTGGTTATGGAGAATGATGGAAAGAATTAATAGAGGTGAATCAGAGATCCACGAAATTGATATGTTGCTTGACGTAACAAAACAAATTGAAGGCCATACCATTTGCGCTTTTGGTGAAGCAGCTGCTTGGCCTATACAAGGTTTGTTAAGACATTTTAGAGAACAAATGGAAGAAAAGTGCTCTAATTTAGCTAACAGAAAGATAGCATAATGATTAAAGTAACTGTGGACAACATAGAGATTGAAGTAGAGCCAGGATCAACAGTTCTTCAAGCCTGTGAAACTGCTGGAAAAGAAATACCAAGGTTTTGTTATCATGAGAAATTATCAATAGCAGGAAACTGCAGGATGTGTTTAGTCGAAATTGATAAATCTGCAAAACCAGTTGCCTCATGTGCTATGCCAGTTTCAAATGGACAAGTTATCAAAACCAACACGGATATGGTTAAAAAAGCCAGAGAGGGTGTAATGGAATTTTTATTAATTAATCATCCCCTAGATTGTCCAATATGTGATCAAGGTGGAGAGTGTGATCTTCAAGATCAAGCTTTTAATTATGGAGGTGGAAGATCAAGATATCAATTAAATAAAAGGTCAGTAAATCAAAAATATATGGGACCTTTAATAAAGACACATATGAATAGATGCATACATTGCACAAGATGTGTTAGGTTTTCTGAGGAAGTGGCAGGTATAGCTGAAATTGGAACGGTTAATCGTGGAGAGAATATGGAAATTACCACTTTTCTTGAAAAGACTGTAGAGTCAGAAATGTCCGGTAATGTAATTGATTTATGTCCTGTTGGTGCACTTACTTCCAAGCCCTATTCTTATGAAGCAAGACCTTGGGAATTAAATAAAATTGAAACTATTGATGTAATGGATGCAGTAGGATCTAATATTAGGGTAGATACAAAAGGTTGGGAAGTAAAAAGGGTTTTACCAAGAATAAACGATGATATTAATGAAGAGTGGATTTCAGATAAAACTAGATATGCATGCGATGGTTTATTAAATAATAGAATTGATACACCATATATTAAAAAAAATGGGAAATATCACTCTGTTTCATGGAATGAGGCGATAGAATTCATTAATCAAAATTCTAAAAACAAAAAAGATTTTGGAGGTTTGATAGGTCAATTGGTCGATTTGGAAACGGGATATGCATTCAAGAAATTATTTAATAAACTTTACAATTCTCAATTAGTTGATTTTCGTCAAAAAGATATTTTGTTTGATACATCAGACGAATTTAATTTTACATTCAATACTTCTATAAACAAAATTGACCAGTGTGACTTTATTTTATTAATTGGTTGTAATCCAAGATTGGAGGCAACAATTGTAAATTATAGGATAAGAAAAGCAGTAAATAGTGGTTGTAATGTTTTTTCTATTGGAGACCCAGGTGATCAAAATTATTACTATAAAATACTTGGAAATAATATTTCTCTATTAGATGACTTAATTAATAATAAAATTTCAGAGTCTAAACTATTAAAAGAGGCAAAAAACCCAGCTATAATAGTTGGTGAAAGCGCGTTAACATCAGATATTTCAAGTTATGTAATATCGTCTGTTAAAAATTTATTAAAAAAAATCAATAAATTAAATGGTTTTAATATTCTACATCAATTTGCGTCAAATGTTGGATCATTAAAATTAGGTTTACAAAGTAAAAATTTAAAACAAGTTTACAATTCAGATTTACTTTACTTAGTAAATTGTGATGAAGTCTCAATTAATAAAAATGATGATCAATTTATCATTTATCAAGGATCTCATGGTGGCGAAAACTCTACAATTGCAGATGTTGTTTTACCATCTTCAGCTTATACAGAAAAAAATGGCTCTTTTGTTAATTTAGAAGGTAGAGTACAAAAATCTTACAAATCAAGTTATCCGCCAGGATTTGCAAAAGATGATTGGGAAATTTTTTCAATTATTGCAGATAGTAACAATATAAACCTTGGTTTTAAGAATTTTAACGAACTTAGAAAAAATATGGTGAGTGAATATCCTTCTTTGGGCGAATATGATAAGTTGCCAGAGTTAAACTATACTAATCTTACATTTGATAATAAAGAAAAAAAAGATTTTAAAATAGTATTAAATCAAATTGATTATTATCAAACAAATATTATCGCTCGTTCTTCAAAAACAATGCATGATTGCAAAAAAATTAAGATAGCAAATAAAAAAGTTAGTGCCTAAAAAACATGATAAATGAATATTTAAATATAATTTTTTTAGATAGTTTGAAAATTTTATCTTTAGTCATCCCAGTATTAATTGCTGTAGCGATGATTGTTTGGGTAGATCGCAGAGTTTGGGGTTTAGTACAACTAAGAAGAGGCCCAAATGTAGTTGGTCCTTTTGGTCTACTCCAAACTGTTGCAGATGCTTTAAAATACATATTTAAAGAAATAGTCATTCCAGCAGGATCTAATAAGATAATATTTATACTTGCTCCTGTGGTTACAATGTCATTAGCACTTCTTGCATGGGCTGTTATACCATTTGGAGAAAACATTTATGTGACAAATATCAATGTTGGAATTCTTTATCTATTTGCCGTGTCTTCTTTAGGTGTTTATGGGATAATTATGGCTGGGTGGGCTTCTAACTCAAAATATCCTTTTTTAGGTGCTTTAAGGTCAGCAGCACAAATGGTTTCTTATGAAGTTTCAATAGGGTTTGTTATTGTAACCGTATTATTGTGCGTGGGTTCATTAAATTTAATTGACATTGTAATAGCACAAAAGAAAATTTGGTTTGCAATTCCACTTTTTCCAATGTTTGTAATTTTTTTTATTTCTGCTCTTGCTGAAACTAACAGACCACCATTTGATTTACCAGAGGCTGAAGCGGAATTAGTGGCAGGATATCAAACAGAGTATTCAGGCATGATGTATGCTCTTTTTTGGTTAGGAGAGTATGCAAATATTTTATTAATGTGTGCCATGGGTTCCGTATTATTTTTAGGTGGCTGGCTACCTCCAATCGATAAGTACCCTTTAAATGTTCTACCACCTCCTATTTGGTTGATAATAAAAATTTTTTTACTATTTTTTGCTTTTGCGCTAATCAAAGCGATTGTTCCAAGATATAGATACGACCAACTTATGAGACTTGGATGGAAAGTGTTTTTGCCAATCTCTCTAGTTTGGGTGATAATTGTTTCTGGTTTTTTAGTATATTTTAAAATGATACCAACAAATTAACATGAAGTTTAACAGATTAATAAAAACTATTTTTTTAAGTGAATTTGTAAAAGGTTTATATTTAGCTTTGAAATTTATTTTTAAACCAAAAGCTACAATAAACTATCCTTTTGAAAAGGGCACAATTAGCCCAAGATTCAGAGGTGAGCATGCGTTAAGAAGGTATCCCAACGGTGAGGAAAGATGTATTGCTTGTAAGTTATGTGAAGCTGCTTGTCCTGCCCAAGCAATAACAATCGAAGCTGAGCCTCAAGAAGACGGTTCTAGAAAAACAACTAGATATGATATTGATATGGTAAAATGTATTTACTGTGGTTTATGCCAAGAAGCTTGCCCAGTTGATGCAATTGTTCAAGGACCCAATTTTGAATTTACCACCGAAACCAGAGAAGAATTGTATTACACAAAAGATAAACTTTTAGAAAATGGTGATCGATGGGAAACTGAAATAGCAAATAATATCAAATTGGATAAACAATATAGGTAAGCATGTTAGCTCACAGTTTGGTTTTTTACTTGTTTTCTTTTATAACAATTGCATCTTCAATAGCAGTAATTTCAGCGAGAAATACAATTCATGCAGTATTCTTTTTAATTTTAGATTTTGTAAGTGTTTCATGTTTGTTTATTATGATGGGTGCAGAGTTTTTGGGAATGTTAACCCTTATAGTTTACGTAGGTGCAGTTGCAGTATTGTTCTTGTTTGTAGTTATGATGCTTAATGTAAATTATAGTGATTTAAAATCTGGTTTTTTAAACTATTTACCTTTTGGCGGTTTAATTGGATTAGTTTTAATAATAGAAATAGGATTAATGATTGGAACGTGGAAATATAGAGATACTTTCATAAAAACATCTGAAATTAAAATTAATAGTAATTTAAGTAATACAGAAGCAATTGGAAACGTTTTATATACTGAATATCTTCATTACTTTCAAATATCAGGTTTAATTTTATTAGTGGCAATGATTGGTGCAATTTTGTTAACATACAGAAGGAAGGATAATCTTAAAAGACAAGATATTACAACCCAAGTTTCGCGCGAAAGATCCGAGAGTGTTCAATTAGAAGATGTAGAAAGTTTTAAAGGGGTAAAATTAAATGATTGACATATCATTAGGTCACTATTTGTTTTTAGCTTCAATAATTTTTACTATTGGAATAGTTGGTATTTTTTTAAATAGAAAGAATGTGATTGTACTTTTGATGTCTGTAGAATTAATTTTAATAGCAGTAAATATAAATTTAGTTGCATTCTCTGTCTATTTACAGGACATTGTTGGTCAAGTATTTACAATGTTTGTGTTAACTGTTGCTGCTGGGGAAGCGGCTATTGGTCTAGCAATATTAGTTGTTTTCTTTCGTAATAAAGGAAGTATTCATGTAGAAGACATTAATACTTTAAAAGGTTGAGATGGCCTATTTAATAATATTCTCCCCATTACTTGGTTTTTTAATAGCGGGTTTGTTAGGTAGAAAAATTGGTGATATCGCATCACAAGTTATTACCTGTTTTTTAATTTTTGTCTCAACCGTGCTGTCATTTTTTTATCTTTATTTGTTCATTAATGGTTCAAGCGTTTTAAATTTTGTAATTTTTAAGTGGATTGCTAGTGGTGATCTAAATTTAAATTGGTCAATTTATATCGATACACTTACTTCTGTAATGTTAGTCGTTGTAACCTCTATCTCATTTTTAGTCCATATTTACTCAATAGGCTATATGCAACATGACCCAGATAAACCTCGTTTTATGGGATATTTGTCTTTATTCACTTTTGCAATGTTAATGCTTGTAACTTCTGACAATTTTTTACAACTTTTTTTTGGATGGGAAGGCGTTGGTCTTGCTTCTTACTTGTTAATTGGATTTTGGTTTAAAAAACCTTCAGCAAATGCAGCTGCTATAAAGGCTTTCATAGTTAATCGTGTTGGAGATTTTGGTTTGGCTATCGCTGTTTTTATGATTTTTAAATATACAGGATCACTTAATTTTTCAGATGTATTTCAGAAAATGCCAAGTTTGTTAAATGAAAAAATATATTTTTTAGGAAATGAAGGAAGTTTGATCACATATATATGTGTATTTTTATTTATTGGCGCGATGGGTAAATCTGCGCAGTTATTTTTACACACATGGTTACCGGATGCAATGGAGGGCCCAACTCCAGTATCAGCATTAATTCATGCTGCAACGATGGTTACAGCTGGCGTATTTCTAATTGTAAGATGTTCTCCATTATTTGAATATTCAGAGGTCGCCAAAGATTTAATAATTTTAATTGGTGCATCAACAGCCTTTTTTGCCGCTACAGTTGGGTTGGTACAAAATGATATAAAAAAAATTATTGCTTATTCAACTTGCAGTCAGTTAGGATATATGTTTTTTGCCGCTGGAGTAGGCGCATATCATATTGCAATATTTCATTTATTTACCCATGCTTTTTTTAAAGCATTGCTTTTTTTGTGTGCCGGTTCTGTAATACATAGTCTTAATGAAGAACAGGATATTACTAAAATGGGTGGTATTTATAAAAAAATACCTTTCACATATATCTTTATGATTATTGGTACTCTAGCAATTACCGGATTTCCATTATTGTCTGGTTTTTACTCTAAAGATGCAATTTTAGAAGCAGCTTATTTTTCAAACAGTTATTTTGGTGGTTACGCAACTGTTATTGGAGTTTTAACAGCCATACTCACATCAATTTATTCATGGAGACTTATATATAAAACATTTCATGGAAATTATCGAGGTGAGAGTGATAAATATAAAAATATACACGAGTCGCCGCTAGTAATATTAATTCCTTTATTTTTGCTAACTCTTGGTGCTGCTTTATCTGGTTTTGTTTTTAAAGACTTATTTATTGGAAATGATCATCAAGATTTTTGGAGAACTTCTATTTTTTTTAAAGATGAATTTATTTTAAAACATCCACCGCTTTGGTTCTTGATGATAACACCAATATTTGGATTATTAGTAATAGTTGGCGCGTATTTCTTGTATATTAAAAACGAAAATATCTTAGAGAATATTAAAAATTCAAATTTACCATTTTATAATTTTTTACTGAACAAATGGTATTTTGATGAAATTTATGATTTTATATTTACAAGACCGTCTAAAGCAATAGGTTCTTTTTTTTGGCACAAAGGTGATATTAAATTTATTGATGGTTTCGGACCAAATGGTTTTGCAAAAATAATTAAAATTATTTCTGAACGTGCAGTATTGTTCCAATCAGGATATTTATACCATTATGCATTTGTGATTTTAATTGGATTAACAATTTTACTTACTTATTTATTAATATGAGCGATATTCCAATATTGTCATTAATAATATTCATACCTTTAATTGGTGTACTGTTTTTGCTTTTCATAAAGGGTGACAAGGATTTTGTTGATAAGACCTCTGGATATGTTGCGCAATTAACAAGTATAGTGACTTTTTTAGCTTCTATTTTAATTTTAGTTAATTTTAATTATAAAGACCCAAATTTTCAATTTATAGAACAACATGAATGGATAGTTAATTTTGTAAATTATAAAGTTGGTATAGATGGCATATCATTATCATTCATTTTATTGACAACTTTCATCACTCCAATATGCATCTTGGCAACAATAAACAGTGTCAAAAATAGATTAAGAGAATTTCTAATCGCATTACTTTTAATGGAAACAATGATGATAGGAGTTTTTTGCTCTTTAGATTTATTTATATTTTATCTTTTTTTTGAAGCAGGATTGATTCCAATGTTTTTAATCATTGGAATTTGGGGTGGTGAAAGAAGAGTTTATTCAGCTTTTAAGTTTTTTCTTTATACACTTTTTGGATCAATATTTATGTTGATATCAGTAATTTATATATACTTTGACACTGGTACGTTAGATGTAGAAAAACTTTTGAACATTCAAATTAATAAAGATTATCAAAAATATTTGTGGTTGGGATTTTTTGCATCTTTTGCTGTAAAAACACCAATGTGGCCTGTACACACATGGTTACCAGACGCACATGTTGAAGCACCTACATCTGGTTCAGTTATTTTAGCTGCAATTTTATTGAAAATGGCAGGATATGGATTTATCAGATTTTCTTTAGGTTTATTCCCAGATGCTTCAGTTTATTTTGCGCCTTTAGTGTTTGTTCTAAGTATCATTGCAATTATTTATACTTCTTTGGTAGCACTTGTTCAGAAAGATATGAAAAAGTTGATTGCATACTCTTCTGTTGCACATATGGGTTTTGTAACAATTGGTATATTTGTATTTAATAAACAAGGCATAGAAGGAAGTATATTCCAAATGATCAGTCATGGAATAATTTCATCTGCATTATTTTTGTGTGTTGGAGTGATATATGACCGAATGCATACAAGAGAAATTTCCAAATATGGTGGAGTGGTAAATAGTATGCCAAAATATGCTACAATGTTTATGGTATTTACTTTGGGTAGTCTTGGTCTACCAGGAACGAGTGGTTTTATCGGTGAGATTTTAGTTTTAATTGGTGCTTTTAAATTTAATTACTGGATAGCATTTTTAGCTGCGATAGGAGTAATTCTTTCTGCATGTTATAGTCTTTGGCTATATAGGAGAGTTGTATTTGGTGAAACTAAAAATGAAAAAATAAAAAGTTTGAGCGATCTAAATGCAAGGGAGTATCTTATCTTAGCACCTTTATTTATAATGACATTGGTTTTAGGTTTTTATCCAGCATTGCTTTTAGATTTAATTTCATTAAGTGCTGAAAAGGTTTCAGAAAATATGTTAAATTATATAAATCTAGTTTCACGTATAAAATAACATGATTGATTTTCATAATATATATCCAGAATTATTTTTAATGTTAGCAATGTTATTCTTATTATTGGTTGGCGTATTTATTAAAAATTCTTTTACACTCATAAAAAAAGGAACTATACTTTCTTTATTATTATGTATTCCAATCGTATATATAAATTTTGATAATCAACTTTTAATATTTAATAATAACTACAGCATAAATTTTTTTTCTAATTTTATAAAAATAATAATTTTAGTTGCATCCGTGTTTTCTTTAATTTTCGCTGGTCAGTATTTTAAGAGAACAAATATAGATAAGTTTGAGTATATGATTTTAGTTTTAAGTTCAACTATTGGAATGTTTATAATGGTAAGTACGAATAATTTAATTGGTTTGTATCTTGGTATTGAATTACAATCATTATCGCTTTATGTTCTAGCGTCAATTGATCGAAATTCGTTAAAATCTTCTGAGTCTGGAGTTAAATATTTTGTTTTAGGGGCACTTTCGTCTGGATTATTCTTGTATGGCTGTTCATTAATTTATGGTTTCACTGGGTCAACAAATTACCTAATTATAAATGAGAACTTTAGTATTGAAAACTTAGGTTTAATTTTCGGACTAGTTTTTATTCTTGTAGGTTTGGCTTTTAAAATTTCTGCCGTTCCCTTCCATATGTGGACACCAGATGTCTATGAGGGTTCTCCTACATCGGTTACTGCTTTTTTTGCTTTAGCACCAAAAGTTGCAGGCATTGGAGCTTTTATACAAATTTTGTTTATAGCATTTGGTACTGCTATTGAAGAATGGAAATCGATACTAATTTTTATTTCAATTGCATCTATGGTTTTAGGATCTGTAGCAGCAATAGGTCAAACGAATATTAAAAGACTTATGGCATACAGTAGTATAAGCCATGTCGGATACGCTCTAGCTGGTTTGGCAACTGGATCATTTGTTGGTATTTCAGCGACATTAACATATATGTCAATTTATGTTGTTATGAATATCGCAGCTTTTACTTGTATCCTTTTTTTTAGTCGTGATAAAATTTATTATGAAGATATTAGAGATCTGAGGGGTTTATCAAAAAATCATCCTGTTGTAGCTGCATGCTTTTGTTTGGTCTTATTCTCACTGGCTGGAATTCCTCCATTAGCAGGGTTCTTCGCAAAATTTTATATTTTTAAGGCCTTAATAGAATCAGAAATGTATCTTCTGGCAATAATAGGATTAATAAGTTCTGTAATTTCAGCTTTTTATTATCTCAGAATTATTAAAATTATGTACTTTGATAAAGAGGTTGAAAAATTTGATGATATGTCAGGTTTAGGAATAAAGTTGTCTTTGGCATCTTCAACTTTGATGATTTTATTATATTTTATTGTACCATCCTTCTTGTTAAACTTAACTGATATTGCGTCCAAGGTTTTTAGCTAAGTTTTGACTATAATAGATATTTCCTATTTGGATAAAGTAAAAAGTACAAATGAATACTCAATAAATTTAATAAAAAAAAAAATATCTTTTAAAGGTATCGTAGTTTCTGATATTCAAACTAGTGGGCGAGGTAGGTACGGTAATAAATGGATATCAAATAAAGGAAATATTTTTTGCAGTGTATATAAAAAAGTAAAAAATTTTGAAGATATTTATGATGCACAATATAATAGCTTAAGAATAGTTGTGAAATATTTAAAAAAAAAAGGAATTCAAAAAGAGAAAATAAAAATAAAACAACCAAATGATATTTTAATCGATAACAAAAAAATTTGTGGTATTTTGATTGAAAGTATAAAATATAAAAAAAATTTGTATTTGGTTATTGGTATTGGATTAAATTTAATTAGTAGTCCAAAAATTATAAATTATAATACTACGTTTTTAAATAAATATGTTAAAAATAAAATTAATAAATTTGACTTTGTAAATTTTATAAAAAAAAATATAAAAAATTTTTAAAATGATATTACTAGTAGATATTGGAAACACATCAACAAAAGTAGCAACATATGATATTAAAACTAATAAAGTAAAAAATTATAGCTCCTTTTTGACATGTAAAAAAAATACAATTTTAAAAATTATTAAGTATAAAAAAAACAAAAAAATTAAATTTAGTTTTATATCGTCTGTTGTTCCAAATATTTATAAAATTATTAAAAAAAATTTTAATAAAAATAAAATAAAAGTTTTTGAATTCAAAGATAAAAAAATAATAAAAAATATTAAAATAAATGTTAACAAAAAACTGCAGGTAGGTTCTGACAGAATTGCAAATGCAATTGGCTCTTTAAATTACTATAAAAAGAATTGTATTATTATCGATTTTGGAACTACCACAACTTTCGATATAGCATTAATAAAAAATATTTACGAAGGTGGTATAATTGCCCCTGGAATAAATCTATCATTAAGATCTCTAAGTGAATTTACCGCCAAATTACCATTGATTAAAATATCCTACCAAAAAAATGTGATAGGAAAAAATACTGAATCAGCGATTAATTCAGGTGTATTTATTGGTTATTCTTGTTTAATTAATGGAATTATAGAAAAAATTATAAAACAAACAAAAAAAAAATACTTAGTAGTTTTAACTGGTGGATATTCGAAAATATTTAAAAAAAATATTAATTATAAAACTGTTATAAATAAAAATATAACATTACATGGATTAGCGATGACAGTGAAAGAAAATAAAAAAATTTTTAATGAATTCAGATAACGAAATTCTTTTCTGCCCATTGGGCGGCTCTGGCGAAATTGGTGCAAATATGAATTTGTATGGTTTTGGTAAATCCAATCATCATAAATGGATAATTGTGGATTGTGGAATTACATTTGCAGAAGAAAGCTTGCCAGGTATTGATGTAATCATACCAGATCCTGATTTTATTTATCAAAAAAAGAAAGATTGTATTGGTATAATTATCACTCATGGTCACGAGGATCATATAGGGGCCTTAGTACACATTTGGCCTAACCTAAAAACAAATATATATGCCACTCCTTTCACAGGCGCTTTGATTAAAGAAAAATTTAAAGAAAGAAAAATTAATATTGATGAGTATCTAAAGATAATTCCTTTAAATGGAAATATTGACCTGGATCCTGTTAGGATAAATCTTGTCTCGCTCACACACTCAATTCTAGAACCTAATGCATTATTTATTGAATATAATAATAAAAATATTTTTCATACCGGTGATTGGAAATGCGATTTGAATCCTTTAATGGGAGATAATATTAACGAAAAAAAATTAAAAGAAATTGGAGACAAGGGTATTTTAGCTATGATATGCGATTCTACCAATATTTTTACTGAAGGAAGGTCTGGATCAGAAAAAGATGTTAATGAAAGTATGTTAAGTATTTTTGAAAAACAAAAAAAAAGAATCGTAGTTACTACTTTTGCATCAAATGCAGCAAGAATGCAAACTGTATTTCAATGTGCATCTAAAGTCGGTAGGCACGTTAGTTTAGTTGGAAGATCTATGTACAGAATATTTAATACAGCTAAATCCTGTGGTTATTTTTCAGATATAAATTCACCAATCGATCCCCGTGACGCAGCTAAAATCCCAAGGGATAAAATAGTATATCTTTGCACTGGTAGTCAAGGTGAGCCTAGAGGAGCAATGAATAGAATTTGTAATCAAGATCATCCTGACGTAGAAATAACCTCGGATGATACAGTGATATTTTCCTCGAGAATAATACCTGGAAATGAAAAAAAGCTTTATGCTATGCATAACTTATTAGTAAGAAGAGGTATCAATGTTATTTCGGAAGAAAACGCCTTTATACATGTCTCTGGTCACCCTGGAAGAGAAGAGATGCATGAAATGTATGATTGGATTAGACCTGAAATTTCTGTTCCGGTTCACGGAGAGCACCGACACTTAAAAGGACATTATGATTTTGCAAAGTATAAAAAAATTAATCAACCAATATTAATTGAAAATGGGGATGTATTAAAAATTTTTCCTGGAAAGGCAGAAGTTATAGATAAAGTAAATTCTGGAAAATTACTAGTTGATGGAAATCGATTGATTGACGAAGAGTCAAGTAGTTTAAGAGATAGAAGAAACATTTCTTTTAATGGTATGATGGATATTTCTTTAATCGTGTCAAAAAATGGAGATATTGATAGATCGCCATTAATTAATCTGAGAGGTTTGCCTTTAGATAATATTGAACTGAATGAAATAAAATATGAAATTGAGGATAAAATTTTTGATATATGTAAAAGTTATTCTTTAAACAATAAAAAACAGGAGATTAACTTAATAGACAATTTGCGAAACTCACTTAAAAAGATTATTCAAAATAGATTGTCAAAAAAACCTTTTACTAATATCAATATTATTAGGATATAATGTCATTAACAGGGTCATTCGTAGTTTTTGTTATCTTATGGTGGTTAATATTATTTATGGTTTTGCCAAGAGATATCAATTCGCAAAAAGATAAAGATTTTGTTGTGTTGGGCACAGATCCTGGCGCTCCTTCAAATCCAAATATCGTAAAAAAACTCATAATAACCACAGCTATTACCTCAATATTATTTGCGATCATTTATTTTTTAAACTATTTTGATATTTTAAATGTTAGAAGGATTTTATCTTAATGAAACTTTCAAATTATCTTCTTCCAATCCTTAAAGAAAGTCCCTCAGAGGCTAAAATTAAGTCACATCAATTAATGTTAAGATCTGGTATGATACGACAATCCTCATCTGGAATTTACTCATGGTTACCTTTAGGGTTTAAGGTGTTAAAAAAAATTGAGAATATTGTTAGAGAAGAGCAGAATAAAGCAGGCGCTATTGAATTACTAATGCCCACTATTCAGTCAGCTGATATTTGGAAAGAAAGCGGTAGGTATGATGATTACGGTAAAGAGATGTTAAGAATTAAAGATCGGCAAGAAAGAGATCTTTTATATGGCCCAACTAATGAAGAGTTGATAACACAAATATTTAAAGATAACGTAAAGTCATACAAAAATCTTCCTCTAATGCTATATCACATCCAGTGGAAATTTAGAGATGAAATAAGACCAAGATTTGGCGTAATGAGATGTAGGGAATTTCTAATGAAAGATACGTATTCTTTTGATCTTAATAAACAAAATGCAGAATATTCGTATAAAAAAATGTATTTATCATATCTCAAGACATTTGAAAAACTAGATCTTAATGCAATACCTATGCAGGCTGATACAGGACCAATTGGTGGAGATTTATCTCATGAATTTATAATTTTAACTGATACAGGTGAGAGTGAAGTTTTTTTAGATAAAAATCTATTAAATATTAATATTAAAAATATTGATTATACCAAAAATAATATTGATAAAATAATAGATAAATTTTCAAAATTATATTCAGCAACAGATGAAAAGCATAGTACTAGTGAATTTAATAGGTTAGTAGAAAAAAAAAACCAGTTGCACACTAGAGGTATTGAGATTGGACACATTTTTTATTTTGGTGATAAATATTCAAAATCACTTAAAGCGTTAGTAAATACTAAAGAGGGTAAAAATATTAATCCTCAAATGGGTTCTTATGGCATAGGAGTTTCTAGATTGCCAGCAGCAATAATCGAAGCAAAATATAATAACGAATTTATGAAGTGGCCTAAATCCGTAACACCTTTCCACGTTGCTATTATTAACTTGGGTAAGAACGGCGATGAGGTTGACAAAAAATCTAACGATATTTACACATTTCTTAAAAATAATAGTTTTGACCCACTATTGGATGATACTTCTGAAAGTCCTGCAAGTAAGTTTAAAAATTTTGATTTAATTGGCATTCCGTATCAAATAATTATTGGGTCTAAAATGAAAAAAGAGGAATACGAATTTAAAGAATTAGGTAAAGGAAAGATGATTTTATCAAAAAGTGAATTATTAAACAGATTAAAAGAAATCTACCATAGTGATCAATAGAGCAGAGTTTTTAATTATTTTAAGGTACTTAAAACCTAAAGATAGAGATGGTTTTTTAAAAGTTATTTCAAATTTTTCGTTTATTGGGATAATGCTTGGAGTAGCTACTTTAATTATTGTTATGTCTTT
Source organism: uncultured Pelagibacteraceae bacterium (assembly GCA_902524955.1). Classification (GTDB taxonomy): domain Bacteria; phylum Pseudomonadota; class Alphaproteobacteria; order Pelagibacterales; family Pelagibacteraceae; genus HIMB114. Next base: position 37,958 of record CABZEY010000004.1, on the reverse strand, counting down.
AATGAATGGCTTTAGAGTTGATCTTTTAGATAAATTGTTAAGTTATCAGCCACATATATCTTATTTATCAAAAGGTAACTATAAATTTGAAAAAGACGTAATTTTGAAACTTTCAAAAGAAAATAAAATCAAAATTACTGATATAAACCTAGTAAAAAATTCTGAAGCTTTAATATTAACAAAAAAAAATAATTTTGGAGTATTAATTAAAAGTTTTAAAAAGGACGAAATAAAAAAAAACTATTTTTTAAAAAATTCCGTATTAAGAGGAAAAATAAATAGTAATGGTGTTGGAATTGGTTTAGAATTAGCAAATAAGCTATCTATAAATGTTGGTGATGTAATAACCCTTTTATCTAAGAACACAGAAACCACACCTTTTGGATTAATACCCAGACAATTTAATTATACTATTAGCTATATATTTAACACAGGTATGTATGAGTTCGATAATAATTTTATAATAACTAATTTAGATCAAGGTAAGCTTCTATCAAAAAAAAAAAATGAAATTGAAATTAAAATTAAAGATCCTGACAAAGCAATTTTTTTTACAAGAGTTTTAAAAAAAAATGATCCAAATAACTTTATATATTCATGGGTTGACACAAATAAAACATTTTTTGACGCTCTAAATGTAGAGCGAAATGTAATGTTTATCATTCTTACTTTAATAATAATCGTTGCTGCATTTAACATTATATCTGTTTTAACAATTTTGATTAAAAACAAGTCAAAGGAAATTGCTATTTTAAGATCAATTGGTTTTTTAAAAAGTTCAATATGCTTGATCTTCGTTATTTCTGGAGCAGCAATTGGATTTTTTGGAATAATTTTCGGAGTGTTTTTAGGTGTTATTTTATCTTACAATTTAGAAAACATTCGATTATTCTTAAGTGATTTCTTTAATATAAATATTTTTCCATCAGAAATATATTTTTTAAATCAACTCCCATCCCATGTGAATTTCAATTCAGTATTATTAATCGCTTCATTTTCCTTTATCGTAGTATTGGTCGCCTCTTTATTTCCAGCGATTAGTGCCTCAAAATTAGATCCAGTAAAAAATTTAAAAAATGATTGAAAATTTAATTGAACTAAAAGATGTCAGTAAAAAATTTAAAGATAAAAATGATGATATTGTGATTTTAAACAAAATTAGCTTTAAATTACCCTCGAACAAACTTGTTGCACTCACAGGACCATCAGGATCAGGAAAATCAACATTGATACATTTATTAGCCCTCCTGGATACACCAGAGCAAGGTGTGTATAAACTATTAACACAAGATAATTTATTTTCTTTTGATGAAAAACAAAAATCAAATTATAGGAAAAAAAATTTATCAATAGTTTTTCAAAATTTTAATTTAATTTCAGATCTTACAGCCTTAGAAAATGTTATGTTACCCAATCTTTATTTGGGTGAAAAAAAAATCAATTCTTTTAATTTAGCTAAATCTTTGTTAATTCAAGTTGGGTTAGAGAATAGACTAAACCATCTACCCAGTGAGTTGTCTGGTGGTGAGCAGCAGCGGGTTGCAATTGCTAGAAGCTTGATCAATAAACCAAAATTAATTTTAGCAGATGAACCTACAGGTAGTTTAGATGCTAAAAATGCCGAAAATATTTTAGAAATATTAAAAAGTATTAAAGATGATAAAGCGCTTGTTATATTTGCAACTCATAATAAGTCTCTTGTTAGTAAGTCTGATTTAGAATTAACAATTTCCAATGGAAATGTTATTTTTAATTAATGTCAAGTGAAGCTATCAATTTAAAAATTCACTCTCAATTTTCAATATGTGAGGGAGCAATTAAAATAAATCAATTATCAGATTTTTGTAAAAAAAATAAAATTACAGCTGTTGGTATTTGTGATAATGAAAACTTATCTGGAGCTCTGGAATTTTCTACCGAGTTGAGCAAAGCTGGTATTCAGCCAATAATTGGGACTAGCATATTTTTAAAAGAAATTGTGGATAATGAAATATTTTATGGAAAAATTTCTTTGTTTGCAAAAAACGTAACAGGATACAAAAATTTACTTAAACTATCATCATATTCTTATTTAAATTTAAAGGAAGATGATATTAAACCAAATATCTCATTCGATTTACTTAAAGAGTATTCTGACGGAATCATTGTTTTCATTGGCGGAAGTAAAAGTTTTTTTTCGGATTTGATTATGCAGAATAAAAATTATTTTTGTGTACAAAAAATTTCTGAGTTAAAAAATGTATTTTGTCGAAATATTTATATTGAAATTCAAAGACACGATGAGTTTCACGAGGCCCAACTTGAAAGAAAACTAATTAAAATTTCTTCTGAGTTACAAATTCCTTTAATTGGAACAACCGAAGTTTTTTATTTAAGTAAAAATGAATATGCTGCTCATGATGCATATATTTGCGTTGGTCAAAAAAGTTACATAAATGAAAAAAATAGATTAAAATATTCTAACAAACATTATTTTATGCAGTCACAAGAATTATCTGAACTTTTTAAAGATCTTCCAGACGCCTTAGAAAATAATAGAAATTTTAAATTCAGATTTTCTTATTTTCCCAAAAAAAACAAACCTCTACTTCCACACTTTGTTGACGATAATAAAGATGTTAATGAAGTCTTAAAAAATAAAGCTAATCTTGGATTAAAAGAAAGACTAGAAAAGTTTATATACCCTAGAATAGACAGCAAAACTAACAAACAAGATATAAAAAAATTATATGAAACTAGGTTAGACTACGAGGTGAGTGTTATTTCTAATATGAAATTTTCTGGGTATTTTTTAATTGTATCTGATTATATAAATTGGGCAAAGTCTAACAATATACCTGTTGGACCAGGAAGAGGATCAGGGGCAGGCTCTTTGGTTGCATGGTGTTTGTCTATTACAGATTTAGATCCAATAAGATTTGATTTAATTTTTGAGAGATTTCTAAATCCCGATAGAATTTCAATGCCTGATTTCGATATAGATTTTTGTCAAGAGGGACGTGACGAAGTTATAAAATATGTCAAAGAGAAATATCCTAATAAAGTTGCTCAAATTATTACATTTGGAAAATTGCAAGCTAGAATGGCTTTAAGAGACATAGGTAGAGTGTTAGGTTTACCTTATGGCAGAGTAGACCAGCTTTGTAAAATGATACCATTTGATCCATCAAGACCTTTATCGTTAGCTGAGTCTATTGCAATTGAACCAAGATTACAAAAAGAAGAAAAAAATGATCCTGTAATAAAAAAACTTATAGACTACTCATTAAAGCTTGAGGGGTTATATAGAAACGTCGCAACTCATGCAGCAGGTGTGGTTATTGGAGATCGTAATTTAAATGAGCTAGTCCCACTTTATAAAGATTTATCATCTACTCTCCCAATACCAGTAACCCAGTTTGATATGAAATCTTCTGAAGAAATTGGTTTAGTAAAATTTGACTTTCTTGGATTAAAAACTCTAACAGTGATTAAAAAAACTATTCAATTTATTCATAAGGATGATCCAAGTTTTGATATTAGTAAAATAAATTTATCAGACCAAAAAACTTTTAAATTACTAAGTTCAGGTGAAACAATGGGAATTTTTCAACTTGAAAGCTCAGGTATGAGAGAAGTTTTGAAGCAATTAAGACCTAATAAATTTGAAGATATTATAGCCTTAGTCGCACTTTATAGACCAGGCCCCATGCAAAACATCCCAACCTATATTGCTAGAAAGCATGGAAAAGAGCAACCAGATTATTTACATGAAAAATTAAAAAATATTTTAAAAGAAACATATGGAGTAATAATTTATCAAGAGCAAGTAATGCAGATTGCACAAGCATTATCAGACTTCAGCGCAAGTAAAGCTGATATTTTAAGAAAGGCAATGGGTAAAAAAAAGTCTGCAGAAATGGAACGGCAAAAAAAAGATTTTATTGACGGGGCTGTTAAAAATGGAATTTCCAAAGAACAAGCAATTTATATATTTCAACTTGTAGAAAAATTTGCTCAATATGGATTTAACAAAAGTCATGCAGCTGCATATGCTTTAATTGCTTTTCAAACTGCTTATTTAAAAGCACATTTTCCAATTTATTTTTTTTGTGCGTCAATGAATACGGAACTATCAAATACAGATAAATTAAATCTATTTTACGAGGAATTAAAAAGACTAAAAATCGACATCAAACCTCCAAATATAAATTATTCTTACGCTGAATTTCTACCAAGAGATAAAACGATTTATTATGCTTTATCAGCAATTAAAGCAGTTGGCTATGAAGCTGTATCAAACATAGTCAGTGAAAGAGAAAAAAATGGAATTTTTAAATCAATATCAAGCTTTTTAAGCAGGGTTGAAAGTAAAAATTTAAACAAACTACAACTAGAGGGTCTAATTAAATCTGGTGCATTAGATACACTAGATCAAAATAGAAAAAAGCTTTTTGAAAATGTTCCAGATTATATAAAGCAATCAAAATCATCAGATAAAACAAATAGTGACAATCAAAATTTATTGTTTTCTCAAGAATTTGAAGAAAACGATAATACCTATAAACACGATAATATAGTCTCAGATTGGGATCAAAAAGATAAAATTAAAAAAGAATTTGAGTCTATCGGTTTTTTTGTGGGAGAGCATCCATTGAAATCAAATTTAGAAATATTGAAACAATTCAAAGTTCTTTCATATGTTGATTTAAAAAATAATGAAAAATCTCAGGAAGGAATGATTGCGGGTACTTTAATTTCTATACAAGAAAAAAAAACAGGAAAAGGCAACCCCTATGCAATTATTAAATTTGTAGATTTGGGTTCAATGTTTGAACTTTTTATATTTTCAGAAAAATTAGTTGAAAACAGAAATAATCTTTTAGTAGGAAACTCCTTCTTGATAAAGGTAAAAAAAGAAAAAAATAAAGATGGAATAGAGCGAGTAAATTTGGATAATATATTCTTAATAGATGATCTAAAAAATAAAGAGATCGAAAACGTAACATTTAAAATAAATAATTTAAAGTCTTTGTCGTTAATTAAGGATAGATTAAAAAAAAAAGGATCTTCAAAAGTAAATATTATTTTTGAAGACAAATCTTCCATAATTTATTCCTTTGCTTTAAATTATAGACTAAGAGTGTTACAAAAAGACATAGAATTCCTAAAAAATAACCAAATTAAAACATATTTTTAGATAATTTTTATTGAAATTATTTTTTTCAATTATATAAGCCTAAAAAAAACGCACAGAGAATCTGGCTAATAGCCCCCGGTCTGTTAAAGCAGTAGTTTCTCTGGAGGATTAACCGGAAAGGAAAAAAAATGAATTTACCAGAAGTAACAGTCAAAGACTTGTTAGAAGCAGGAGTACATTTAGGACATAAAACTTTTAGATGGAATCCAAAAATGAAAAAGTACATTTTTGGTGAAAAAAATTCTATACATATAATTGATCTTTCAAAAACCCTTGAATTGCTGAAGAATGCTTTAATAGAATTACATAAGTCAGTGTCATCAGGTGGTAAGGTACTATTTGTTTCTACAAAAAAACAAGCCTCAGAATTAATAGCTGATGTAGCCAAAGAAACAGATAATTATTACGTGAATTTTAGATGGCTTGGTGGAATGTTAACCAATTGGAATACAATAAGCAATTCAATAAAAAGACTAAAGAATTTACAAAAAAATCTTTTAGAAGAGGATTCGGGTTTTACAAAAAAAGAATTAATTAAAATGAATTTAGAAAAAGAAAAATTAGAAAGGTCTTTAGGCGGAATATCTGAAATGAGGAAGCTTCCTAACATTATTTTTGTTATTGATACAAATATAGAGTCATTGGCAGTTTTAGAAGCAAAGAAATTGAATATTCCTATTATTGGGATTCTTGATAGTAATTCTAATCCTGACAATATTGATTTTCCAATTCCGGGAAATGATGATGCAAGAAGATCAATCAACTTATATTGCGATCTAATAAAAAAAACAATCATAGATGCAAAAAAAAATATGAAAGTTGCTGAAAAAGAGGGGAAGTCGGATAAAATAAAAATTAATGAAAGTAATAAAAAAGAGTCATCCACAAAAATAAATAATAAAAATACCAAAGAAGAAAAAAAATAATGTCAGTTTTAGAGAAAGTTAAAGAATTAAGGGATGTCACTGGTGCAGGTATGCAAGACTGTAAAAATGCACTCAAAGAAAATGATAATAATATCGAAAAATCTATAGAATATTTAAGAAAAAAAGGTGTTTTAAAAGCTGCAAAGAAAAGTTCAAGGGATGCAGCAGAGGGTTTGATTATTTTAGGAGAAGATAAAAATACTTTAAATTTGACTGAAATAAATTCCGAAACTGATTTTGTTGCAAAAAATAAAGAGTTTATAAATTTTTGCAAAAAAATTTCAGAAATTAGTCCCAAGGCAGATAATATTGATGACTTAATTAATATTAAAATTGACGGGGTAACTGTTAAAGATTTAATAATTAGTTTGGTTTCAAAAATTGGAGAAAATATTAAATTAAGAAGATTTAAGAAAATATTAAAAGAAAATTCAAAATCTGCCTTTTATGTACACAACAAAGTAAACGACAAATCGGGAAAAATTATATCTGTTATTAAATATGTTTCAAAAAAAGATGAAAGTAAGCAGCTTGCAACGAATATTTGTATGCATATTGCTGCTATGTCACCAATGGCATTAAATGAAGATAATTTAGAAAGTGATTTTATAAATAAAGAAAAAAAAATTATAGTAGAGCAAATTGATAAAAATGGAAAGAAACCCGAGATATTAGAAAAAATTATCAAAGGAAAGTTAGATAAAGTAATTAATGAAAATACATTAATAAACCAGAAGTGGGTTATTGATCAAGAATTAACTGTAAATCAAGCAATTGAAAAATATAATAAAGACAATAATGACAATTTTGAAATACTAGATTTTTTAAAATTTAAAGTGGGCGAAGGTATCGAACTCAAAAAAATTGATTTTAGTGAGGAAGTAAAATCTTTAACTAAATAATAAAATGCAAGTAGACAACAGTTTAAAATCTTTCAAATCTAAAATGGAAGAGTCATTGGCCTCTCTTGTAAAAGATTTATCTACAATTAGAACAGGAAGAGCACACACATCAATGTTAGACTTGATTAAAGTTGAAGTATATGGACAATTAACACCAATTAATCAAGTTGGAACAGTTAGTGTTTCTGACCCCCAAACTTTATCAATTCAGGTGTGGGATGTTAATAATGTTAAGTTTTGTGAAAAGGCGCTAAGAGAAAGTGATTTGAATTTAAACCCAATTATTGATGGACAGATTTTAAGAATACCTGTGCCAAAACTAAGTGAGGAAAGAAGAAAAGAATTATCAAAAATTGTTAATCAACAATCTGAGAAAAACAAAATTTCAATTAGAAATATTAGAAGAAATGGAATGGATTTTCTTAAAAGTGAGGAAAAAAATAAAAATATCAGTGAAGATGAAAGTAAAAAATTATCTAGTGATTTACAAAAACTTACTGACGAATACATTAAAAAAATTGAAAATAGAATCAAAGAAAAAGAACAAGAAATTTTAAAAGTATGAGTTTACCAAATCATATTGCTATTATCATGGATGGTAATGGCAGGTGGGGTAAAAAGAATTTTAACAATAGATTAATCGGACATGAAAAAGGAATAAAAAATATCAGAAATATAGTCGAATTTTGTATTAAAAAAAAAATACCTCACCTAACCATTTATGCGTTATCAAAAGATAATTTAAAAAAAAGAAGCAAGAATGAAATCAATAATATATTTAAGTTGCTTAAAAACTACTTACAAAAAAATATTTATTATTTTAAAAAATATAAAATCAAAATAAATTTTATAGGCGAAATTCAATTATTACCAATAAGTCTGAGAAAAATGTTGATATCATGTTCTGAAGAGCTAAATAAATTTAAATCAAAATTAATACTGAATGTTGCTATAAATTACAGCTCTAAGACAGAAATTTTAAATGTAGTTAAAATGTTAATAAAAAATAAAAAAAAAATAAATGTTTCAAATATTGAAAAATATTTATTTACAGCTTCAAGTAATCATCCAGAAATTATAATTAGAACAGGTGGTTACAAAAGATTAAGCGATTTTCTTTTATGGCAAGCTGCATACTCTGAACTTTTCTTTCAAAAGAAATTATGGCCAGATTTTAAGGTGGCAGATTTACAAAATATTTTAAAAAAATTTATAAAAATTAAAAGAAACTTTGGAAAATGAAAAATAATTTTTTAAAAAGAATTCTTTCAATTTTTTTTTTAGGGCCAATATTTATTTTTTGTATTTTAAATGAAGGATTTGCATTTAATTTTTTATTATTTTCACTGTTTGTACTTTTTATTTTTGAAATTTCTAAACTTAAAATAGTCTATATAAAAATAGTATTATTTTTTATTTTTCTAATTTTTTTGTATTCTTTTTATAACCTTAGGTATTTAGCTGAAGGTTTAAAAATTGTTTTTTTAATAACATTTATCACATGGTCTTCAGATAGCGGAGGCTATTTATTTGGTAAACTAGTAGGTGGTAAAAAAATTAATTTTATAAGTCCAAACAAAACGTTATCAGGATATTTTGGTAGTATAATACTTGTTCAGCTAAATCTCTTATATATTTATTATTATGAAATTAACATATTTAAAACTTTATATATGAATATTTTATTTTTATTTTGCTGTACATTAATAGTTATATTCGGAGACTTGTTTTTTTCATATTTTAAAAGATTAAACAAAATAAAAGATTATTCGAATTTGATACCAGGTCACGGCGGTTTACTAGATAGATTAGATGGTTTTATATTTTTAGTAATAATGTTTAATATAATTTATTTAATAATATGAAAACTTTAGCAATAATTGGCTCAACTGGTTCTATAGGAAAATCTGCTTTAGAGGTATATGAAAAAAATAAAAAAAGTTTTAAATTAATTTCACTTGCCGCTAACACAAATTTAAACAAACTTTACAAACAATATTTAAAATTTAATCCTAAGAATATTTTTTTAACAAGTAATTATAAAAATAAAAAGATTAAAAAAAAATGTTTAATTTCAAAAGAAACTTTTTTGAAAAAGAGGAAAAAAAAAATTGATTTTATAATTTCTGGAGTGTCAGGTTATGATGCAATTAATATTAATTTTCAATTAATTAAAATTTCAAAAAAACTTCTTATTGCAAACAAAGAAACTATTGTCTGTGGTGGAGAAGTTTTTTTAAATCTGGCAAAAAAATACAAATGTGAAGTAATCCCAATTGACTCTGAGCATCACTGTATTGATTTTTTTTTAAAATCTTTCAATCTAAAAAAAGATATAAAAAAAATTTATATTACAGCCTCAGGTGGTCCATTTTTAAAAAAAAAAATTAATTATAATGAAAGTTTAAATAAAGTTATTAATCATCCAACATGGAAAATGGGAAAAAAAATTAGCATTGACTCTTCAACATTTGCTAACAAAGTTCTAGAATTGTTTGAAGCAAAAATATTATTTAAATTACCAACCAATAAGCTGGGTATCAAAATTGAAAGTAGATCAAATACTCATGCAATTATCAAATTACATAACAATATTGTTTTACCAATTATGCACACCCCTAATATGATAATCCCAATTTCTAATTGTTTGGGTGTTAGTAATAATTTTAAAATTAATTTGAATAATTTTTATTCAAAATATCATGATGTAGATATTAAGAAATTTCCCATTGTAAAACTTGGTTTTTATATTTTAAAAAACTGCACTACGGCAGGATTTATAATTTTCACAGTTTTAAATCAAAGGCTAGTGGAAAAATACCTTAAAAAAGAGGTTAAATATGGTGAAATTGTAGACAAACTTGTAAAATTATTTAAACACAATGAATTATTAAAAAAATCAAAAAAAAATATTAAGAATATTAAAGATATATTTGAAACCATTAATTATGCAAAAAAAATAAAGTTATGAAAATTATATTTAAATTTTTTATTATATTCTTAATCTTTTTTTCTAAAGTATATGCAAATGAAAATTATAATTATAAGATCTTAGGAAATAAAAGAATCTCTGATCAAACAATAATCAGTATAATAGATCTAAAAAAAAATAAAAAATATGATGTCGAAGATTTAAATAATTTTCAAAAAAAACTTTATAATACAAATTATTTCAGTAAAGTTTCTCTGAAAATAATTAAGAATACAATTCAAATATTAGTTGAAGAGAACCCGATAATTGATTTTTTTTATTTAAACGGAGTCGTCAATAATAAACGTGAAGAATTCTTTTATGAGAATTTATCTCTTGGTCAAAATAAAATTTTTTCAGAAGCTTTGCTTAAGAAAGATATTGAAAAGATCAAAGACAATTATTTAGATGCCGGTTTTTTTGATGTTGAGGTCAATACAAACATTTCAAAAATATCAGGCAATGCTCTTAATGTAGTTATTAATATTGATAGAAAAGAAAAATATAAAATAAATAGAATTTTTTTTATAGGTAATAAAAAGTATAAATCATCAACTTTATCTGATGTCGTTTCATCAACCGAAGATGGGTGGTGGAAATTTTTAAGCTCATCATCTCTCGTGAACAAAAAAAGAATTAATTTTGATAAAAATTTATTAAAAAGATTTTATTTAAACAATGGGTATTATGATGTACAAATTACGTCATCGGATATAAATTTTATTGGTAATAATTTAGCTAATTTAACTTTTTCAATAAATTCAGGGCAAAAATATTTTTTTTCAAAATCTGTAATTAATGACAATGCAAAAAATTTAAATGAAGAAAATATAAAAGATTTAAATAAAATTATTTCAAAGAAACTTAAAGGAACTTTTTCACAAAAAAAAATTGATGATATAAATAATTTAATTAATGAGTACTTGCGTAATAAAAAAATTGAATTTGTCACATTTTTTAACAAAATAAATAAGTTAGAAAAAAATAAACTAGATATTGAATTTGAGTTTGTAAAAAAACCAAGAAAATTTGTGAATTTAATTAATATAAGTGGTAATACAATAACGGAAGAAAGTGTTATTAGAAGGAATTTATTATTCTCCGAAGGAGACAGTTATTTAGATTATAAAGTTTTAAAATCGATTGATAAGGTAAAAAGTTTAAGAATTTTCAAAGATGTAAAATTTAATACCAAAAATTTAGGAAATGAAAAAGTAGATTTAAATATATCAGTTGAAGAACAGCCTACAGGGTCTGTTTCCGCAGGTATCGGCGTTGGCTCTTCAGGTAGTACAGTAAGCTCAACAATAGTAGAAAAAAATCTATTTGGTAAAGGTATTACACTTGATGGAAATGTTAGTGTTGGTACTGAAAAAATTTCAGGTAATGTTGGTTTATCTTTACCTGATTTTATGAATACTGGTAATACATTTAATTACAATGTTTTTGCAATTAGTACAGATTTTACAAATGCTGGATATGAAAGTAAAAAAATTGGCAATTCAATTTCAACCAAGTATAATATTTATGAGGATGTAAGTTTATCAACAGGAATCGGTGTAGATCGAGACAGTATTGATACAAATAGTTCAGCTTCCAATTTATACAAATCTAGAGAAGGAGATTATTTAACCTTTAAAGGTTCATACTTTATATCAAATGATAAAAGAGACAGTGGATTTCAACCCAGCAAGGGTTATAGAGTAGGTTTTGGTCAAGGTTTGGCCATACCTGGTAGTGATATCACTTATATTGAGAACAATTTAACGGGTGCAATTTATCATTCAATTTCTAGCGATTATATTTTCAGTCTTAAGAGTGGTGTTAATACTATTAATTCTTTAGGTGATGAGGATATTAAACTTAGTGATAGAAAATTTTTGCGACAATCTAAATTAAGAGGTTTTGAAAGTTACGGGATTGGACCAAAAGATGGAGCAGACCATATCGGTGGAAATTATTCTGCTTATGCGAGCTTATCTTCAACAATTCCAAATCCAATACCTGATAGTTGGAATGCAAAAAGTATAGTTTTTTTAGATACTGGAAATGTTTGGGGTGTTGATTTCAATGATTCTCTTGACAGTAATAAATTAAGGAGTTCAGCGGGTTTGTCTTTAGAGTGGGTTTCACCTTTAGGACCCCTTTCAATTACTTTATCCGAGACTATAAGTAAAGCTGACGGTGATTTAGAAGAAAGTTTTAGTTTTCAAATTGGTAGTAATTTTTAAATTAAAATATGGAATCTCTATTTATAAATAAAGGACCGTTTGATCTCGATTATATAATTGAAAAAACTTATTTTTCAAAAAAAGAAAAATTTTCAAAAAAAAAAATTAAAAATGTTTCAAATCTTATTAACTCCACAAAAGGTGATATTACTTTTTTTGAAAACGTCAAATATATAAATAATTTAAAAAATACAAATGCTTCTTATTGTTTAATAAAAGAAAAATTTGCTTCTCAATTAAAAGAAAGTTGTACGCCTATAATTTCAAAGGAGCCACTTTTAGATTTTATAATTATTTCAAAATTATTTTACCCAGATGCCGATAGTGATAATTGGAAATATAAACAAAACAATAAATACAAGTCTTTGTTAAAAAAAAATGTATATGTTGACAACACAGTCAAAATTGGAAAAAATTTTAGCATAGGTTTTAATTCTGTATTAAAAAAAAATATTACTATCGGTAATAATGTAACAATTGGATCTAATTGTACAATTTCTAATGCAGTAATTGGTGATAATGTGATTATTAATGATGGCACTGTAATTGGTAAAATCGGTTATGGGTTTAAAGTAATAAATAATAAATTAACTTTTATTCCACATATTGGATGTGTCATAATAAATGATGATGTATATATAGGTTCGAATTGTACAATAGATAGAGGGTCTTTCTCTAATACAATTATAGGTAAGTTCACTATGATTGATAACCTTGTACATATTGCTCATAATGTAAAGATTGGCTCATTTTGTTTTATCGCTGGGCAAGTCGGTGTTGCAGGCAGCTCTATTATTGGTGATAAATGTATGATCGGTGGTCAGGCTGGAATTTCTGGTCATTTGAAAATAGGGAATAATGTAAATATTGGTGGTCATTCAGGTATATTAAATAATTTAAGCGATGGTTCTAAAGTAATTGGTTTTCCATCAATGAAAATTAGAGATTTTTTAAAAAGGAAAAATAATGATCAATAAAGATCTGCCATTTATAAACAAAATTCAAATACAAGATCTCCTTCCACATAGAGAACCAATGTTATTATTAGATAACTTATTTAATATTGTCCCTATGAAATCTGCATTAGGACATTTAAAAATAAATACAGATAAATTTTATGTCCAAGGTCATTTTCCTGGTCAACCAGTAATGCCCGGTGTTATGATAGTTGAATCTTTTGGTCAAGCTGCTGCTGCATTAGCCGCATACAGTATTGATAAAAAAGAGGTGGAAGATAAATTAGTTTATTTAATGTCAGTTCAAAATGCTAGATTTAGAAAACCAGTTTTACCTCCTTGTGATTTATACTTAAATTGCAATGTTGATAAAATTAAAGGTAAAATTTGGAGATATAAGGGTGAAGCCTTTTGTGATGGACAAAAAATGGCAGATGCTGAATGGATGGCTACAATAGTTGATAGAAATGATTAGTTCTAAGGCATCAATACATAAGAACGCGAAAATAGGAAAAAATGTATTTATTGGAGATTTCTGCGTTATTGGTGAGAATGTAGAGATCGGAGATGACTGTAGTTTGATTAATTCTGTAAACATTCAAGGAAATACTAAAATCGGTAAAAAAAATAAATTTTTCCCTTATTGTAGTGTTGGTACACCACCACAAGATTTAAAGTTTAAAGGAGAAAAAAGCTATCTAGAGATTGGTGACAACAATTCATTTCGCGAGTACTCAAATATAAGTTTGGGGACTGAACATGGTGGGTTAATTACAAAAATTCAAAATAATAACTTATTTATGGTTGGATCTCATATTGGTCACGACTGTCAATTAGGAAATAACTTAGTAATCGCAAATAATGCAGCTATTGCGGGACACTGTATATTTGATGACGATGTTATTATTGGAGGAAATTCTGCAGTATTACAATTCACAAAAATAGGCAAAGGTGCAATGATAGGAGGTATGACGGGTGTCGATAGAGATGTTTTACCTTATACAGTTGTCAAAGGTAATAGATCATATTTTGAAAATATAAATTTAATTGGACTTAAGCGAAAAGGTTTTAAAAATAGCGAAATAGAGAATTACAAAAAAATAATTCAAAGTTTATTTGAAGCAATTAATATGAAAGAATTTGTATCAAAATTAGAAAATAATTCTAAATTAAATCAAAATTTAATAGAGTTTATTAATAAAAAAAACCCAAATAGAGATATTTGTAGACCTTTAAAATGATTGGTATTTTTGCAGGCAGTGGAACATTACCAAAAGAAATTTTTTCTTCATTAAGTAGAAATAATAAAAAATATATTATTTTTAATTTATCAAATAAAAAAATTAAAAACTCAATAGATATACAATTAGGTCAATTTGGAAAAATATTAATGATACTAAAAAAAAATAAAGTAAAGAAAGTAATTTTTGCAGGTTATGTTAAGAGACCAAATTTAAGTAGTATGAAATTTGATTTAAAAGCTATATCTTACTTACCAAAATTAATTAATGCTTTCAAAAAGGGTGATGGCAATATTTTAAACTTTGCTACTCACATTTTAAAAAAAAATAAGATAAAAGTTGTAGGTAGTCATATATATTGTAAGCATTTACTGATTAACAAAACTATTACCAAAAGCAGACCTTCCGCTGAAGATATTAAAGATTTTTCAAAAGGAAAAAAAATTCTTAATACTTTGAGTAAATTTGATATTGCTCAGGGGATATTGTTGGATAATGGTTACGTCATGGCAATTGAGGCGGCTGAAGGTACTGATGAGATGTTAAAAAGAGTAGCAAAAATTAGATTTAAAATAAAAAGTAATTCAGGTGTTTTGATCAAGCTTCCAAAAAAAAAACAAAGTTTAAGTTATGATTTGCCGACTATAGGTTATAAAACAGTGCAATTATGTATTAAATCTAAGTTAAAAGGAATTTTTTTAAAAAAGAATCAAAACATATTTCTTGATCAGAAAAAGGCTCTTAACTTAGCAAACAAACATGGTTTATTTATAACTGCATCATAATGAAAAAAAAAATTTTTGTTATAACAGGTGAGTTATCTGGTGACATTTTGGCATCCAAAATTATAGATTACATTGATTCAAAAAAGATTGACATCAAAGGTATTGTTGGATCAAATCTAAAAAATAAAGGAATAAGCGGTCCATTTGAAAGTAAAGATATTACTTTTTTTGGAATAACAGACGTTGTTAAAAATATTTTTTATATTAAAAAAAAAATTGATCAAACTGTAAATTACATAGAGATCTTTAAACCTGATATTGTATTTTCAGTAGATTCTCCAGATTTTGTTTTTCAAGTAATTAAAAAAATAAAAGATAGAAATAAAATTCAAGCAAAATTTTTTCATTTTGTTGCCCCATCAATTTGGGCATGGAGAGAAAGTCGTGGTCATAATATTAAAAAATTAATAGATAAAATTTATTTACTTTTTAAATTTGAAAAAAAATATTTTGATAAATATCTTATCAATAACGTTTATGTAGGACATCCTTTTTTTGAAAATTTTAAAAATTCAAATTATGATTTAAGTGTTGAGAAAAAAATTATTTCCTTTTGTCCAGGAAGTAGAAAAAAAGAAATACATATTTTTATGCCAATATTTTTAGACATAATAAAAAATTATAACAATCGATTTCAATACCATTTTGCAGTAACCAAGGATACGGTTGATATTGTAAAAAAATATCTTGAAAAACTAAAAGATGTTACTTTTTTTGTTAATATTGATGAAAAATTAAAAGTGGAATATTTTAAAAATTCTTTAGTAACAATATCAAAATCAGGAACAATTAGCTTAGATTTGTGTAGGTTACAAGTTCCATTTATTACAATATATAAGCTTAGCTGGTTAAATTATATTATAATTAAACCGTTTGTTAAAGTAAGATATGTTAACATAATAAACATTATTGCAAACAAACAAATAGTGCCTGAATTTATACAAAACAATTGTAATTCAAAAAAAATTATTTCTAAAATAGATGAATTTTTTGAAAATAAAAACAAATTAAAAGAATTAGTAGATGGTTACAGTGATATTTTAAAAGAATTGTCTAATAAAAATACTTCAAGAAAAATTGCTGATGATATAATTCAAAATTTAAATTGATTATCTTTTATGTAGTTCTTTAAATACTCTTGGACTTGGTCCAGTATAAAGTTGCCTTGGTCTTCCAATCTTCATCTTTTCATCTATCATCATTTCTTTCCAATGTGCTAACCACCCAACAGTCCTTGCCAAACCAAACAATACAGTGAACATAGTAGTTGGAAAGCCCATTGCACTAAGAGTGATTCCTGAGTAAAAATCAATATTTGGATACAGTTTTTTTTCAATAAAATACTCATCATTTAAAGCTATTTTTTCAAGTTCTTTGGCAACCTGAAGTAACTTATTATCTGTATTTCCAATTTCATTAAGTACCTCGTGACAAGTTTTTTGCATTACTTTAGCACGTGGATCATAATTTTTATAAACTCTATGTCCAAAACCCATTAATTTAAATGGATCTTTTTTATCTTTAGCTTTTTCAATATATTTTGAAATATTTTTTACATCACCAATTTCTTTGAGCATATTTAAGGCAGCCTCATTAGCACCTCCGTGCAATGGTCCCCACAAAGATGTAAATCCCGTTGAAATTGAAGCAAATGGATTAGCCCCGGATGAGGCCGCTAATCTTACAGTAGATGTAGATGCATTTTGTTCATGATCAGCATGTAAAATGAAAATTTTATCTAATGCGTTAGCGAAAACTTTATTTATTTTATATTTCTCTGCAGGAACTGCAAAGCACATTTGCATAAAGTTTTCTGAATAAGGCAACGAATTATCTGGATATATAAATGGTTGACCTAAGCTATATTTATAAGCCATAGCAGCCAGTGTAGGGATTTTTGCAACCATTCTTCTTGCCGAAATACGTCTTTGCTCTGGATCTTTTATATTTATTGAGTCAGGATAAAAAGCAGACAAAGCTGCTACAGAAGCAACCATGATTGCCATGGGATGGGCGCCTCTTCTGAAACCATTAAAAAAAACTCTAATTTGTTCGTGAACCATTGTATGGTTTTTTATTGCACTCGAAAATTCATCCCATTCTGTTTTAGTTGGTAATTCTCCGTACCAGAGTAAATATGCAATCTCTAAAAAATTACTTTTTTCAGCGAGAATATCCATAGGATATCCTCTGTAATAACATTTACCTTTATCACCATCTATATATGTTATTGAGGACTCGCAACTTCCTGTTGAAGTAAAACCTGGATCAAAAGTAAAATGTTCAGTCTGAGCATAAAGCTTAGAAACATCGATTACTGATGGACCAACTGACCCTTTTTTAATTGGAAAATCAAATTCTTTATTTCCAATTTTTAATTTAGCATTACTACTCATTGCGACAGCTTATTACCAGTTTTAACTGTTAATGTCTAATTTATATATATCGCTTTAGTCGAGTAATAGTTTCGTTTATTCCAAGTATTTCAACAATTTCCTTTATACTTGGTGCTTTAGATGAGCCAGTTAATATCATTCTAAGAGGTGCACCAAATTCTTTAAACTTTATATTATTTTTTTTTAAGACTTCTTCTGAAATTTCCATTATTTTTTTTTCGCTATAAACTTCTATTTTTGATATTTCTTCTAAAAAATCATTTAAATACACTTTGTTTTTTTCATTAATTAAATTACTTTTTAATATTAGAGTTTGATTATATTCAAAAATGAAACTTGAATTATTATAGATATCCTCCAGCGTTTTTGCTTTATTTTTAAGAATATTTAAATTTTGAAAAATAATTTTTAAATATTTTTCCTCTATTTTTTTTTTAAATTCATTTACAAAAATGATAAAATAATTAAAAAGTTCCTTTTGATCTAAGTTTTTAATATAATATTCATTCAAGGATTTAATTCTTTCAAAATCTAACTTAGAGGGCGACTTACCAATATTTTTTAAATTAAAAAATTTTATACTTTCTTGCTTATTAAATATTTCCTTATCTTTATATGACCACCCCAATCTCAAAAGATAATTTCTAAGTGCTACTGGCAAAATACCAATTTTTTTACAATCATCTGTTGTAGATGCATTGTCTCTTTTAGATAATTTCTTTCCCTCTAATGAATGAATAAGCGGAATATGAAAATATTTTGGAATTTTCCATCCCATAAATTGAAACAATATAATTTGTTTTATTGCATTAATTTTGTGATCATCTCCTCTTATAACGTGACTTATATTCATTATTTTATCATCAACTGAAGCAGATAAATTATATGTAGGTGAATTATCTGATCTCAGTATTATAAAATCTTCAATAGTATTTGTGTTTATTTCAACATTCCCCTGAACTCCATCATGAAGAATTATATTTTTATTTTTTTCTATTTTTAGTCTTATGACAAAGGGGATATTTTTTTCTTCTTTAAGGTTTCTACATTTTCCGCTGTATATATAGTTTAACCCCTTGGCTACAGCTTGATTTCTCTCTTGCTCTAATTCTTCTGGTAAACAATAGCATTTATAGGCATGTTTTTTCCTTAAAAGCTCTTGAGCCACTTCAATATGTTTTGATATATTTTCTGATTGATAAATTTCTTTATCGTCATAATTTATTCCCAACCATTTTAAGCTTGAAATTATTTGACTCTCAAATTCTTTTTTAGATCTATCCTTATCAGTATCTTCAATTCTTAATAAAAATTTACCTTTTTGATTCTTTGAATAAAGAAAATTGAATAATGCAGTTCTTGCACCACCAATATGTAAATTACCTGTTGGCGAAGGAGCAAATCTAGTTATAACCATAATAGTTTTAGAGTATTATAATATAAATCTAAAAGTTTCTATACAGAGATACTAATATGCCTTGAATTTTTACTCGCTCAGGATTAAAAATTCTCGTTTCATAAGCAGGATTTGCACTTTCTAGTGCTATAGAATTAGTTTTTTTTCTTAGTCTTTTAAGAGTTGCTTCATGGTTGTCAATAAGAGCAACTACTATTTTTCCACTATCAGCTGTGCTAGTTTTTTTTATGATAACAGTAT
The DNA here is from genome assembly GCA_902524955.1 of uncultured Pelagibacteraceae bacterium. Taxonomy (GTDB): domain Bacteria; phylum Pseudomonadota; class Alphaproteobacteria; order Pelagibacterales; family Pelagibacteraceae; genus HIMB114. The sequence goes on along the minus strand of CABZEY010000004.1, from coordinate 18,714 downwards.
CACCATCATTTATGCCAGCATTTATCATACTGTCACCCTCAACTTTAAGTCCATAAAATTCTTCGTTTTTATTATTAAGATTAGGCGGATAGGGTATATTTTCATTTTCATTTTCTATCGCTTCAATTGGTAAACCTGCCGCGATTTTTCCTATAACTGGAATAAACTTACCGGTATTCTTTTTTTTAGTCTCTTTATCAAGACCACCAGAGATTACGCTTGGCGTAAAATTATTATATAGATCTTTCACACCTGCATTTTCAGGTAACTTTACAACCTCTAATGCCCTTGCTTTATGTGCTAGTCTTTTTACAAAACCACGTTCTTCTAAAGCTGAAATTAGTCTGTGAATTCCTGATTTGGATTTTAAATTTAAAGATTTTCTCATTTCGTCATAAGAGGGAGATATCCCGTCATTTTTCAACTTCTCGTTGATGTAAATCAGTAAATTTTTTTGTTTTTTAGTTAACATAGAACAAAACCTAAACTTTTTTTGTTCTATAAAAGTTCTTCTATAATTGCAAATATAAAAAAATCAATAAATTCAATTATTTATTTAATTAATTTTTCAAAACACTCTTTAATTGAATTGGATTTAACGAGTGATTCACCAATTAAGTAATTGTTAATGCCTGTTTCATTTTTAATTTTTATAAGATCATCTTTTTCTTTAAAGCCACTTTCAGAAATTAATAATTTATTTTTTAATGAGCTTTCAAACTCCTTAAATATTCTAATAGTGTTATCTAAAGACACAGTAAAGTCTTCAAGGTTTCTATTGTTTATGCCTATAATTCCTGCATCATAATTTAAAGCAGACTCCATTTCTTTTTCATTGTGTATCTCTAGTATAAAATCCATGCCCAAATCGTTTGAAACGCTTATTAAATCTTTGACTAAATTTTTGCTTGTTGAATTAATAATTATAAGTATGCAATCAGCGCCATTTTTGTTTGCTTCAAAAACTTGATAAGGATCAATAAAAAAATCTTTATTTAAAATTGGTATACTAAATTTTTTTTTTATATCTTTTACATATTGTTTGTTACCTAAAAAATACTTCTTTTCAGTAAGAACAGACAAACAAGCTGCATTATTTTTTACATATTCTTCAGCTATATTTAAATGATTAAATTTATCTACTAAAATCCCCTTTGACGGACTAGCCTTTTTGATTTCAGCTATAATAGCTGGAGTATTTTTCTCTTCATATTTTTTAAGACATTTAGAAAACATATTATTTTTTTGAGATACTTTTGACTTAAGTTCGTGAATTGGAAATTGCTTCTTATCATTTTCAACTTCTTTTTTTTTATCTACTATAATTTTTTTTAAAATACTCATTTTTTTAAAGTGTTGTAATAATTTTGTACTTTACCAGAAAGAATATGTTTTTTTGCAAATTCGTAAGAATCATTAATTTTATCAAATTGATCTAAAACAATTAATCCTCCAGCAACATTTAAAGAAATTATATTAAGCAATGCCCCGTCTTTCCCATTAAATACTTCTAGAATTTTTTTTGCATTATGTTTAGCATCACCGCCAACAATTTCTTTAAAATCATACTTTTTTTTAATAATTTCCACTGGATCGATCTCAAATGAAGTAATGTTTTTATTTTTGAGTTCAAAGACTTTTGTTTTATTAAAAATCGATATTTCGTCTAAACCATCGTAGCTATGGAAGACCCACGCTTTAACTGTTTTTAGGTTTTTTAGAACTTGTATATATTTTTCAAGAACATTCATTGAAAATACCCCAATACATTGTCTTGTTACATTCGCTGGATTACATAGTGGACCGAGCAAATTAAATATAGTTCTTTTTTTAATTTCTTTTCTTACACTTGCTACATTCTTCATTGCAGAATGATAATTTGGAGCAAACATAAAAGCAAAATTTTTATTATTTAATGAGTCTTCGACTTCTTTAGAGTTTAAATTTATATCAATATTCAAAGTTTCTAACACATCAGCTGACCCAGATTTTGACGAAATGCTTCTATTACCATGTTTTGCAACTTTGTGACCCATGCTTGCGAGAACTATGGCAGATGCAGTAGAGATATTAACTGTATTTTTTTCATCACCTCCAGTCCCACATGTATCAATCAAATCTCCAGTAAAAGATACTTTTGTTGCCTTTTCTTTTAAAACTTTAGCACCACCAGTAATTTCTTCAATACTCTCACCTTTATTTGACAAGTTGAGTAAAACTTTTTTTAATACTTCATCTGATAAATTTCCTTCCATGATTTCTCGAAAGAGGGATTCAGTTTCGTCAACCGTCAAAGAGACTTTGTCTAAAGTTTTTTTTATAATATTTTCTATCTTCATAAGGCAATAAAATTGTTGAAAATTTTTTGTCCATATTTTGTTTTATAGCTCTCAGGATGAAATTGGATTCCAAATAATTTATATTTTTTATGTTGTATCGCCATTATTATATTATCGTCAGTTCGAGCTGTTATTTCAAATGATTTATTTAGAGTTTTTTTATCAATTATTAAACTATGATACCTAGTTGCTCGAATAACTTTAGGAACATTCTTAAAAATATAACTTTTTTTACAAATTCTAATTTTACTTGTTTTGCCATGCATTAATTTTTTTGCCTTGATAATTTTACTTCCGAAAGCCTGCCCTAGGGCCTGATGACCAAGACAAATTCCCAGTATAGGTTTTTTGTCGTAAAAAAAATCAATTAATTTTAAACATTTACCTGCATTACTTGGATTTCCTGGACCTGGTGAAATGACAATTTTATCAAAATTTTTAATTTGTTCTATTTTAAATTTGTCATTTCTAAATATTTCAACTTTACATTTTTTATTTTTTAAATAGTGATAAATATTAAAAGTAAAACTATCGTAGTTATCAATTAATGCAATTTTCATTCAGACGCCTCTAGAAGGGCTTTTGCCTTATTAATTGTTTCTTGATATTCTTTTTCAGGGACGCTGTCAGCAACAATTCCTGCTCCTGCCTGAACATAAATTTTTTTATTTTTTATCAAACCTGTCCGCAAAGCTATACATGTATCCATGTCACCATTACCAGAAAAGTAACCAACTCCACCTGCGTACAGTTTCCTCTTTCTGTTTTCTAATTCATCTATTATTTCCATAGCCCTTATTTTTGGCGCTCCAGATACTGTACCCGCAGGGAAACCACTTAATAGGCCATTTATCAAAGAAGTATTTTTTTTAAATTTCCCATAAACGTTTGAAACAATGTGCATTACATGGGAATACTTTTCAATTTTAAATTTTTCATTTACTTTAACAGTTCCTTCAATAGAAGATCTTCCAACATCATTTCTTCCTAGATCTAAAAGCATAAGGTGTTCAGATAATTCTTTTGGATCATTTAAAAGTTCTTTTGCTAAATTATTATCTTCTATTTTATTTTTTCCTCTTTTTCTTGTTCCAGCTATTGGTCTGATTGTGATAATATCCTTTCTCACTCTTACCAAAATTTCAGGACTACTTCCAACAATTTGAAATTCATCAAAATTAAAATAATATAGAAAGGGAGAAGGATTTGTTTTTCTTATTTTTTTATAAATTTCAATCGGCTCAGTATTTAATTTTTTCTCAAATCTTTGACTTAAAACAACCTGAAACACATCACCTATAGATATATATTTTTTTGCTTTTTTTACTGAATTTATAAATTTTTTTTTTGTAAAATTTGATTTTATTTTTTTATCACAGAAGTTGTCTTTTTTAATTTTTTTTCCTGAAAAAGGGATAGAGTCAAAAAAAATTTGTTTTTGTAAATCATTAATTTCTTCTAGATAGTCATTTTTTTTATTAAATTTAAGCTTTATATAAAATAGCTTATTATTTTGATTATCATGAATATAAGTAAAATTGGGTCTTATAAGTTTTACGTCAGGTATATTAAGATCATCAATGTTATTATCAGGTATTTTTTCAAAATACCTGATTATGTCATAACCTAGGTATCCAGATAGCATTACAGACATTGGAGGCAAACTTGAAGGAATATGAAAATTAAATTTTTTAATAAAATTTTCTAGGAATACTTTTGGTGATAACTTATTAACAATTTTTCTTTTATTAATAAATATTTTTTTATTTTTTATTTCTAAAATAAGATCCGGATCAAAACCGAATATAGTATATCTTCCCCTTGTTCTAGCTTTTTCAACAGACTCAAAAATAAATGAATTGCTTTTACGTAAAACATTTTCAATAAGAAGCTCAATTTTTTCTAGATTAGTTTGTTTTTCAATAATATAGCAAAGAGAAAAATTATTTTTTTTTTTAAATTTTTCAAAATCGTTTTTTGATTGATATCTCATTAAATGCTTTTTTTTATTTGATCAAATACTTTTTTATTTAATTTTACAGGATATTTTTTTAATAAATATTTGTCTAAATCTCTTAATACTAAAGCCTTAAAATCTTGTTTGACTTGATCACTCACAGCTTTATCGAGATTTTTTATTTTATTTTTATTTTTAGAAATTTTTTCAACTCTAACAACGTAAACCTTACCATTTTGAGAAAAATTCAGATTGGTGTTTATATTTGTCGAGAAAATTTTCTCCATATTTATTTTGTTAAATATTTTTTTATTATCTAAAATGTTAGTAAAAAAAATTTCTTTAATTATAACATTATTATTTTTTGCATAATTAAAAAAAGATTTAGAGTCTTGCGATTTTTTAATTTTTTCTGATAACTGCTGATTTTTTTTAAAATTTATTATTTTTATAATTTCTTTTTTTATTTGATCATTTAATTTTAAATTGTGTTTTTTTTCAACCTTATCTAATTTGATTAAATATTTTGAACTATTGACGTTAAACATTTCAGTATTAAAGTTTTCATTTAATTTAAAAATAGCATTGGAAAAATAATTTTGATTGGATTTTATCCTATTTTGATTAATTCCATTCTTATTAATTTTTTCTATTGGTTTTGTAATTAATTTATATTTTTTATTATGTCATTAAAAGTTACATTATTTATTAAGTCATTTTCAATGTTATTTATCGTCTGATAGTAAACATCATTCTCCTCTTTATAGCCAAGATTTGTGTAGCTAAGATTTGCATATCTTCCGCTTCTCATTTCTCCTAAAGTAAACTTGTCTTGATTTTTATTGAAATATTTATTTATTGTTTCTTCGCTAACTTTATTTAAAATATTTAAATTATAATATTTTATTTTAACTTGTTTTAAAAAATCATTTTTTAATTTTGATTTGTGATATTTTGTATCATTAATACCATTAATAAAGACCTCAATTGAAATTTTTTTTATTAGTTCTCTTTTATAAAAATCCTCTACAGTTTTAGGATTAAGATTGTTTAATAGTAAATATTTTTCATATTCTACTCTAGAAAATTCACCATTTTCGTCTTTAAAATTTTTGTCATTCTTAATAAAAAAAGCTAAGGATTTGTCATTAATTTTTATTTTTAAATCTTCAGCAAATTTTTCATAAATCTTTTCTGATATTAAGCTGTTTAAAATAATATCATGATCTCGTTTTAAAAGTTGGTTATATTTTTTTTTTCTAAGATATAATCTTGCGTAGTTTAAATAATCTTTGATGTAAACTTTTTTGTTACCAATTTCTGCAATAACATTTTTATTACCTGAGGAAAATAAGTCTCCCATGCCCCAAGCGCCCAAAACTATGATAATTATTCCCGTTATAATTGTTATAAATATTTTTTTTGTTAAGCTTTTCATTTTTTTTTGGTAGAAGAAAGTTATTTACCTTAATAAAAAAAAAATGCATTCAAAAAAATACTTTATTGCTAATTGGAAAATGAACGGATTAAAGGGGGATCTTAATCAAATTTCAATTATAGATAATTTTTTAAAAAAAAAGAATAAATTAAGTGCTTTGAATTGTATCTTTTGTATACCTTACACCATTTTAGGTTTAGCATTAATAAATTTAAAACTAAAAAAAGTAAAAATTGGAGCACAAGATGTTTCAAATGAAGCGTTTGATTTTGGTCCCTCTACAGGTCAAATTAGCTCCAAAATGTTAAAGGACTTAAATTGTAAATTTACGATTCTTGGTCATTCAGAAAAGAGATTTAATGGAGATACTGAGCATCAAATAAGTCAAAAAATTGGTATGGCAGTTAAAAACAATATAAAAGTAATTTTATGTGTAGGTGAAAATTTAAAAGATTATAAAAAAAAAAAGTCATTCTATAAAGTAAAAAAACAATTACAATTAAGTTTAAAAAAAAACAAAAAATATTTAAAAAATATTATATTTGCTTACGAACCTATTTGGTCTATCGGAACAGGTATTATTCCAGAAAATTCGTATTTAAATAATTTTTTTCTAAAAATAAAAAAATATTTAAAAAATGAATTTAAAATAAAAGCCACGGTAATATATGGAGGTTCTGTCTCTCCCAAAAATATTAATGAACTAAAAAATATTGATTTATGTGACGGTTTTTTGATAGGCGGAGCTTCTTTGAAACACAAAAATTTCATTGATATTATCAAAAAGTATTATAATTAATCATCGTGGAAAATATAATTTTAACAATTCATGTTATACTTGCAATTTTATTAATTGGGTCAGTCTTATTACAAAAATCAGAGGGTGGAGCTTTGGGCATAGGGTCGGGGAGCGATTCTCTTATGTCGTCAAGAAGTGCTGGAAACTTTTTAACAAAGTTTACATCTATAATTGCATTTTTGTTTATAGTTACCAGCATATCCCTCACAGCTCTTCATAGAGAAGAAACAAAAACAAACTCTGTTTTAGACAAAATTGAAAAAAAAGAAGATAATTTACCTAAAATTCCAAAATCTAAGTAATTAAGTGTTTTACAATTTTATTGTTTAACATATAAAGAAATTCCATGGCGCGTTATATTTTTGTAACTGGCGGTGTGGTTTCCTCATTAGGTAAGGGTTTGTCATCTGCTTCCTTAGCTTACTTGCTTAAGAGCAGAGGGTACAAAGTTAAAATTAGAAAATTAGATCCGTATTTAAATGTAGACCCAGGTACAATGAATCCTTTTCAACATGGAGAAGTTTTCGTAACAGATGATGGTGCAGAAACAGATTTGGACCTTGGTCATTATGAGAGATTTACAGATATAAATTCAACAAATCTAGACAACATTACTACAGGAAAAATTTATTCTACAATAATAGACAAAGAAAGATCTGGAAAATATTTGGGAAACACTGTTCAAGTTATTCCCCATGTAACAAATGAAATAAAATCATTTATAAAAAATAAAACATCTGGTTTTGATTTTATTATTTGTGAAATTGGAGGAACAGTTGGAGATATAGAAAGCCTCCCTTTCCTTGAGGCAATTAGACAATTTTCAAATGATGTAGGAAAAAAAAATAGTTTATTTATCCATTTAACTTTAGTTCCATTTATCAAGTCATCCGATGAAATTAAAACAAAACCCACACAACACTCTGTTAAAGAGCTGAGAAGTTTGGGGATGCAGCCAGACATTATTATTTGTAGATCAGAAATACCATTGCCTAAAGATCAAAGAAAAAAAATATCATTATTTTGCAACGTTGATATTGAAAATGTAATTGAAACCGTCGATGTAAAAACTATATATGAAGCACCTATAAGCTTCTATAAAGAAAAATTAGATAAACAAGTTTTGAAATATTTTAAAATCAAAACTAAAAAATTACCAAATTTAAAACCATGGCACAAAACCACAAACGTTGTACTCAGATCAAAACAGGAGGTAAATATTTCTGTAATAGGAAAATATGTTGATCTAAAAGATGCATATAAATCTATAGACGAAGCGCTTATTCATGGCGGTATCGCAAATAATACAAGAGTTAATTTAAACAAAATTGACTCAGAGAAATTAACTTTTTCACAGATTAAAAATAAACTTTCTAATACTAATGGTATTTTGATACCAGGTGGTTTTGGTAAAAGAGGGACCGAGGGTAAAATACAATCAATTAAATTTGCTAGAACAAACAAAATTCCTTTTTTTGGAATTTGTTTTGGTATGCAATTATCCCTAATAGAATTTGCAAGAAATGTTTTAAAAATTAAAAATGCTGGGTCAACCGAAATTAATAAAAAATGCACTCCGATCATAGGCTTAATCGAAGAGTGGTATAAGGATGGTATTTTAAAAAAAGGTGAATTAAAAAAAATTGGTGGTACAATGAGATTAGGTCAATACGAATGTGTTTTATTAAATAATTCTTTGATAAAAAAAATATATAATTCAAATAAAATATTTGAGCGTCATAGACACAGATATGAAGTAAATATAAATTATAAGGAAAAATTTGAAGATAAAGGCTTGATATTTTCTGGAATGTCAAACAATAATAAATTACCTGAGACAATCGAACTAAAAGCACACCCATGGTTTATTGGAGTACAATTTCATCCAGAATTTAAGTCTAGACCTTTAAATCCTCATCCATTGTTTGCATCTTTCATAAAAGCAGCTAAAAATAAAATTATATGATTAAACAAGTTAAGATTAATAATTTTGCAATTTCAAACAGCTTACCCCTTGTATTAATTGCTGGTCCATGCCAGCTAGAGAATAGAGAGCATGCAATCTCTATTGCAGAAAATATAAAAAAAATATGTGATAAATTAAAAATTAATTTCGTTTACAAAACCTCTTTTGATAAAGCTAACAGAACCAGCCATTTGTCACAAAGAGGGCTGGGTTTAGAAAAATCTATTAAAATATTTGAAGAAATCAGGAAAAAATTAAAAATACCAATTTTAACAGATGTACATTCAGTTGAACAATGTGAACTATTAAAAAATTCAATTGATATTATTCAGATACCTGCTTTTTTGTGTAGACAAACAGATCTTTTGCAATCAGCAGCAAAAACTAATTTAGTGATCAACATAAAAAAAGGCCAGTTTCTTGCTCCATGGGATGTTCCAAATATTTTACGTAAAGTTGAAGATTTTAATAAAAATATTTTACTCACTGAGCGAGGTGTATCGTTTGGTTATAATACTTTAGTTTCAGATATGCGTTCAATTTCAATTATGAAAAGAGAAAACTATCCAGTCATATTTGATGCAACTCACTCTGTACAGCAGCCTGGCGGCAAAGGACATCAAAGCGGAGGACAAAGAGAGTTTATATATGATTTGTCCAAAGCTGCAGTATCAATCGGTATATCTGGTCTATTTATAGAGGTTCATGATGATCCCGATAACGCACCATCAGACGGACCAAATATGTTAAAACTTTCAGAATTGGAAAGTTTTTTAGTTAAAATTATTAAACTTGATAATTTAGTTAAAAATGAAAGTTTGTAATGACTACGATATCACATTTAAAATCTAGACAAGTATTTGACAGTAGAGGCTTTCCAACTATTGAAACAGATGTTTTTTTAACAGATGGATCAGTAGCATCGGCCATTGTACCCTCTGGAGCATCAACAGGAAGTTATGAGGCTCATGAATTGAGAGATCAAAACAAAGAATATTTAAATAAAAGTGTTTTTAATGCAGTTGAAAATGTAAACACTAATATAAATAAAATTTTAAAAGGTATGAGCCCGTATGATCAAGTTCACATTGACAATACTTTAATTGAGCTAGATGGAACTAGCAATAAATCTAAAATAGGTGCAAATTCAATATTATCGGTTTCCATAGCTAATTGTAAAGCTGCAGCCAAGAGTAGTAAAAAAGAAATTTTTGAGTATTTATCAAATGACGGAAATTTTAAATTACCTTACCCATTAATGAATATTGTTAATGGTGGAGCTCACGCAAATAATTCATTAAATATCCAAGAATTTATGATAAGACCGGATGGCGCTGTGTCTTTTCAAGAATGTATGCAATATGGTTTTTTAACAATTCAAAGCTTAAAAAAAAATTTGTTAAAAAAAAATCTTAGCACCAATGTTGGTGACGAAGGTGGATTTGCACCTAATCTTAATTCAGACGAGGAAGCAATAGAATTAATATTAGAGTCAATAACACAATCCGGCTTTACACCTGGTAAGCATATAAACATTTGTTTAGATGTAGCTTCAAATGAGCTTTATGATGGTAATAAATATTCTATGATCCATAATAAGAAACTCAACTCATCAGAACTTCTTCAATATTATGAAAGTTTGATTAAAAAATATCCAATTAAGTCCATAGAGGACCCAGTTTTTGAGGATGACTGGACGACATGGACAAATCTTACAAGTCTTATTGGAGACAAGATACAAATTGTAGGTGACGATCTTTTTGTAACCAATTATGACAGATTGTCCAAAGGTATAAAAAATGCCTCAGCAAATTCTATTTTAATTAAATTAAACCAGATTGGCACTGTGAGTGAAACTCTAAAAACAATTGAGTTGGCTCAAATAAAAGGTTTAAGTACGATTATTTCTCATAGATCTGGAGATACAGAAGATACGTTTATTTCTGATCTTGCTATTGCAACAAAATCAAATCAAATAAAAACTGGATCATTAGCAAGGTCTGAAAGAGTAGCAAAATATAATAGGTTACTAAGAATTGAAGAAAATTTAAAAAAACCGGGAATGTCAAAAATTAAATGAAAAAATTTAAAACTTTTTTGGTGCAATCTAAATTTTTAATAATAAACACTTTCATAATACTATATTTTATTATTAATTTTTTTGATGGAAATAGAGGGTATATCTCATTTCAAAAAAAAAAAATTGAATATGACAAATTGTCTAATATTGAAAAATATTTAAATGTAGAAAATATAAGATTAATTAATGAAAATAATTCGTTAACTAAAAATATTGATATTAATTTTTTAGATGAAATATATAGAGAGATGTTTGCTAAAGGCAAAAAAAATGAAAAACTTTTGATTATAAAATGAAACCACGTCACCCAGAAAAAATAAACAAACCATCAAATCCAATACAAAGAAAACCAAGTTGGATAAGAGTTAGACTAACCAACTCCTCAATTTACAGCGATACTAAAAAAATTGTAAAAGATAATAATTTGCATACAGTGTGCGAGGAGGCTGGGTGTCCAAATATTTCTGAATGTTGGAGTAAAAAACATGCAACATTTATGATTATGGGTGATACATGCACTAGAGCTTGTGCATTTTGTAATGTAAAAACTGGTTTACCGAATCCTTTAGACCAAAATGAACCATTAAGAGTCGCCAAAGCTACTAAAGATTTAAATTTAAGTCATGTAGTCATTACATCTGTCGATAGAGACGATTTGCCAGATGGTGGAGCATATCATTTTGTTAAAACAATTAATGAAATAAGAAGAAATAACCCTAAGACGACCATAGAAATATTAACGCCAGATTTTTTAAGGAAAGGCGATGTATATAAAAAAGTTGTCGATGCTGAACCAGATGTTTTTAACCATAATATTGAAACTGTGCCTTCAAACTATACAAAAGTGCGACCTGGTTCACGATATTTTCAATCTATTAATTTGTTAAAAGAAGTGAAGGATTATAATAATAAATTATTTACGAAATCTGGACTAATGCTAGGACTTGGTGAAAAAGAAGAGGAACTTTTTCAAGTTATGGATGATCTAAGGTGTGCTAGAGTAGATTTTTTAACCTTGGGACAATATTTACAACCAACAGAAAAACACTTTCCTATAAAAAAATTTATACCACCTGAAGATTTTGAAAAATTTAAAAAAATAGCTTATTCCAAAGGTTTTTTGCAGGTTTCATCCAGTCCAATGACAAGGTCAAGTTACCATGCTGGAGATGATTTTTCAAAATTAAAAGAAAAAAGAGAAAAAAATTTAATTTAATTTGCCAAAAAAAAATATCAAAAAAAAATTTCATTATCCCTTGGGACTTATTGAAAACCTCATTTTAGATATAGATAATTATAAAGAGTTTTTGCCTTGGTGTACAAATTCAAAAATTATTTCAAAAAAAGAAAATCAAAGTAGCATAAAAATTATAGCTGAATTAGAAATTGGATATTCATTTGCTAAAGATGTTTATACTAGCCATGTTAAATATGACAAAAAAAAAAGAAAAATAATTGTAAATGCCATTAAAGGACCATTGAAAACTTTGGAAAATATTTGGATTCTAAATAAAATTAATGAGAATGAATGTGATATTGAATTTTTTATTAATATCGAATTAAATAATATGATTTTAAATAAAATGTTAGACAAAATGTTTGATATTGGGTTTCGAAAAATACTTAATTCTTTTGAAAAACGTGCAAAATTTTTAGCCAATTTAAATTAATTTATCTAATAAATTTATAACTTTGCTTACTGCTAATTTTTGAATTTTATTTCTAGGTAATTTTTTCGAAAAATTAAACATAAAAATTTTTGACATCTTTTTATATTTAATTCCAATATATACTAATCCAACCGGCTTTAAAGCTGATCCACCACCTGGTCCAGCAATTCCTGTAGTAGATACACAGACATTAGATTTCGTTATCTTATACAGATTGTCAAGCATTTCTTTACAAATCTGAGAACTTACAGCTCCATATTTAATTAAATTTTTTTTTTTTACATTAAGAATTTTTTCTTTTGATTTATTTGAATATGTTATTAATCCAAGATTAAATATCTTAGAACTATTTGGTATTGAAATAATCTCACTGGCTATGAGTCCGCCTGTACAAGATTCAGCCACTGAAACAGTTATTTTTTTTTTTATAAGTTTTTCAAAAACTTTTTTTTTCATACGTAGCCTTTTATAAGATAAACTATTATAAGAGTATATATACCGGCGATTATATCATCTCCTATTATTCCAATTGTCCCATCTATTTTTTTGTCAATAATATTTGCTGGAAAAATTTTAAATATATCAAAAAATCTAAAAAGTATAAATGAAATTAATATGAGGAGAATATTACTTCCACATATTAACAAGGGTATAGACTGGCCAATAAATTCATCTATAACTATTTCTTTTGGATCCTTATTTTCAAAATTTTTTAATATTTCCTTTAAAAAAAAAAATGAATAAATTGTTATGGTTATAAGTAATAAAATAAATAAAATATTTGAAAAAAAAAATAAAACGAAGTAATAAATAAATATTGTTATAATACTAGTAAATGTACCGGAAGCCGGTAATTTTCCTATATAAAAAAAAGTAAAAAATAAAAAATTTAATTTATTGAACATTTTCTAAAGTAGAAATTACCTCACATGCTAATGCTTTATTTTTACCAATTATGCCTATTCTATCAGCAGTCTTAGCTTTTACATTTACAAATTTTTTGTTAATTTTACATAATCTTGAAATATTGGATCTTATTTTCTCTTTGTAATCTTTTAAATTTGGTGATTGTAAAATAATATTTAAATCAATAGAGGAAACTTTTAAGTCAATTTTTTTAAGTTTTTTTATGACTTCACGAAGTAACTTTGTAGATCTGATATTTTTAAATTTTTTAGTATTAGGGAATAGGGTACCAATATCTCTAAGCTTTGCAGCTCCTAGGAAACTGTCAATCAAAGCATGCAATAAACTATCACCATCGCTATGTCCTACGCTACCAAATTTAGATGGTATTTTAACACCACCTATATACAGATTGTATCCTTTGGCCATTTTGTGAATGTCGTAACCAATGCCATAGAATTTATCTTTTACACCAATATCATTAAGATAAGTAATTTTTTTGTTCTCGATTTCTCCATTAATAAATTTTATACTTAGTTTATTTTGAAAAAATAAAACTGAATCATCTGTAATATTTTTATTTTTATTTTTTTTGTGAAATTTATATATTTTATCTAAACAAAAGGCCTGAGGAGTTTGTAATAATTTAATTTTATCTCTATTAACGTAATTTTTTTCTAACACCGTAGTATCAGAACAAGTTATTACTGGCACAACACATGAATTTTTTTTTAACTCCTTAATTAATTTCTGAGCAAGTTTTATGGTAAAATCTGGACGTGCTGCATCGTGAATTAATACATGAGTATACTTTCGGTAAAGCTTTTCGACACCTTTTTTTACTGTTTCACAACGATATTTTCCACCATCAAAAAATTTAATTTTTTTTGTTTTTTTTATTAATGAACTATACTTTTTTTGATATTTATTGTTTATAGCTATATATATTTCTTTAATTTGTTTAATTTTTTCAAATTTTTTTATACTATGATTAAGAATAATATCTTTTTTATAAAAATGAAACTGTTTTGGAATATTGCTTTTGAATCGACGACTATGACCTGCTGCGAGAATAATTGCTGCTAATTTCATGAAAATATTATCAAAATTTTTTTCTAATACATACTTAATATCAATTTTATTTATTATTTCAATTGGACTTGGTTTTATTTCTTTACAAACCTTCATTGGAGTTGGTTTTTTTAAATTAAATCAAATGAATGTTGAAATACTGTTAATTCTAAATTTTTTACTATTATTTGCTTTAATATTGTCTATTTCACTTAAAATTTATAAAAATTATTTAAAAAAAAAATCTTTAGAGCTTGGCGGTGAAACAAGTAAAAATTTAGTTTTATCTTTTTTAATAATCTCTTCATTACCATCATTATTGATTGTTATATTTTCAATATTAATATTTAATTATGGTATACAAAGATGGTTTGACGATAAGATATTATCATTAGTCAACAATTCAAGAAATATTGCTGTAAACTATTTAAATGATTATCAAAAGTCAATTGTAAAAGATTTGAAACTAATCGCATATGATCTTAATAGAAATAAAAAAATTTTATTATCTGATAGGAATAAATTTAAAAATTACCTTTTGTTTCAATCAAGTTTTAGAAATATAAAAAATATTTTTTTAATTGACAATAAAGCCAAACTGATTCAATTCGCTATAAGTAAAAATAATTATAATCCCCCATCTAAAAATATGTTGTTACAAGCTAGTAATGGCAAACCATTGATTGTTTCAAATGCATTAGAGAAAAAAACATATGCTTTGATTAAATTAAATAATTATAAAAATCTCTATTTATATTCATTTCAAAATGTTGATAAAAAAATTAATTCTTTTTTAAAAGAAACTGGAGATGCATCAATTTATTATTATAGAGTAAAAGGTAATACATTAAAAATTCAAATTTCGTTCTTTATAATATATATTATTTTTACTCTTATCTTAATATTAATGTCCGCATCATTTGGAATTAATCTTGCTGCAAAAACAATCAAACCTTTAAATAATTTATTCAGAGCCGCAAAGAGTGTTAGCGAGGGAGATTATGATATTAAATTAAAAAATGATAAAAATGAGGATTTTAAAAATTTAAATTTAATTTTTAATGATATGGTATCTCAAATAAAAAAACAAAAACAAAAGAACATTTTATCAGGTCGTTTTGAAGCTTGGCAGGTTATTGCTAGAAAATTAGCTCATGAAATTAGAAATCCACTCACACCAATTCAGCTATCTTTAGATAGAATTAGAGAAAAAATATCTACCGATGAAAGTTCAAAAAAACATTTGTCTATTATTAATAATCAAATATTTGAAATTTCCAAATTAGTGAATAGTTTTTCAGACTTTGCGCGAATGCCCAAACCTGTTTTTGAAAAAAATGATTTAATTGCAATTGTCAATAATTCTCAAGAAACTTATCAATTAAATTATGAGCAAATTAAATTTACTAAAAATAATTCTTTAAATGATAATGAAATTTATTGTGACAAAGGTCAAATAAATAGAGCACTATTAAACATCTATAAAAACGCCATAGAGTCAATTGAAGAAAGGTTGATAGATACACAGTTTAATGGTGAAATAATTACAGAGTTATCAGATGACAAAAAGTTTTATTTCTTAACTATCCTAGATAACGGAGTAGGGTTCAAAGAGGCTAGAAATTTTAAACATAACGATCCATATTTTACAACAAAAAAAGATGGAAGTGGTCTAGGATTATCAATTGTATCTAAAATAGTACATGAACATAATGGTCAAATTTTTTATGAAAATAGAAAAGAAAAAAATGGTGCTTACGTAAGTATTACTTTGCCAAAAAAAATATGAAAAAAATTTTAATAGTCGATGACGAAAAAGATATTCGTTTTATTTTAGAGGAAATATTAACCGAAAATAAATATTCTGTTGTTACAATTGGAACAATCAAAGAAGCTGAAGAGTTTATAAATAAAAATTCGTTTGACCTAGCATTATTAGATGTTTTGCTTGATGAAAAATCTAGAGATGGTTTATATCTTTTAAATTTAATTAAAAATAAAAATAAAGATTTGCCAGTTATCATGATGTCTGGTCATGCAAATATACAAATAGCAGTAAATTCCGTGAAGGATGGAGCATTTGAATTTTTAGAAAAACCTTTTAATCAAGAACGATTATTAAATTTCATTAAAAGAGGCATAGAATTTTCAGATTTAATAAACACCAAGCAGGATTTACATGAAAAAATTTTTCAATCTTTTGATTTTATAGGTGAAAGTAAAGAAATATTAAAAATTAAAGAAACGATTCAAAAAATTTCAATCTCTGATGGCCGTATATTGATAGAAGGTCCTAGTGGAAGTGGAAAAGAGCTTTTGGCAAGAGAAATACATCGTAATTCAAACAGATATAAAGGTAACTTTGTCATATTAGATTCATCACGTATTAATATTAGTAATTTTGACGAAAATATTTTTGGTATTTTAAAACATGGTGAAGTAATCAAAGGTCATTTGGAAAAGGCAAATAATGGAACATTATTTATTGATAATGTTAATGATTTGCCATTAGATGTTCAAAATAAAATTTTAAGAGTAATAACAGATCAGAGATTTAAGAGACTAAATGATATCACAGATATTACTGTAAATTTTAGGCTAATAGCCTCTTCATCTATAGATTTAAAAAAAGAGGTATCAAAAGGAAATTTTAGAGAAGACTTGTTTCATAGATTAAATGTCATAAATTTAAACTTACCAGCTTTAGTTAACAGGTTATCGGATATACCACTATTGATAGAATATTTTTTTTCAATATTTATTGGAAATAATTATGATTATAAAAAATTTATTAAAAATTTAGACTCTTTCTATAGCTATAATTGGCCAGGAAATGTTAGAGAACTAAGAAATTTGGTTGAAAGAATAGCAATTTTAGGTCAAGATAATATAGAAAAAATCGAAAATATAATATATAATACCTTAAATCCAAGTTTAAATATTGATAAACATAATTCCGCATCAACAGAATTAACGTTAAAAGAAGCAAGAGATAATTTTGAGAAAGAGTATTTAGTGAAACAATTAAAAAAAAATGATGGTAACGTTTCTAAAACAGCAAAGTCCGTTGGAATGGACCGAACTGCACTGCATAGAAAGTTATCTTCTTTAAATATCAAACATTAATGAATATTATTATTTGTGGTGCAGGACAGGTTGGTTATTCTATTGCAAACCAATTATCTCAACAGGGTCATTCTATTACTGTTATAGACAAAACAAGTTCAGATATTCAAAAAATTAATGATAATTTAGATGCAAAAGGTATTGTTGGAATCGCAACATATCCCAGTGTTTTGGAATTAGCAGATGCAAAAAATACTGACATGATCATTGCAGTCACAAGAAATGATGAAACAAATATGATAGTTTGTCAAATTGCACATTCTTTATTCAATGTCTCTAGAAAAATCGCCAGAATTAGATCAAAAGAGTTTTTAAATCCGTCATATGGTAAATTATTTAGCAAATCACATTTACCAATAGATGTTATTATATCTCCTGAATATGAAGTATCTAAATCTTTAGTAAGAAAAATCGAGGCACCAGGAGCCATAGAAAGTTTTCCATTCGCAGATGATACTGTTAGATTAGTAGAGATTAATATAGATAACAAATGTGAGTTAATAAATACACCTTTAGAAAGATTGACTAAATCATTTTCTGATTTAAATGCGAATGTGTTAGGTGTTCAAAGAGATGACAAATTTTTGATATTAAAAAAAAAAGATGTATTACTTGAAAATGATAAAGCGTTTATTCTGACGGATTCAAGACAAGTTGAAAGAACAATGAAAGTATTTGGTAAAGATGAGAAAGTTTCTGACAAATTTTTAATAATAGGTGCTGGAAATATAGGATTAGATCTAGCAAAATCGTTAGAAAACCACCCAAATAATCCAAGAATTAAAATGATAGAAAAAAATGAAGAAAGAGCTCAGTACGTTGCAAATGAACTTAATGAAACGATGATAATAAAAGGAGATGGTTTAGACGAAAATATTCTCAAGGAAATAAATTTAGAGGAGATCGATACTGTGTTATGTATTACAGATGATGATGAAGTAAATTTAATGAGTGCACTTTTGTGCAAAAAAAAAGGAATAAAGAGGGTCATCGCAATAGCAAATAGTCATAATTACAGTTTATTACAATCATCACTTAAAATTGACGATATTGTTGATCCAAGAATGACTACAGTATCTACAATATTAAAACATGTGCACAAAGGTAAAATAGACAGTGTATTTACTTTGGATGATGGAGAATTTGAAATCATGCAGGCTAAAGTTTTAGAGAATTCAGAGTTAGTTAATAATACTATTGAAAATTCATCAATTCCTGATGGTATTAGAATTGGGTTAATCATTCGAGATAAAAAGGTTTTAGTACCCAAAAAAAGTTTTGAATTTAAGTTAAATGACATTGTAGTTTTATTGTCATCAAGGAAGCAATTAAAAAAAGTTGAACAACTTTTCAGAATTAGTG